>JBEPTW010000107.1:0-12974 GCA_041691855.1 Verrucomicrobiota bacterium | reverse complement strand
CTGTAAATCAACGCAGGCTCCTTCGAAAAACCCTCCAGTAGCGGAAGTCGGGTTAGTTTGCTTGAAATCCGGCATCCCTTGGCGTTTCCATTCGAAACAAAAGGACTGCAATAAAACCCAGCGTAAGACTGCGGATCAAAGCGACCGGCAGGGCAGCGGGGCTGTCTTGGCCAAAGCAACCACAGTTGATGTCTAATCCGCGCCACCAGGCCGAAGCCAGCGCCACACTAAAACACAGACACATCGTCGTAATCAGAAGGAGTGCTCCCCGGTCACGCCAGCGGAACAGAACGGCGGCTGAGCATACCAATTCCAACCAGGGCAGATAAATCGCAAAAATTGGAATGAATGGATACGATAGGAGCCGGTAATGATCGATGGCGCTCGCAAAGGCCCGTGGATCGACGATTTTGCTTAGCGCCGCGTACCTGCGCATCTCATCGAAGACTCTTCAGCGCGAGACGAACAACCGGCAGATTCGTGTCGCCCGCATCGGCAGGAGATTGGTCTACCGGAGGGTCGATCTCGACCGATATCTCGAACTTAAAGTCTTGGCTAACTGACCGCGGAAGCTGGGAACCTTTCGACCTTGCCCGAGTTGTCTGGAACAAGCCCGAAGTATTTCTCCGCCTCGGCTTTCGTCACAAGAGACCGATAATGGGCGAATAGCACCTCGTCGCCTTGTTTGTGACCCATCTCTCGGGCCGTCCTGATGGCATCGCCATGCCTAGCGTAGTGGTAGCTGCCAAACGAGTGCCTGGTGTCGTTGCTCTCCCAGTCGGACACCCATTCGCCCTTCGCATCTTCCTCGCCGATTCCTGCAAGCCTTGAAATTCGGCCGAACCTCTTCGCATAGGTGAGCGCTGACTTTGGATCGATACGGCCTTTTGCCCCGGGATCACAGAGCTTCAGCCACTCAAGAGCGTTCGGTGGAATTTCGACATGTCGGATCTGTCGTTTCTTAGCTTTGCCGGCCGGATGTGCACATACGGCCTTTCTTCGAGCCAGTGCACCTCCGACCACTCCAGTCGAGTGACCTCGCCCGTCCTGATGCCGCAGAACAACCGGAGCACTGTCGTTGCCAACATACCCGGTTCATTGCTTGCTTGCGCTGCTTTGAGCAGTCGGTCGGCCTCACGCACGGTCAGGATATTGATCTCGTCCAAGCCCCGCTCTGATTTCTCGCCACCGAGTTTCTTGAAGTCTTCCTTGGTAAATCCGTCGAACGGATTCGCAGGTGAGTAGCGTTTCTTAACTGCGTGGCGGAATATTTCCGAGACAATGTTCCGATAGTTCAAGATCGAGCGTGGGCTGTAGGTTGATCCGAGGTCGGCCAACACGTCTACGATGTCCTTTGCGGTGATCTGGCTCACGAGCTTCTTCCCGAGCATCGTCGCCTCCAACAATTCGCTGCGTTTTCTGAAGCTGCGCTCGGTCTGAACGTCGAGGCTTCCGGATTTCCAGCGAGCAGCCTTGCTTGTCCGGAGCTCTGCCGCGACCTCGGCAAACGTCTTCAGGCCGCCGGTTGGGGAGAGTGTGCTCATGCCGGCACGGACTACGTCGACGAGATTGAGTTCGAGCCGAGTGGCCTTGTTGTGTTCGCTCAGAATTCCCCACGCGATTGCGGCCTCGCGCTGTGCATTGGCGGGAATCTTCGAGAATTCGGTGCCGTGTTTTTTCAGGGCGACGAATCTGTCTTCGGCCAAGACTTCCGCATCCCGCTTGGTCGAACGCTGAAGCAATTCGCGTTTTCCGCCGGTAAGCTTGGACGGGATGCGAACCTGATAGCTGACTCCGTACGCCACGCCGTCTGTCGTGTTGGGCATTTCAGCAACCTTGATCCCGCTGCCTCGTGGATGCTCCCATGAAGCGTGTTTCAGCTTCAGTTTGCGTGACTTGGGCGTGGCAGGTTCACGTGTGCTCATGCCGGTATTGTCGCCAAGCTACGGCCTTGAGATCAATCAGAATCTGTTGGGAATCGGTCTCCTGATCGAGTCCGTAGAGCTAAAAAAGTGGTGGAGGTGAGGGGAGTTGAACCCCTGTGTCCCTGGCCTTCACGCGCCGCATCTACCTGTGTAGCGTCTGATTGGATCTCGCCTCCGGGGCGCGATGACGCGCGCTCCTCCTTTGGCCAGCTGTGGTTTGAAGATACCTCGGCGACGTCACAACGGCCGTCACCGATATTCCTGCTGTCGACGCTCCTATCCATTAGCAGGTGTCATGGTAGGAACGTAGCTGCAATTTTTAGGCAGCCAGAGGCATTTCTTCGAATGTGCCGTTTGTTTGTTTTGAAGGGGGATTAACGAAAGTCCTTCGCTTTCGACAGGCAGCTGCGCGCTCTAACCAAGGGTCGAATCCGGAACACCCCCAAAATGGGAAATGACTAGTGACCAACTGATGAGCACACCGTCAAAGAACGTGAGAGGGTCAACGTGCCATAAAGAATCCGGAATGCAAGCGGCGTGAAAGGGGTGGTATCGGGCCGAATTCATTGCCCTGATTTCTGTGTATTCAGTGTGTTCTGTGGTAGTCTCAATTCCTGAAATTGTTCCGGCTTCAGAGTGACGGGGTAATTCGTGGAGTCATGGCGAACTGGTGAGAGTCCGATAGGGGGACGCCTGTCGCTACGGGATGAACGAATTTTCGTCGCAATTCGTGAGGCTTAATCTGGCTGACGATACTGCGCGATAATCGGAATGTCGGCGGCGGCGAGATCGTAGCGGGCCAATTCGTCGGGTTTTACCCACGCGAGCGCGACGTGCTCATTGGCCGCTGGCTCGGAGGATTGCGACACGAGCTGACACACGAACGGCAACATCTCGATGACGACCGTTTTGTAGTCGTGAAGAAAACTCGGGAGCGCGCGGCGAATCACAATCTCGCAACTGAGCTCTTCCTTGATTTCACGCACGACGGCTGCGGACGCTTCTTCGCCGGGTTCGACTTTGCCTCCGGGAAATTCCCACTTCAGCGGGAGGTGTTTGTTTGGCGGGCGTTGTGCCAGAAGTATGCAACCATCGCGTTCGATCAGGGCACAAACGACGGGAATCGGAACGGTTGACGGCATCGGCGTTTGTTGAACAAGGCCGCGCCAGATTGTGCAACTTTTCTTCCGCTGCGGGGTTTTCCCTGCATGAAAACGGTGGTTAAAGTTCTTCTCGTCGTGGTGGTGCTTTTGGTCGCGATCAAACTCAGCCCGATTATTTTTATGCTGGCGCTCGTGGGCCTTTTGGCCGCGACATTTTTGGGTGCGATCGGGCTTTCGGTGCTGGCGGTGTTTGCTGCGATCGTCCTGACGCTGGCGGTGGCGCTTTCTCCGATTTGGATTCCGGTGCTCGTGGTTGTTGGGTTGGTTTCACTTTTCAAGAAAGCGAACCGGCCGCCCCAATCTCCGCCACTGGCAGCTTGAAGAGAGTTTATACACCAAGGAAGCAAAGGTCACGAAGACGGATAAATAAAAACACTGAATTTTAACGCGGAGCTCGCGGAGGACGCAGAGAATTCAACCGGCATTTATTCCGTCCGCGATGTTCACCGTTGCTGGGTGCTCGTATCCCGGTACTTGTCCGCGCACCTACGTGCGAGGCAAGCGGACGCCTCCGAATGCCAACCACGCACCGGCTTCGCGTTTGGGTTTCGGCGCGGCAAGGACAATCAGTCGGAGGTGACTTTCAAAGTTTCGTGTCAGCGATTAAGCGAAACTATCAGCGGTTAAACCTTCAGTGGATCGATTCGGAAGTTTTGAACCGCTAATGAATTCGTTGCCATGAATTCTGCAGGTGGGATGACGGGGTGCCTCACCTCGCCGGTTTCGCTCTCGTGGCCAGTGCGTCGCGAGGTGTACCGGATCACCCCGCCGACAACAAACCGGGCGGCGTAATACCAATTGTCTGGGCGGCGGCGAAAATAATTGGTCGTCCTCTTGCATCCGGATGATGGGCCTGCCTCACTGGCGACATCATGGCTAAGTCGGCGGTGGATCCGCACAAATTCGTTTCCCAAATCAGTCTGGTCGGTCGGAGTTGCGGCGCGGTCAAAACGCTGACGGGCTTTAAAAAACAGCACCACACGCTGCCGGACGCGGTGAATCCGTCGACGATGGCCTTCTTGGGAAAACTTTGCATGAGCGAACTGACGGCTGAGGGCGAAGATTTTTTCCAACGCGCAAAGGCCGCGTTAAGGTACAAGCGAGCGGACTTGGCGTTGGAGGTGATCAGTCCGAATGCCCAGCTCACGGCCAAGGATTTCGTTTTTGAATTGTCCTACTCACTAGAGAAAACGGAGCCGGACCGTTACGCAATTACTCGTACCCTGCATGGTTTGCGGAGCGGGAATTTAATTGAACAGCTGGAATTCGACGCGCTGTTTGCCGGCATTTTTTCCAGTATTGTCTTTGGCCTGACGAAGGGCGCGCGAGTGGAAGCGGTGATCGACGCAATTGAGGCGCTCGACGAGGAAACGGCCTTGACCGTAACCTATCCGTCGGACTGCCGGCACTGTGTGCTGCAGGTGGAGAATGTCGCGGCCGAGGTCGTCTGCGATGGCGCGACGTTGGAAATGCGGTTTCCCAAAAATGGTTCGCCACGGGAACTGGTCGCGGCGTTTGGGGAACTGCGAGCGGCTTTTGCGCTGACAAAAAATCGCGTGCTGGCGGGATTGCTTTAAGCGGGAAGAAAGAGGTGCCGGGATGAAGGTTGCCCACGAAATGCACGAATAGACACGAGATCGGAGGAGGGCAGTAAATGGTTATGATACCAGTCGCCCAAGCTTCTGCCTTTACACCAAGAGCGCAAAGACCGCCAAGTACTGTCTGGGATTTCATTCTGTTCTCTGCGTCCTTTGCTTCCTTGGTGTAAAAAGATTGGGCGATTGGGATGTGATCCATTTGATCCGGGCTTTCAGATGGGATGTTCCGGGAAATTAGGCGCAAAAACGGCGATCCAATTAAGGATCGCCGTGAGAGTTTTGGAAAGCTGAGTCAGGCTTTATTATTTGATCATCTCCGCCACGAAGGCGCGTTCTTCCACCAATTCCTTATTGGTTGCGGCGATCTTCGATTTCGCAAAGTCGTCCATCGCGTAACTGGTGATGACTTCATAGGAGCCAGGTGTCGTGGTGCGCACGGGCATGCCCGCCCAAACGTTGGCGTCGAAGCCGTAATTGCCGTTGGATTTTACCGCGATCGAATGGATCGCGCCTGGCGTTACGAGGCTGCGTACGTGGTCGACGAGGGCGTTGGCGGCGGAAGCAGCCGAGGACGCGCCGCGCGCGGCGATGATTGCGGCACCCCGTTTGCCGACGGTCTCGAGGAAGGGACCTTGCAGCCACGCGTTGTCGTTGATGACGGTGGTCGCGGGCTGCCCGTTGATCGTGGCGTGGGCGAATGCGGGGAACATCGTCGGGCTGTGGTTGCCGTAGATGAAGATGTCTTTGACGGCGGTGAGATCGACACCGGCTTTTTTCGCGAGTTGGCTTTGAGCACGGTTTTGATCGAGACGCACCATCGCGGTGAAGCGATCAGGGGTCAGGCGTTTGGCTTGGCTGGCGGCGATCATGCAATTCGTGTTGGCGGGATTGCCGACTACCGCAACCCGCGCATCGGCGGCGGCGACGGCGTCGATGATCTGGCCCTGGCCAATGAAAATCTTGCCATTGTCCTTGAGCAGATCGGCGCGCTCCATGCCGGGACCGCGGGGCTTGGCACCGACGAGCAGACACCAGTTGGCATCTTTGAAGCCGACCTCGGCCTTGTCCGTTTGAACGATGCCCTTGAGCAGCGGAAACGCGCAGTCGTCGAGTTCCATGGCGACGCCTTCCAACGCCTTCAGAGCTTTTTCGATCGGAGCTTCGATCAGTTGAAGGATGACCGGTTGGTCAGGTCCGAACATGGCACCGGAAGCGATGCGAAAGAGAAGCGAGTAGCCGATCTGGCCGGCGGCACCGGTAACTGCAACACGGATGGGGGTCTTCATAGAAGGGAAAGCGTAGGCAAGGCGTCGCGGAAAAACACGAAATTATTTTCGAAGCGGATGGATTAAACGGAGGCTACTTCGTCTTAGAATTTCTTTGTGATCTGTCTTGGCGATCAGGTGAAGCGGGGAGCCAGGGTGGAGTGGATTTCACGCACGAGGGATTCAGTCGTTTTCCAGTCGATGCACGCGTCGGTGATCGACACGCCGTAACGAAGTTTATCCTTGGCTTGAGGAAAGGCCTGGCTGCCGGCCTCGAGATTGCTTTCCACCATCGCGCCCATGATCGAGGCGTTGCCCGCTTTGATCTGCGCGAGAATCTCGCGCATCACCTCGGGTTGCCGCTCGGGCTGTTTGGCGGAGTTGTCGTGCGAGCAATCGACGAGAATTGATTTGGTCAGGCCGGCCTTGGCCAGTAATTGTTCGGCTTGGGCCACGTGAGCGGGCTGGTAGTTGGGGCCGGAATTGCCGCCGCGCAGAACCACGTGGCAGTCGGGATTGCCGCGCGTGACGATGGCGGAAGCGGAGCCGTCCAAATTTATGCCGAGGAAAGTATGCGGCTGGGCAGCGGCCTTGATGGCGTTGATTGCGGTTGGAATCGAGCCGTCGGTGCCATTCTTAAAACCGAGTGGCATCGAAAGCCCCGAAGCCATTTGACGGTGCGTTTGCGACTCGGCCGTGCGAGCGCCAATGGCGGACCAGCAGATCAAGTCGGCGATGTATTGCGGAGTGATCGGATCGAGCAGCTCCGTTGCGGTCGGCAAACCAAGATCGAGCACGTCGCGCAAAAACGTCCGGGCGAGGCGCAGGCCGGCGGCGATGTCATGCGAACCGTCCAAATGAGGATCCATGATCAGGCCTTTCCATCCGACGGTGGTGCGCGGTTTCTCAAAATAAACCCGCATCACAATCAATACGCGGTCGGAAACCTCGCGGGAAAGGGCGGCGAGTTTCGCGGCGTAGTCGCGGCCTGCATCGAGATCGTGAATGGAACAGGGGCCGACGATCAGGAGAAAGCGTTTGTCGTCGGTAAAGATCACCCGTCGAATATCACCGCGCGTGCGCGTGACGAATTCGGATTGAAGCTCGGTTTTGGGCAATTCCGCGAGGAGTGCTCCGGGCGAAGGCAGGACGCGGGTTTCGACAACGTTGATATCGGAAGTTTTCTGCATGAAGGCCCAGCTTGGCGTGGTCCGGGGCTCGGGATCAAGTTCTAGCTCTCGTCGTCGACGAGGAATTTGGGCAAAGAAAAGGCCGGTCGCCTACCCCTAAGCGACCGGCCATTGCTTTCTTAGTTACCCCAAAACTCCCGCTATGCGGGAGAAGTGTTAGTTGACTGCAATATACGTACTTGGTTTCTTCCGTTCGTCAAATGGAAGATCATTAGATTATTCAATCCTATGCCTACCGTTTATCGATTAAGCAGATATAAATATTTTTTGTGGGAAATCACTTTGCATCAATTTGCGGTTTTCGACCGGGGACTTGGCTGAAAATAACCGGCGAAGATGCGGCTGCTTTTCTCCAAGGCCAGTTTACCAATGATCTGAAAGCGCCGCCGGGTTCTGTGGTTTATGGATTGTGGCTGAATCAAAAGGGCAAGGTGCTGGCCGACAGTCATGTGTTGAGGGAAGCGGCGAACCAATTTCGTGTGTTGAGTGACCATTCGCCGGCCGCGACCATTGTTCAGCGGCTGGAACAGTATATCATCGCGGATGACGTGGTGATTGAGGATCAAACGGACTCGGTGCGGGCTTTGGTTGTCTGCCCGCACGAAACCGCGAGCAGACCGTTGCCCACACTACTCGGCGGGTTGCCGGGGCTCGGAAAATTTAATCAAGTCGACGGAAGTTGGATGGTGACCGGTCGCCGCAGTCGGTCGGAAAATTATGAACTCATCGGTCCGGAAGCGGCCGTGGCGGAATGGCGAAAGCGATTGATTGCCGCCGGCTGCATCGAAGTAGGGCTGGAAGAAATCGAGCTGGCGCGGATTTCGTCGGGAATTCCTTCGGTACCGCAAGACATTGGTCCGAGCGATTTGCCCAACGAGGCGGGTTTGGAAAAAGAGGCGATTTCATTCACGAAAGGCTGTTACCTCGGACAGGAAGTGATGGCGCGATTAAAGAATTTGGGCCAGGTGCGACGGCAATTACAACGTGTACGAGGCAAAGGACTGGCACCGAAAGCAGGCGCGCTGCTTTTTCAGGGACAGAAAAGGGCGGGCGAAATTCGATCTGCGGTTTCGAGCGGTGAGGGATTTGTCGCGCTGGCCATGCTCACGCGACTCGGGCTGGATGAGAAAACAGGATTTACTTTCGAGCCGGCAACGGGTCCGGGTTTTGATGCTGAACTATGGACGAACTAGCCAAACTTACAGAGCTTTGCGGAAAGCTGGGTGCGGCGCCTCCTCAGGCTGAGGCGATGGCGAAACAATTGCTCAAGCGCGCCGACCAGCTCGCCATCGAGCGAAACAAGACTCGCGAGGAATGCATGGCGTACTTGCTTCGGCTGCTGATTCAAGGCAACGCGGGCGTGGTTCCTCCGGAATTCAGCACCGGGGAAAGCGGCTCAAAAGAGTGATTGGAGTTCGTTGAAGTAGGCGTCCACCCAGCGCGAGGCGCCAAAAAAATAAATCAGCGCGGCCACGCCGAGCATCGGACCGAACGGCACGTGCGCGCCAAGTCCTAGTTCCGCGGGTTGTCCGTCCGGGCTCTCCGCGCGTAGTCCCGCTGCGGTCTTTTTTCCGGTGATTTTTTGCACGAGCGTTGCGACGATAAACCAAACGCAGCCGAGCATGGCGCCGCCGAACATGCCAAAGACTGCGCCCTTCCAGCCGACAAAGGCTCCGAGCGCCCCGAGGAATTTAACATCACCAAATCCCATGGCTTCTTTTTTCAAGATCGCCTCGGCGAACAGCGCAATCCACAGCACCAGCGCAGAACCGACGAACAGACCGAGCACTGATTGTTGGACCGATCGGATGCTCGAGATGAGGAATATGTCGTGGGTCTGGCCGTGGAGCGCTGGCAGCGCGAACGACAAAAAAACTCCGGCGGCGGCGCCTCCGATCGTGAACACGTCGGGAATGATCATGTGGTCGAGATCGATAAAAAGTGCGCAGACCACGATCGAACAAAGCACCATGCCCGCGACCGCTTTGGCCGGAGAAAATTGCAGCCAGCAAACCACGAACAGGACGGCGGTCAGGAATTCGATGGCCGGATAACGAAAACTAAAAGGTCGCCCGCAGCAACGGGCGCGACCGCGCAGAATGAGCCAGCTGAGAATGGGAATGTTATCGTACCAAGCGATGAGCTTGCCGCAGCCGCAGTGCGATCGCGGTTTGACCACCGATTCCTCTTTGGGAATTCGATAGATGCACACGTTGAGAAAACTTCCGACGCAAGCGCCGATAAGACCGACCCACAAAGGGAAAAACCAAGGAGGAACGATGCGGGAGATTTCTTCGAAGTTGGGCATGGTTAGGATGAAATCAGCGCAGAACGTACCGCCTCGTGCATAACGTCCACGGGGACCGCTTCAATTCCCGTCCAATGTCGCAACGATTGCGCGCCTTGATGAACCAACATTGAAAGTCCATTCGCGAAAGGAATTCCGCTCTCCGAAGCTTGCTTCAGTAAGCGTGTTTCCGCGGGACGGTAAATCATATCGAAGACGAACTTTGGCCGTGGGATCTTGGTGAGATCGAGCGGGGATTCGTCGTTCTGCTTGAGACCAAGCGATGTCGCGTTGATCACAACGGTGTTTGCTTGGAGGCCACGGTCCTCGAAATCGAAAGGCAGCAATTTAGTGTCAGGATTATAGGCGGTCGATTTTTTCAGATGAGCGATCAGCGCATCGGTGGTGGGACGCGTTCGATTGAGAATCCGAAGCGAAGCGCATTGCCAGATGAGACACTCGAGCGCAGCTGCTCGTGCCGCTCCGCCTGCACCGAGTAGAATCACATCCGAACCACGGATCTCCACTGATTTGTCTGTGAGCGCGTGGCGCAAACCGTAGCCATCGGTGTTGTATCCATGCCACCTTTTGTATTCTTTGACAAACTTGAGAGTATTGGCGGCGCCGGCGTCTTCTACCGTTGCGGCCTCTGGATGGATATAATCCAAAGCGAGCGTTTTGTGCGGGACGGTCAGATTCAAGCCGAGGAAGTTATTTGCTGGGAATAGACGGAGCGCTTCGCCCAAACCCTCGGGTGGAATATCGAATTTGAAATAGCGCCAATCGGCATATTTCGGATCCATTTGCGCCAGTTTTTGTAATGCAGCGTTGTGCATTACCGGGCTGAGAGAATGAGCGATGGGATGGCCAACTACCGCCAGCGCCGTGCCTTTAAACAAGCAACGGCTGGACCAGTTTCTCAGATCGTCCAGTGTGTAGACAAATTCGGTATCGACGTACATCAGTCAATTAAAGCAAAGCCCACTTCACGGACGAGAACGAGCCGATTCTGTCAGGAGGTGTTGCGTTCGTACGCGGCGTCGAATTCGGCGACAAAACTGGCGAAAAGCTGGGCCTGCACGAGCTGATCTGCGGCGGTGTATTGTCTGACCAAATTGCGGCAGCATCGACTCAGCACTTCGCGCACGGGCGTCGGAGCGAGATCAATGATCGAGGCGTTGGCGCTGCCTTCCTTGAGCAGGTCGAACGTCTCTTCCGCACTCAGCAGCAGGCCGGCGTTGAAAGTATCGATGAAGAAGGGAACGGATTCCTCGAAACAGCCCACCATGAAGTGGCCCGGCAGGCCGACGGCCTCAAGTTGCAATCCCACTCGTTCGGCCACGAGCAGGTAAACGATCGACAGGGAAATCGGAATTCCTTTCTGGCGGATTAACACTTGGTCCAAAAAACTGTTCAACGGATCCGAGTAATTGTCGGCATTGCCACGCAAACCGTTTTCGTGAAAAAGCACGCGATTGAGCACGCGACATTTTTCGCGGGCAGTCGCGGGTTCCGCGATCAGTTCGCGACAACGCGCGGCCATCGCGTCGAGTTTGAGGCAAACTGCGCCCACGTCCACGCTGGGATTTACGGTGCGGGCCAGCAAAATCGCGCCCGTTTCCAACTCGTAGTTGAGGGAATGGATAAAGTCGCGGAATTCGCTGACCGGATCGGTGAAATTCAATTCACGCAAATATTGGGAGGCGTGTTTCGCGACCGCTGAATCCGATTGCCGCGCCAACTCCTGGAGAAAATCCGCGCTCGCTTTTCCGCGCTCTGCGAAACGGGTACGCAAAGCCTGGCGCACGGCGGGCGACGGATCGTCCAACAACGCGACCAATGCTTTTCTTTCCGAATCCGCGATTTTTTCGGCTTCCACGAAAAACACCCAATGACCTTCAGTTGCCAGTGCAACGTGGAAAGTTTCCGTTTCTTGAAGATTTTTCTGGAATTTTCCGGTTAAATCCTCGGCCCGAATAACGCGCTGCCAACGCGGATCATTGTGCTGCCTTCCGCGATGGCGGCATCGAGATCGCCGCTCATCCCCATGGACAATTCGCGCAATGGCGTACCGAATTGCGCCACGAGTTGATCGCGGATCGAACGGAGATTGGCGAACGTGTGGCGAGCGACGCTCGGATCGTCCGAGAGCGGCGCGATCGTCATGAGTCCGTCCACTTTCAAATACGATTTGGTTAACGCGAATTCGAGCAACCGCGGTGCGTCCATCGGCTCGACGCCAAATTTTGCCGGGTCATTGCCTGCGTTAACCTGTAACAGAATCGAGAGCGGCACGCCCGTCTCGCTTGCGGCGCGATCCAGCGCCGTGAGTAATTTTTCGCTGTCTACGCTTTGGATGCGCTGAAAATTGGCGACGGCCAGTTTCGCTTTATTCGACTGCAAATGCCCGATCAGCTCCCAACGCACCGTGACCGATGTTTGAGCGCGCTTTTCAATCGCTTCCTGCACACGGTTTTCGCCCACCCCGGGGAAACCGGATCGTGCGGCGTATTCTGCCGCCGCTGCCGGATGATTTTTGGTCACCGGCAAAATCGCGACGTCGCGCGGATCGCGTCCGGCCACGGCGCACGCGGCGCGGATGCGCCCACGCAATTCGTCAACCCTTTGTTGGAATAAGGTGTGGTCAATTAGCATAACTGATTCGTGCTTTTGGGATGGCTTGCTGATTAGCATTTATTATGGTGGCCCCAACAACAAACGCCGCATGCAAATCGAAAACTTCAAAATCTTCGCTGATTTGGTCGAAACCAAAAGTTTCTCCAAGGCCGCGAAATTGAATGGTATTACCCAGTCGGCGGTCAGCCAACAGGCCCGCTCGATGGAGCGTACATTCAAGACGCTGATGATCGATCGGAGCCAGAAGCAGTTTAATCTCACGCGGGAGGGGCAGCGGATCTACGAGGCGGCGAAGGAAATTTTGCACGGTTACGAGAAGCTGCAGAGCGAACTGCAGGAAATGAAGAAAGTAATCAGCGGCACCATCCGGATTTCGACAATTTATTCGATCGGGTTGCACGAGCTTCCGCCCTACATCAAAAAATTCCTGCACGATTTTCCCTCGGTGAATGTGCGGATCGAATACCGCCGTTCCAATCTCGTTTACGAAGATATTCTCCACAATTCGGTGGATTTTGGCTTGGTGGCGTTTCCGCAGCGGACACGGCAGATCGAGATGATTCCTTTCCGCAACGACCGCCTCATTCTGATCGCAAACCCCAATCACCCGCTGGCGAAGGAGGCGGACGTGGATATTAAGACATTGGCGGCGCATAAATTCATCGGTTTCGATCCCGACATTCCGACGCGGAAGGCCGTCGATCAGATTTTCCGCGACTACAAATTGGAGATCACGCCAGTGATGGAGTTCGACAATATTGAGACGGTGAAGCGCGCGGTGGAAATCGATCATGGCATCGCGATCGTGCCGCAGGCCACGGTGGTGCAGGAGGTGCGCCAGGGCACACTTGTCACGATTAACTTTAAGGGTAAGGAGTTCACGCGACCGCTGGCGATCATGCATCGCAA
>JBEPTW010000106.1:0-13155 GCA_041691855.1 Verrucomicrobiota bacterium | reverse complement strand
GAAGGCTCCGTCTGGGAAGCCGCCATGTTTGCCGCCGGCAAACAACTCGGCCGGCTCGACGTGGTCATTGACTATAACAAATGGCAGGCCACCGGACGCAGCGACGAGGTGCTGGCCTTGGCCTCACTGCGCGACAAGTGGAGCGCTTTTGGTTGGGAGGCGGTCGAAGTGGACGGCCACGATATCGGCGCCATTGCCCGCGAACTTACCCGCGAGACGAACGATATCGGACGCCCGAAAGCCATCATCGCACACACGGTTAAAGGAAAAGGCGTCCCCTACATGGAGGACGATAACAATTGGCACTATCGCGTGCCTACCGCCAACGAGCTCGAAGCCGTGGCGCAACACCTGGTCACGCCATGAGGAACGCTTTCGCCCACGAAATTACGCAGCTAGCCCAGCAGGACGAACGGATCGTTCTACTCTCCGGCGATATTGGCAACCGGCTGTTCGACGAATTCAAGGCGAAGTGTCCCGGCCGCTTTCATAACTGCGGCGTGGCGGAGGCGAATATGATCGGCGTCGCCGCCGGCCTCGCCATGAACGGCCTTCGTCCCATCTGCTACACGATCGCGCCGTTCATTACGTATCGCTGCATGGAGCAAATCCGCGTCGACGTGTGTTATCATCACGTCCCGGTGACGATTGTCGGTACCGGCTCGGGTCTGGCCTACGCCTCACTCGGCGGCACACATCATTCATGCGAAGACATCGGTATGCTTCGCACGCTTCCCGATCTCGTGGTTATGGCTCCGGGCGACGCGCACGAAGTTCGCGGCTGCCTTCGCTCCGTTCTGAAACAGTCAAAACCGGCTTACCTCCGCATCGGGAAAAAAGGCGAAGCAACCGTCCACTCCGACGTGCCTCCAATTGAAGTCGGCAAGGCGGTTGTCCTCACTCCGCCCGGTCGCATCACTCTGGTCAGCACGGGAAACATGCTTCCCATCGTCCAGGCTGCCGCTGCCCTCTTGGCCACCAAAAATATTTCCTGCGGAGTAACGAGTCTTCCCACCGTAAAACCGCTCGACACCGCATTTCTCCAAACCGCCTTCGCCATCTCACAAATTGTCGCCACCGTTGAGGAGCATTCCATCCTCGGCGGACTCGGCGGCTCGGTCGCTGAATGGCAAAGCGATCAGGCTACTCGTGGAGCACGTTTGTTACGCTTCGGCACGGCCGATGAATTCTATCACGAAACAGGCGAACAGGAACACGCCCACGAACACTTCGGCCTCACGCCGGAGAAAATAGTGGCCCGCATTCTCGCCACCCTTTCCCGCCCATGATCATCGGGATTGATTTCGATAATACCCTCGTCTCGTACGACCGCCTGTTTCATCGCGTCGCACGGGAACTGGATTTGATTCCCGCGGATCTACTGGCGACCAAAACCGCTGTACGCGATCACCTTCGCGCCACCGGTCGCGAAGCCGCGTGGACCGAGATGCAAGGCACGGTGTACGGTGCGCGCATCGTCGAGGCCCAGCCTTATCCCGGCGCACACGAGTTTGTAGAGTCCTGCCGTGAACGTGGTATTCCCGTACGAATCATCAGTCACAAGACGCGGCATCCGTATCTGGGTGAATCCCACGATCTGCATGCTGCGGCTCGCAGTTGGTTGCATAAATTTGGCTTCATCAATCCAAGTGCCGCCGGTCTCAATGATTCCGACGTTTTTTTTGAAGTCACAAAATCCGACAAACTGAAACGCATCGCCGCCTGTGGCTGCACACATTTCGTCGACGACCTGCCGGAGTTGCTGGGTGACGCAGCCTTTCCTCACGACGTGGTTCGTTATCTTTTCGATCCGCAAAATGCGCATGCAAGCACCGGGGAACTCAAAAAAGTCTCCGACTGGACCTCGCTCAAAGCCATCCTGCTGGACACAAAACTCTCAGCGTCAGCCTTGGACCGGGTCGCCGCGGCGGCCGGGATAAAACTGGCGGGGTCAGCGCTAGAGCCCGTCACCGGGGGTGCCAACAACCGCGTTTACCGTGTGGCTAAGGCCGATGGTGAACCCGTGCTGGTGAAACATTATTTCCAACACCCCGGCGACACTCGCGACCGTTTCGCCTCGGAACGCGCCTTTTATCGCTACGCCAACGCAATCGACCTCAGAAATATTCCGATTGATCTCGGTTGGAACAAAGCCGATCGCGTGGGCCTTTTCTCCTTCGTTGACGGAGATACGCCCGTCATCGCCAGCCTCGCCTCGTTAAATGCGGCCATCGCATTTGTAACCGATCTCAACCGGCAGCACCATCTTCCCGAAGCGCGCGAATTACCGTCCGCTTCCGAAGCCTGTTTTTCGATCGCGGAGCATTTGGATTTCGTTCAACGCCGGATAACGCGCATGGAATCTCTGCCTTCAAACGATGCGCTGGACGCAGACGCCATCCGGTTCGTGCAGCAAGAATTAGTACCGGTGTGGGAGACCACCCGCGACGGACTGCACCGGCAATATAACGCAAGCAAACGTTCGAAATCACTGACGACTGCCGAGCGCTGCATCTCGCCCTCCGATTTTGGTTTTCACAACAGTCTCGTCCGGGAAAATGGTGAAACGGTTTTTATTGATTTCGAATACGCAGGCTGGGACGACCCGGCCAAGCTGATCGGCGACTTCTTTTGCCAACCCGACTTGCCGGTTTCCATCTATCATCTTGACCAGTTCGCCACGTCGATTGCGGCTGCACTCAGGCTTTCCAATCCGTCGATCTTTACGGATCGCTGTCACGCCCTCCTGCCGGTCTATCGAATCAAGTGGAGTTGTATTCTTCTCAATGATTTCACCGCGTTGGGCCGTGAACGTCGCGTGTTCTCACTCGGTGCAACCGCCGCAGCAGCGCGGCGCGAACGGCAGCTCAACCGCGCCCGCGCCATGCTCGGCAACCTTTTGCAAGCAGCTTGATCCCTCACCATGGCCTACATCGATTTCATTTCCGTCCTCCACAAAAAGACCAAACGTGACTATCTTGGCCGCGTGAATGAGTACCCCAAAGCCGAAGCGGCCAAGGTCGCAGGACGTTTCGACGGCGACTATTGGGACGGTGATCGTAAGTTCGGCTACGGCGGCATGCGCTACGACGGACGCTGGCGCGCGGTGGCCGAGGCGATGGCGAAACATTACGGCCTGAAAGCTGGTGATCGCGTGCTCGACGTTGGTTGTGGAAAGGGATTTTTGCTCTACGAGTTCACGCAGATCGTCCCCGGTATCGTGGTGACCGGCCTCGATATTTCCACTTACGCGATCGAAAACGCAAAACCTGAGGTGAAGCCTTTCCTCCAGGTCGGCCACGCCAGACAATTGCCGTTCGCGGACAAATCATTCGACCTCGTGGTGTCCCTCAACACCGTGCACAATCTTTATTGCCACGACTTAGACGCGGCGTTTCGCGAGATTGAACGAGTCGGCGCGCGAAACAAATTCGTCTGCTCGGAGGCCTATCGGACCGAAGAAGAGAAAGTAAATCTCCTCTACTGGCAGCTGACCTGCCGAATGTTCTGCACACCTGCGGAATGGGCCTGGTGGTTCAAAACGACCGGCTACACCGGCGACCACAGCTTCATCTATTTTGAATAAATTTATGCCGGCGGTGCTCCATTCCTCTGTGTCGTTTGAAACCATAATCGATTTTGGTATCCAACCGCTGACCAATCGTTTTCTGCGTGATGCCACGGCATCAGAAGAACTTTATCCACTGGCGCTCGGCGTTGAATCTCTGACCGGATTGGTCCGCGTCGTAAACCCCGCGCCAATCGAAGCTGTAAGATCGCGTTTCGACTGGATAAAATACAACGAAGCAGAGGACCACCTCAATGATCTTGTTGAACGTATCGCGAAGCTGGCGGGCGTTAGCCACCAATCGCGCATTCTAGCTCTTTCATACAAGGACGACTCGATGATCGAGCGGTTCCGTAAAAAGGATTTCGCCAACAGCACACGACTCGACCTTCAAAACGATCTATACCTATCCGCGGCCAACACCGGACTCGAAACTATCCAAAATGCCCTTTCACCGCAGTGGGCCGTGCAGCACGTGGCTCGTCATGGGCGCTCCGACGTCGTGATCGCCCGACATATCTGGGAACACTGCCACCGGCCCGGAGCTTTTGCGGAGGCACTTAAAATCCTCACCACGGCGGGCGGCTATATCGTATTGGAAGTACCGGACTGCAGCACCCTGCTCGAGAGCTGCGACTATTCCATGCCTTGGGAAGAGCATGTGCTTTATTTCACGCCAGCCACCTTTTCTTCCGCATTGGCCTGGGCAAAGTTGGATTCGGTCGAGCAGCTCACGTACCCATATCCACTGGAAAATTCGCTGGTCTGCATCGCGCGAAACCAAGCTACGGACGTTCCCGATCTGAGCATGTCGACTTCAGTCGAAGCCGAGGTGACCCGAGCTCATCGATACGGCGCAACTTTTCACGCCCAGCGCCACGCTCTCCAGTCTTGGCTCTCAGGGTATCGTCAGAATCGGGGGCCCATCGCAGTACTTGGCGCGGGGCACTCGGCCTGCATGTTCATCAATCTGCATCAGCTCGCGCCTCTTCTGTCGTTCGTTGCCGATGATGCAGCCGTCAAGCAGGGCCTGCTCATGCCAGGGAGTCGCCTGCCTATCAGGACGAGCGCGCAGTTGTTGGACGATAAAATCTCTCTCTGTATTCTGAGTGTGAATCACAATGCCGAGGAAAAAGTAGTGGCGCGCAATGACGTTTTCGTCAAAGGCGGCGGCGAGTTCCGCTCGCTCTACCGGACCAGTCCCCGTCGATTGCCTTCATGAAACCACCAGCACATTGGCAATCCGCCGGCAACGGAGTGTTTCGCGATTCCAATCCGATCGTGAGCGTAAGCGACAGCGACATCGCCTTTCTCGGAGATGCCCTCGCTTCCAATGCGAACGGCCGCGTACGCCTTTGCGCTCACGCGGGGAGCGACGCTCCCGTTCACGAAATGTTGATCGCGCTTACGCCCTTCACGTACGTACGGCCTCATCGCCATTTTGGAAAAAGCGAGTCGTTTCACATGATCGACGGCGAAGTCGAAGTAGTGATTTTTTCAGTCGAGGGTAAAATCTCATCCGTAATTTCGCTCGGATCATACGGTCGGGACCGAACGTTTTACTACAGGCTTTCAACGGACCTCTTTCATACCGTTCTGGTCAACTCTTCCCGCGCAGTGTTTCACGAGACAACCAATGGTCCGTTCGTGCGCGAAGAAACGCAATACGCAGAATGGGCCCCGGACGCTGCGGCCTTGGACATGGTAAGCGCTTATCAAGAATCCCTTCATGCGCAGGTCGCGGCGTGGAGAACCGTCCATCAAGCATGAGCACCAAACACACGATCATCCTTGGGGGCACAAAAGGCATCGGGCTTGTACTCGCGACAACCTTAGCGTCTCAAGGCGAAGAAGTCACCGTGCTGGGGCGCACTGCTCCCACGGCCGCGTTGAGTGCATTGCCCACTCTCCAGCACCAGGCCGCCGACTTCGCGCAATCCGGCTCCCTCACCGCAGCGTTGGATACGATCAAGAAGACGCGGCCCGCGCCAAATCATCTCGTTTTTTTCCAGCGCTTTCGCGACGACGGTGACAAATGGCACGGGGAGATGGAGTCGTCGCTCCAAGCCACACGCCAAACGATCGAATTCTTTTCGGAGCAATTCGATCCGGCCGCTGACAACTCCCTCGTCGGAGTGAGTTCGGTTGTGGGCGAGTTCGTAGCCGCCGACCAGCCGGTCGGCTATCACGTCGCAAAAGCCGGATTGATTCAACTCATGCGCTATTATGCCGTCGTACTTGGACCAAAAGGCGTTCGCGCAAACACAGTTTGCCCAGGCACCACGGTGAAACCGGAGTCCGCCGATTTTTATGCCAAAAACACGGCACTGAACGATCTCTACCGCAAGGTCGTTCCCCTCGCCCGCATGGGACGAGCCGAGGACATCGTCAACGTCGTGCGCTTCCTGTGCAGTCCGATGTCTTCCTTCGTCACCGGCCAGACGATTTTCGTCGATGGCGGTGTTTCCCTACGTTCGCAGGAATCGCTCGCTCGAAACCTCACCCAGCTTTGAAAATCTCCATGCCCTCTGCCTCCCTCTGCACCAAGCGAACAACGTGCCGTCTCTGTGAAAGCCGGGACTTGGAACTGGTTGTTCCCATCAAAGCCACGCCGGTCGCCGATGCCTATATGCCGCGCGAAGCGATCCCCGGGGAAGATCCGGTCTTCGCTCTGGACCTGTATCAATGCCGCAATTGCGGTCATGCTCAAATTTTGGACGTCGTTGATCCAGCCCATTTGTTTCGCGATTACATCTACTCCACTTCCATCTCCCTTGGTTTGGTTGAACATTTCCGGCGTTATGCCGCCGAAATGGTGAGTCGCTTTGGCTTTCGCGCCGGTGCCCTCGCCGTCGATATCGGCAGCAACGACGGCACCCTTTTGCGTTTCCTCAAGGAAGCGGGCCTGAACGTCTGTGGCATCGACCCCGCAAGGCAGATTGCAGAGAAAGCCACCGCTAGCGGAATTCCGACCCTCCCTGAATTTCTGACACTTCCAATCGCCGAACAGCTAGTGATGACTTATGGCCAAGCCGACCTAGTCACTGCCAACAACGTTTTTGCGCACTCTGACAATCTGGGCGAAATGGCCGATTGCGTCGCCAAATTACTCGCGCCCAATGGCGTTTTCATTTTCGAGGTTTCCTACCTGTTGGACATAGTGGACGCCTATCTCTTCGACACCGTCTACCACGAGCATCTTTGCTACCATTCCGTCCAACCTCTGGCTCATTTCTTCGATCGCCACGGACTCGAGCTTTTCGATGTTCAACGCATCACAAACAAGGGCGGCTCAATCCGTGGTTTCGTGCAAAAGAAAGGCGGGGGTAAGACCGTCTCCACCGAATGCAGCCGGCTGCTTGCACTTGAGGCTGAACGGAAACTCAATGAGCCATCCACCTTGCGGGCCTATGCTGCACGGATTGAACAGAAGAAGCGGGACGTCACCGAACTTCTCCGCGGTCTCAAAAACAGTGGCAAGAAAATCGCCGGCTTTGGCGCCTCCGCCACGGTCACCACCTTGCTCTACAACTTCGAACTCGCGCCGTGGATTGAGTTTCTCGTCGACGACAACGTTTCGCGCCACGGACTGTTTTCACCCGGTCACCATCTGCCTGTCTTGTCTCCGTCCCAACTCTACCAGCAGAACATCGATGTCGTACTGATTCTGGCTTGGCAATACGCCACACCTATCATGAAGAAACACCAGGCGTTCCTTGAAAAGGGCGGCGTTTTCGTGCTGCCGTTGATTGAACCCCGGATCGTTGGGAAAAATGCGTCAGCGGACAGTCGTTAGAAACCCACCTCATATGACCAAGCCACTCATCTCGGTTTTCATTTCGAACTACAATCATGGCCGTTACCTCAAAAAATGCTTCGGCGGAATGCTGGCACAGACCTATGACAATTTCGAAGTGGTAATTACCGACGATGGATCGACCGACGGAAGCCCGGACATAATTCGCACCTATGCAGAGTCCGACCAGCGTTTTAAAACCAACTACTTCCCTAAAAATCGCGGTGTCCGGGAAGCTTTCGCAGATTCAATCCATCGCACTAACGGCAAGTACATTTTCTGCGCGGGAAGCGACGATTTCGTAGTAAATAAAGACTTCTTTAAAAAGGCGGTGGACGCGCTCGAAGCCGATCCCCGTCCCGCAGGATTCTACGGTATTTGTGGCGTCTATCTCGCAGAAAAAGAAAAACTCATTAACGCCATGGGGACGGCCGAAGCGGAGGGCTACAACACACCTCTGCAATGCTGCGAAGGTTTTTTAAAATGTCGCTCTGTCATTTCAACGCCCAGCAGTTTGTGGCGCCGCGATCTTTTCCTCGATCATGGAGGCGGTAAAATGAGGGAATTGATCGATGCAATGGGTCCTCAGGCGGATTTCTACCTCAACCATGAACTGGGCTTCCGCTATGGCATCTATTACGAAAAGACGCTCTTCGCGTGCCAGCGAGTCTATGAAGCGAAAACCAATTATAGCGCCAACTTGGATCTCTGGAAAACGGCCGAACGACACGCTGAAATGGAACGGCGCTTGCGACCAACCTGCCCGCAATATCCAGACATCGAGAAAGACTGGATGCGCTGGCGCGCGTTTTGGATGATGGATACCATTCAAAAAAGCGGCGTGAAGGTTTAGTGCCGAATATTCCAAACTCGTAACCATTTTTGCGATATCCGCAAAACTGAGACTAAAATCAGTAAATTAAACATGACCAAAAAAATGAAAAAATACATACTCGTGATGTCTGCCCTGCTCTTGGCTCCCATATCCTTGCTCGCTGGGTCTTCGGGCGGAACTCTAATCACCCCCTGGGAATTAACGCGCCCCGCTGCGAACAATTGGATGTTGGCGCAGCTCTACGTTACAAATATCACCACCGAACCCGTTACCATCAAGTTGAGCCTTATTACTTCGATCGACTCCTCGGGCAATGCCGTCTACTATACGGATGGCGATAACAGTCCGACGACCGGAACTATAAATGCATATGGTAATTTCTTGTCATACACGGAAACAACCAGCGGTGCCACTGTCTCGCTACAAATACCGGCGCTTGAAACGGTGAAAATCGTAGTGACGCCACCAGCAACTATCTCACCAACGGAATACTTTATGTTTGGAAAGCTAGAATGGACTGGGCCGTCAAATGCACCGGTAGCTTTGATTGGGCGCCTTCATATCCAACATGTGGACAGCGGTTCAAATATCGCTGCGGTTCCGCTCAACCAAGGGAATCCATTCTAACAGAATTGGGTTAATAAAATCCAAGCAAGCGAATCGGTCTAAGAAGCATTCTGTCTAGAACTGAGAATGAAGTCACAACTGCATTGATAGTATCTCAGTCTAGACGGAATTTTAAAAGACAGTCCACTCTAAGCACCAAATTTAAAAACTACTGCCCTCGCTAGTATTGTCCATGCAATCGCATCCGATATACGTCCTTAAATCAGGCGAATAATTTCATGAAATCCAGTCCTGAAGATTTGGCTACAATAACTCAATTCGTTTTCCCTTCTCTCATCGGAGCGAGACGTTTCGGGCAACTCTCTGAAGGCAGCGTGCACATGGCCTATAACGAATGCGCTGTCTTTCAATCCCTCTTGTCCACGCTCAAGCCGAAGTGTGCAGTCGAGGTGGGAACCGAAACCGGCGCCACTCTGGCAATAATCGCACGCCACTCCACCCGGGCGATTTCCATCGACATTGACCCCGGCGTAAGGACCCGTCTCGAACCGCAGTTTTCCAATGTAGAATTCATCACGGGAAGCTCACATGACGTGTTACCTGTGCTACTGAAACGTCTAGCCGACGAGGGGATCACGCCCGACTTTATTTTCGTCGACGGAGATCACACCGCCGCGGGCGTAAACAAAGACCTCGAGTTCATTCTCAATTTCCAACCGACTTCCCAAATGGTCGTCGTCATGCATGACGCATTTAATCCCGGCTGTCGTCACGGAATTCTTTCGGCGAATTGGAGCCGAAATCCCTATTGCCACTACGTTGACGTGGATTTTTGTCCGGGCGTACTGCATCCGGATGAGTCCTGTCTCCGGCAGATGTGGGGAGGGCTCGGCTACGCGCTTTTTCGGCCGGAACCCCGTCAGCATGTGCTTGAAGTGAAACGCACCCACCAAATCACCTACGAAGCCGCGTTCCAGCATTCGGTCTACAATCGGAATCTCAAAGCGCGCTAACGGTTTCGCCTGCGTCATCATTGGAAATGCTCGATCTTGCGAATCAATCGATAGCGACCGCGCCGGAAAATGTCGGCAGCGAAAGGTCACAGACCTCTTCCAGGGAGCGAACGATTCTATCCACGTTGCTGTCGGAAACGCCGGCGAACAGCCAGAGCTTTTGTCATTTTCTCCAATCCGGCAGCGAAACGAAAATCACCTGGGGCGAGCTACGGGATGAATCCGCGCGCTATGCGGTATTCTTCCAAATGTCGGGCGTTCAACGCGGCGAGGTGGTTCTAATCATCCTCCGCCACTCGGCGGATTTATTCCATGCGTTCCTTGGCGCGATGAGGCTCGGAGCAATCCCTTCGTTCCTACCCTGCGCGACGAGTAAGCAAGATCCTCAACTTTACTGGGTGTCCCACCGGAAACTTTTTGAGCGAATCGGCGAAGGCACCGTGCTCACTTATGCGGAGAATATACCTCTCGCTCGCGAGCATACCGCCGGCCTTGGCTGGCGCGTCGTCGATCAATCGGGCGTCGGACACACCGAAACGATTGGTTCGACCGCCGCAACGATCTCCCCCGATCAAATCGCTTTCCTTCAACATAGCTCGGGCACGACCGGCCTTAAAAAAGGAGTGGCGCTCTCCCACCGTTCGGTGCTGCGCCAGATCGACAGTTACGCCGTCGCGCTCAATCTCGATAAGGAGGACTGCATCGCATCGTGGCTACCGCTGTATCACGACATGGGATTGATTGCCTGTTTCCTGCTGCCGCTCATCACCGGCACACCGCTAGTGATGATCGATCCTTTCGAGTGGGTGGTGAACCCCGGTTTGCTTTTTGACGCGATCCATCGGCACCACGCGACGCTTTGCTGGCAGCCCAATTTCGCCTTTCATCATCTCTGTCGCACGACCCGCGCCTCGACGACCCCGGACCTTTCCTCGATGCGCGCCTGGATCGACTGCTCGGAACCGTGCCGCGCCGACACGTTTCAACTCTTCGCTGGAAAATTTGCCAAGGCCGGCGTTCGCTCCGAAACACTCCACGTTTGCTATGCGATGGCCGAAACCGTTTTCGCGATCAGTCAGACTCCCTGCGACCAAACCAATCCGATTCTCCGCATCGACACGGCCGCGCTGCGCAATGATCGCGTGGAACCGGCCTCCCCCACTCGCCCTCACCAAATTCTGCTTTCCGCCGGTCGTCCGATCACAGGCCTCGAAGTTCGCATTATCGACCGGCAAGGTCAGTCACTCCCGGAAGATCGCGTCGGCGAAATTTCCGTGACCGGCGATTGTTTGTTCGATGGTTACTTTAAACTCCCCGGGGAAACGCAAAAGAAGCTTCGCGACGGCTGGTATCAAACCGGCGACCTGGGTTTTCTGCACGCTGGGGAGCTCTACGTTACCGGTCGCAAAAACGACCTGATCATCGTCCACGGAAAAAATTTCTACGCCCACGAGCTGGAACACCTCGTCAATCAGGTCCCGGGCGTTCATCCCGGAAGAAATGTCGCGACGGGTTTGTTCCGTCCCGAAGTCGGCACCGAGGAAATCATCATCATCGCGGAAACCGACCCTAACAACGCAAACCAACCCGCACTCATCACCGCGATCAAAGAATCGCTTTTGAACGAATCCGGCCTGCTGGTTTTTGACGTCCATCTTGTTTCCGCCGGGTGGCTGATAAAAACCACGAGCGGAAAGTTAAGCCGGGTCGATAATCTCAACAAATACCTCGCCGAACGCGACGACGCCTGACGGTAACTTCAAAATGAACCAGGACGAAATTTTCCAGCAAACCGCCGTCATTATTCGCGATACAATCCACTGTGGTGCGGTACCCATTGGCCGGGAAACCCGCGCCATGGACGTGCGCGGGTGGGATTCGCTTTCGCACACGATGATCCTGATGAACCTTGAAGATGGCTTCGGGATCGAGTTGCCCATGGATCGTGTGCTTAGGCTTGAAACCGTCGGCGATCTCGTGGACTTGATCGCGGAACTGAAAGGCACTGCCTCAACATGAACGGAAGCGAAAAGCGACGCATTCTGATTTACGGCAACTGCCAAGGCGCCTGGCTGGCGGGCGCGCTGAGTCAGAAACCGGAAATTACCGGACAATTCGACATCACTTACCTCTCCGATTTTCACGGCGGGCCGCCTCCCGATCATCCCATTCATCGAGCGGATTTTCTGGCCACGCTGTCCATCGTCATCTGGCAGACTGCCTCGGCCTGCAAGCCACCGAAGTTCCTCGCGGCGCTGCCGTCCAGCTGCCGGCAAATCCGATATCCCACGCTCTGGCTCAAAATGCTGTGGCCCATGTACGCGGTCGATCCCCGGAATCTGCCGGAGAAGGATTTCCCCTGGGGCCGCTATCCTTACGGCGATCGGCTGGTCATGAAACTGCTCGAGGAAAAAGTTCCCGTGGCAGACCTGGCGAAGCGCTATGTCGACACCGATCTGAACTCGATCGTCAAGCTCGACCGTTTCGCTAAAATGTCGCTGGCCGAGCTTCGATTCAATGACCAGCAGTCGGACGTCGCGATCACGCCTTTCATCGAGGCCAATTTTCGCCAGCGAAAACTTTTCGGCACGGTCAACCATCCGACTTATCTCCTGCTGAATCGGATTTATCACGCCGTCGAAAGCATGTTGCTCGAACGGCCATTCCCCGAATCTCCGGGGATGCCGGCCAATGCCACCGCTTTGTTGGGTGCCCAGGAAACCCCGCTTCATCCGCAGATCATCACGCATTTCGGTTTGGAGTGGGCCCAACCCGATATGAAATGGCTGTACCATTCCCAACTTCTCTCGCTCGAAGAATACCTGCCGGCGTATGCAGCGTTCACGGCAATTCCGATCGGCCATACACCGCAACTGTGGCTAGCGCGCACCCAGCAAGCTCTGGCAAAAAACAATTTTGAGGAAGCTGAAATCCTCTTGCTGGAAGGTGCCGCGCAATTCCCAAAGGTCGTCGAATTCTTACAGTACCTCGGCGTGCTGAAGGCCCGGCAAGGCAAATGGGTTGAGGCCGAAAAAGTCCTGCGATACGGCCTGATGCAGCACCCGAAGTCAGCGTCGCTCTTCAGCGAACTCGGCATGGTGATGGCGCAACAGTCGTTTCCCGAAGAAGCCGTGCTGATGTTTAAAGAAGCACTCAAGCTTGATCCCCAGCACGCCGGCGCACGCCACAATCTTCCGCTCGCACAACGAGCGAGTCGTACTACCACTCATAAACCAGCAGCAGCCGGCATCAGCGTCTGATTTCGGGCCGGTGAATTATTCCGATAAACCTTGGAGCGTGGGGGGCCCCCCCCGCCGTTTAACTGGGGGCGGTGGGCCCCCCCGCCACACAAAAAGCCCCGGGTGGGAAAAAATCC
>JBEPTW010000105.1:0-13304 GCA_041691855.1 Verrucomicrobiota bacterium | reverse complement strand
GCCTCACGCGCTGGCCTTGGATTAATAGTATCAACTTGAAAACTAATTAGAATAAATTCCGCCAGCCCATCCGAAATAAATCACCGAAGAATCCGGCGCGCAGCGTTGGCGCCAGCAACCCAAGCTTGCGGCCACGGGCACGTCTTCAGTTCCCTCCGCCGCAAGCAGCAATATCTTCGCCCCACTGACCTACCTCACCGCAACCTGTCTGTGACTGTGGCTCCACGTCACCAGCTCATGCCGTTGCGCTTCGCTCAATTTTATCTTGGGTGCTCTTCTCATTTTTATCCGACGCCCCTTCGCTTTCTATTCTATGATTTATGGCGGACAACACTTAACGCTTGAGTCTAGCCCGCAGCTTTTTCACTTCCGGGCTCACGGCGGAACAGCCTCCGCTTCCGCAACCGGAAGACGATTTTTTTCTGAATACAGAATAGAGCAGCCAGCCGGCGGCGATGGCCACGAGCGCGAGGGCGATGACGGTCTGAAGAGGCGAGGACATGTTCAGTAACCCAACGCCCGACCCGTTTGATAAATAACGAAGCACACAAGCCAAGCAGTGCCCGTCATGTAGGCGATTTGGAACAACGGCCATTTCCAGCCATTGGTTTCACGTTTTACAACGGCGACGGTGCTGATGCATTGCATGGCGAAAACATAATACACCATCAGTGTTAGGCAAACGAGCGGCGTAAACAGCGCGGCTCCACCAGGCCATGTGGCGTGCCGCAGTGCATCACGGAGCGGAACGGTTTGATCGCCGCTGCCCTCGACGCCGAAGATCACGCCCATCGAACTGACGAACACTTCCCGCGCGGCGAAAGAGGTGATGAGACCGATGCCGACGCGCCAATCGAAACCCAACGGTTTGATCAACGGCTCGATTAAGTGCCCGGCGCGTCCCGCAAAACTGTGGGCAATCTGCTGCGTGGCCGTTGCGTCCGGTGCCGGGTGTTTCGGATACGCCGTCAAAAACCACAGCACGATGCTGATACCGAGAATGATGGTCCCCGCGCGCTTCAAAAACAATCCTGCCCGTTCCGTCATCTCGTACAATACGTCGCGCAAACGCGGCAGGCGATAAGGCGGAAGTTCCATGATCATCATCGGTGGAGCGCCCTTGAGCAACGTGCGCTTGAAGAGCCACGCAAAACCGAATGCGCCCACAGTTCCGATGACGTACATTAGCAGCATGATTCCCACTTTGGTGAGAACCGGAACCGCATTGCCCGGCAGCAGCGCAGCGATCATCAACAGATAAACGGGCAATCGCGCCGAGCAGCTCATCAGCGGCGCGACGAGAATCGTCACGAGGCGGTCCTTCGGATCTTCAATCGTGCGCGTCGCCATGATGCCGGGAATCGCACATGCATACGAACTGAGCAGCGGAATGAAAGATTTTCCATTCAGGCCGACACGACTCATCAATCGATCCATGATAAATGCGGCGCGCGCCATGTATCCCGTGTTCTCCAAAAGCCCGATAAAGAAAAACAAAATCAAAATTTGCGGCAGGAAAACAAGCACGCCGCCTACGCCGGAAATGACACCGTCCGTTAACAGATCACGCAAATCCCCGGGCGCCATCGCTCCTTTTACCCAAGTCGCGAGCGCCGCGATGTGAAGGTCGATCCAGTTCATCGGAATTTCCGCCAAGGTAAAAATGGAGAGGAAGAGCAGTGTCATCACTCCACCGAGCACCAGCCAGCCCCAGAAAGGGTGAATGACGACCGCATCGATTTTGTCGGAAGCGGTTGGTCCAGTTTCTCCTGCGCGCTGGACAATCCCCGAGCACAATCCGGCAATGGCGTCGTAGCGGCTCGCAACGAGAGTGCCTGCCCAATCGGTCCCCTCGCCCTCCCAGTGCCGGTGCCAGTGGGCAAGAATCTCCGTGGTCTTCGCGCTTAGTGGCGTGGAGCCGGCGACGCGTACCGTGTCGAAATCAGTTAATAACAAGAGTGCCTCGGCGCGCGCCACGAGCGGTGACCGGCCGTCTTTGTCGGTGAGCGATGCCTGCAGTTCGGCCACAGCGCCCGCAACGGCAACGGGCACGTCCCAACTATGGCGCGCCAGCGGCAAATCCACGCGGCTCATCGCGAGTTTCAAGTCGACGATGCCTTTGCTGTTAACCGCTTCGCACGCGATCACCGGAATACCCAATTCCTGCTCGAGCCGGCCAATGCGAACTTCCAAGCCGGAGACTTTCGCCAAATCCATCATGTTCACGACCAGAATAACCGGCCGGCCCAGATCGAGAATTTGGTGAACCAGATAGAGATTCCGTTCGAGATTCGTCGCATCGACGATGCAGAGGATGCGATCCGGTTGAGGCGTATCAGCTCGGCGACCGAGCAACACGTCGCGCGTCACCGCTTCGTCGGGCGAACGCGCCGCGAGCGAATACGTACCGGGCAGATCGATGATCTTAATCGGCTTGCCGTGCTGCGAATAAGTTTCGCCGATCTTTTTCTCGACGGTGACGCCGGGATAATTTCCCACCTTCTGTTTCAAACCGGTGAGCGCGTTGAACAACGTGCTCTTGCCGCAGTTGGGATTTCCAACCAGTGCGTAGACCGGCGTACGTTCGGACGATGCCGGACGTTTTTTCCCGGGAACCGTGATGTGCGGAGGAAGTTGCGACACGACTCAGGCCTCGATGGTGATTTGCTCGGCTTCTTCGCGGCGCAGCGTCAGGTGATAGCCGCGAAGTTTGAATTCAAGGGGATCGCCGAGCGGGGCTGCGCGAACAAACGTGACCATCGTGCCGGGCAACAGACCCATTTCACGGAGGCGGATGAAGGTGTTTCCGTTCTTGGGAAAATCCTTTACGCGGGCGGATGTACCGAGCGCGAGGGAAGAGAGTTTGAGCGAAGCGGACATGAAGCGGGCTCAGCGCACGCGACGGTCAGCGGCGTCAGTTTTTGGTAACGGCATCCGATCCGACGCCGGCTTACCGGGAATTATTTCGATCAATACATTCATCGCCGCGCCATGGCTCAATGCAATGCGGGTTCCGTTGATCTGACAAAGACTGGTGGTGCTGCCCGATATTTTGGTAACCAACGCCGCTTCTCCAAATCCCATTTCACGAAGCCGTTGGCAAAAATTCTCGTCTCCGGTCAGCGAGCAAATCCGCCCGGTCGCACCAGCGGCGAGCTGGCAGAGCGGCGAAAGGTGCTTGAGCGGTGAATTCATTGAGGCTGAGACTGAGTATCAGAACAGAAGCATAAAAAAGCCCCGGGTCAACCGTCGGTGGGTTAAACTCGGGGCGCTAAATTAGCGTCGGCGGCGTTTCACCGCGAGCTGAACGCCGGAGTAGCGGATAAGACTTTGCAGGTGTTCATATTGCTGCGGATCCATGTTCTCTGCTTCCTTAAGTTGATCCTCAGCGCGTTTCATCGCGGTCTCGACGGCGGTTTCATCGATCTTTTCCTCAGTGATAGCATTTTCCGCCAACACTCGGACGACGTCGCCGTCAACTTGGACGAAACCTCCGCCAACGGCGAGCCAGTGGGTGGCAGTTCCCTTCGATACGCGCAACTCGCCTTGTGCGATTTGCGTGAGCAGCGGAATATGGCCGGGGAGAATTCCAATCTCACCCTCGACGGTAGGAATCACGACCGAGTCGATGGTGTCGGAATATACCTTCGCTTCGGGCGTGACGATTTCGAGTGTGAGCGACATGGCGATCAGGCTTTCTTAGACGCAGCGATGACTTCGTCGATTCCGCCCTTCATGTAGAAGTCGGTCTCGGTCACGTTATCGAGTTCGCCATCGAGGATCATCTTGAATCCGCGAACGGTGTCCTTGACGGGAACGTATTTACCCGGAGTACCGGTAAACACTTCGGCGACGGCGAATGGCTGCGAGAGGAAACGCTGGAGTTTGCGCGCGCGATACACTGTGAGCTTGTCCTCAGGCGACAGCTCATCGAGACCGAGAATCGCGATGATGTCTTGAAGATCCTTGTAGCGTTGGAGAATACGCTGCACTTCGCGGGCAACCTTGTAGTGCTCTTCGCCAACGATGTCGGGCTGCAGCGCCTTCGAGACGGAAGCGAGCGGATCGACTGCTGGATAAATACCGAGCTCGGCGATGGAGCGTTCCAACACGATCGTTGAGTCCAAGTGCGCGAAGGTGTTCGCGGGCGCGGGATCGGTGAGATCATCCGCCGGCACGTAAACCGCCTGCACAGAAGTGATGGAACCCTTCTTCGTTGAGGTGATGCGTTCCTGCAAAATACCCATTTCGTTCGAGAGCGTCGGTTGATAACCGACCGCCGACGGCGAGCGACCGAGCAAAGCGGACACTTCCGAGCCGGCTTGGGAGAAACGGAAAATGTTGTCGATGAAGAGAAGCACGTCCTGATTTTTCTCGTCACGGAAATATTCCGTCATTGCGAGCGCGGAAAGCGCGACGCGCATACGGGCACCGGGTGGCTCATTCATCTGGCCGTAAACCAGTGCAACCTTCGACTTGCCAAGATCGCCTTGGTTGATGACCCCAGCTTCGGACATCTCGTGGTAAAGATCGTTACCTTCACGGGAACGTTCACCGACGCCAGCGAACACCGAGTAACCGCCGTGCGCTTTCGCGATGTTGTTGATGAGCTCGAGAATGACAACGGTCTTGCCGACGCCCGCGCCACCGAAAGCACCGGCCTTACCGCCCTTGATGAAGGGACAGATGAGATCGATGACCTTGATGCCGGTTTCGAGAATGTCCGCCTTCGTATCCTGATCGACCAATGCGGGAGCAGCCCGGTGAATCGGATAACGTTTCGTGTACGCCACCGGACCTTTGCCGTCCACGGGATCGCCGGTGACATTGAAGATGCGACCGAGAATGCCTTCACCGACCGGCACAGAAATGGGAGCGCCCGTATCCGTGACCGGATGGCCGCGCACGAGACCTTCCGAAGAAGACATCGCGATGGTGCGCACGAGACCCTCGCCCAAGTGCTGTTGCACTTCGAGGGTCAGCGTCTCCTTCTTGCCGGAGACCGTGAAGTCAACGGTGAGTGCTTGATAGATGGCCGGGACGGAGTTCGAGGAGAACTGTACGTCGACGACGGCGCCGATTACTTGGACGATTTTGCCTTGATTACTCATGACGGAGACGAGGGCGGGTTTGGTTAGAAAAGTTAGGAAGTAGCGAACGAGGCCGCGGCAATTTCCAGGATTTCCTGGGTGATGCCGGCTTGGCGGGCCTTGTTATATTCGAGGGTAAGATCACCGATCAGTTTCGTGGCGTTGTCCTTCGCGGTCTTCATCGCGACCATGCGCGACGAATGTTCCGACGCCTTTGCACTGAGGATCATTTGATAAACCCAGCGGTTCACATAAAACGGCAACAACGCTTCGAGCACCGTTTTCACGTCGGGTTCGAAAACCATGTCGCGATCATCGGTGAATTTTTTGCCGTCACCCCCGGTGCGATGCTGGGCGATAAATTCGCGGACGTTGGTGAGCGGAAGCAGCGGACGAATCGTCGGTTCCTGGACCAGCGTGTTCTTGTAGCGGGAATAAATGACCTCGATCGTATCGATGGTGCCTTCGAGGTACATTTTAACCATGAACTCGACGACGGTCTTCACGTCGGAGAAAGGCACGCGATCGGAGATGGTGAAATCGGCCACAAGGTCGCGGTGGGAACGAGCGAGGAATTGCGCGCCCTTGCGGCCAACCGCGATATACTTTGCCGGCGTCTTGATTTCCGAAACGGTCTTGAAGAGATTGGCGTTCAAACCACCGGCGAGACCGATGTCGGTCGTCACAAGCAAAATGCCGCGCGTTTTCACCACGCGTTTGACGAGAAACGGATGCTCGAAAATATCCTCCACGCGTCCGGCGAGCGACGCCAACATGTCGGCCATCAGATTAGCGTAGGGCCGACCCGCGAGTGCGGCCTGCTGCGCCTTTTTCATTTTGGACGCAGCAACCAGTTCAAGCGCCTTGGTGATCTGGCGGGTGTTTTTGACCGACTTGATGCGTCGGCGGATGTCGCGAAGAGAGGCCATGGATGGAGTAGGCTACAAAACTTCGCTTACTTGGCCGCGAACGTTGCTTTCCATTCTTCGGCGGCGGCTTTGAGATCGGCTTCGATCTCGGGAGAGAGCGCCGCTTTGGTGCGGATGGCGGTGAGTAGCGAATCGCGACGGGCCGTGAGGTATTCGCGGAGCGAAACGGCCGCCTGCACGACGCTTTTCACCTCGATGGTATCGAAGTAGCCCTTCTGCAGGGTCCAGAGAATGGAAGCCTGAACCTCGATCGCGAGCGGGTTGAGTTGCGGCTGTTTGAAGAGCTCGACGATGCGGGCGCCGCGCTCGAGCGTGGCTTTTGTTTTCGCATCGAGATCGGAACCGAATTGCGCGAAGGCCGCGAGCTCCCGGAACTGAGCCAGCTCTCCCTTGAGTTTACCGCCGACTTGCTTGGTAACCTTGATCTGAGCAGCGGAACCAACGCGCGAAACGGAAAGACCGACCGAAACGGCAGGACGGATACCTTGATTGAAGAGATCGGTCTCGAGGAAAATCTGGCCGTCCGTAATGGAAATAACGTTGGTCGGAATGTACGCGGAAACGTCGCCAGCCTGCGTCTCAATCACGGGCAACGCGGTGAGCGAGCCTTTGCCGTCGAGGCGCGCGGCGCGCTCGAGCAAGCGGGAGTGAAGATAAAAAACGTCGCCCGGATAAGCTTCGCGGCCGGACGGACGTTTCAGGATGAGCGAGATCTGACGGTAAGCGACGGCGTGCTTGGAAAGATCATCATAGACGATGAGCGCATCCATGCCATTTTCCATGAACCATTCGCCGATCGCTGCGCCGGAGAATGGCGCGAGGTATTGGTTGGCCGGGTTGTCGGCCGCAGTGGCGGCGACGATGATCGTGAATTCCAAAGCGCCAGCTGCTTCCAGTGCGGAGATCGTGCGAACAACGTTCGACTGTTTCTGGCCGACCGCCACGTAGATTGAATAGACTGGACGAAAATCCTTATTGCCCGAAGCGATACCGACTTTGTTGATGCGGGCTTGGTTAATGATCGTGTCGACGCAGATGGTCGTCTTACCCGTGCCGCGATCGCCGATGATGAGTTCGCGCTGGCCGCGGCCGATTGGAATCATGGAGTCGATGGCCATGATGCCGGTGAAGAGAGGCTGCGTAACGGATTTACGCGCCATGATGCCGGGGGCGATTTTCTCGACCGGATATGTTTCCTTCGAGTCGATCGGACCTTTGCCGTCGATTGGAGCCCCAAGCGCGTCCACCACTCGGCCCAAGAGTGCTTTGCCCACGGGAACGGAGAGAAGTTTGCCGGTCGTCGTGACTTCGTCGCCTTCCTTGAGCTGCGAGACGTCACCAAGCACGACGCAACCGACTTCGTCCTGCTCGAGATTGAGCGCGATGCCGATGGTGCCACCGGGGAATTGCACCATTTCGTTGTACATCACCTCCGACAGGCCGTCGATTTTGGCGACACCGTCGGCAACCGTGCGGATGTGACCAGTGTTTCTCTTTACCGCCTTCGTGGAAAGTTTGGCGATCTGTTGTTCGATTTGTTCGATGACGTTACTCATGGCGTGGAGGCGCGGGTTGAAAAAAATTGGGCAAAATTAGGCAGAGAGGGCAGCGAGTTGTCCTGCGACGGAAGACTCGTAAAGATCGTCCCCAACGCGGACGCGAATACCGGCGATCAGGGAAGGGTCAGGTTTGGCGGACGGAGTGATCATACGATGATATTTCTTGGTCATCGCCTGACCGATCCGGGCCAGAACACCATCGGGCAGGGAACCCGCGTGCGACACCAGTGCTTGCGAACGGGAGAGTTCCGTCGCGATCAGCCGCTGGTAAATCCGCAACAAGGAGAGCGATTGGCGGGGCGAGTGTTTCTCGACCCAAGCGAGGACGCCCGAAACTTGTTCGGCCGATACCTGATCGTCGACCACGCTCAACTTGAAAAGTTGTCGGGCGAGGAGCTTGGTCTTTTTATCGGCGGCCATGTGAGCGAGAAGTAAAGCGAAATTAAAGAGCTGCGAGTTCGCGGGCGGCAGCGTCGTTGTACGCTGCACGGTCGGCGTCGGTGAGTTTCTTCGCGAGGACCTGCTCGGTGGTCTTGATAACCAGGCGAGCGATCTCGGTCCGGGCCTGCTCAAGCATTTTCTTGTGTTCGAGTGCAATGGCTTGCTGGGCTTTCGCCAGCGTGTCAGCCGCGCGGGCGATGGCCTCGGCCTGTTGTTTATCGGCAAACTCCTTGGCGGACTTGCGCGCCTCGTCGATGGATTTTTGCGCTTCGAGTTGCGCGTTGCGGACGATTTGCGCGCTTTCCTGTGCAGCGGCCGCGAGACGCGCCTGCGTTTCCTCGGCATTCTTCAGGCCGGCGGCAATCTTGGCATTGCGCTCATCCATCGTGGAGATGGTGGGCTTGATGCCGAACTTATAGAGAACCCAAAACAGGATCAGGAAGCTGATAACCTGAAAAAGAACGAATTTCGGTTCTACGCCGAAGTGCACGAAGGTCTGCTGTAGGCTCGCGAGGGGGCCTGACTGTGCCTCGGGGTTGGTGGCTTCGACGGTAGCGAGCAGAAGTGGCAACATAACAAAAGAGGACCATAAGCCTTACGCAGAAACGTGAGGCTTATAGTGAATAAGTTTACTTAGCGATTTGGTTGGTAGCGAGGAACAGCGCGAGAATGCCGAGACCTTCAGCGAGAGCCATACCGATGATGGCTTGGACGAGGATCTTGCCGGATGCGCCAGGGTTGCGACCGACCGCTTCAGCGGCCTTTTGGCCGATCATGCCGACGCCGAGGGCGGCACCGAGAAGACCGAAAGCGCTGGCGATATTGCCGGTAATTTCAGCGAGGATGAGGTGGTTCATATTTTCGTGGATGGTTTTGGTTGCGGTTGTCGCCGTGCGCACGCGAAGCACGCTCCCGGCGAAAAATTATTAATGATGTGCCTTGGCGGAGTGTCCGTCGCCATGACCGTGGTCGTGGTCATGATCGTCGCCGTGGTTGCAAAGCAAACCGACATAGACAGCGGTCAACAAAGTGAAGACGAGCGCCTGAATCAGGCCCACCAGCAACTCCATGAAGTAAAATACGAAAAAGAAACTGGTGCCGTGCAGGAGATTTTCACCACCGAAGACATTCCCGAAGAGACGAACGGAAAGCGTGAACGGACGGATACCGATCGAAAATACCTCGATTAAACCGACGATAAAAAAGACCAAGGCAAGAATCGGATAGAGCCAGCCGGGCGTATCGTTCTTGTCGGCCTTATTACCGAAGAGGTCTTTGAGGATCAATTTCGGCCCGGTATATTTGAGGACGATGATCAACCACGCGCCGAAGGAAACCAACGCCAAGGCAATGGTGCCATTGAAGTCGGAATTGAAAGGACGAATCAACGGGCGCGTAAGATGGAAATGACCATCCACGTCGTGCCCCCAACCGATCGTACCCACCCCCGGGATTAAACCCATCCAGTTATGGACCAGAATAAAAAGGAAAAATGTAACCAGCAATGGGAAGACTGCTGGAAACACTCTCTTGCCGACAATTGGTTCAAAAAGTTCGCGGAGGGCTTCTAAAATCGACTCGAAAACGGCCTGTCCTTTGCTTGGAAAAATCGATGGCTTCCCGACCAAAATGATCAGCAGGACGATGATGAAAGCGGAGGTCGCCCAACCAGTTGCCATACTGTTGGTGATGGCCCATCCGTTGCCAAAATCGACCAACTTGGCGGCGGCTGGCGACACGCCTTCGCTTCCCTCTGCAGCGAAGGAGAGGGTCGCCACGGATAAGGTGGCAAAGAGACTAATAATTTTCTTGGCGTTAAGCATGATAAGCCGAGGACGAACCTTCGGGGGAAAGGACTAGGTAGGTAGGTTTCGGGTCTGCAACGCGTCAACTCTCTAAATGAGAAAAAGTGGGAAAAAGTGTAGAATTAGGGCGGCCAAGAAAAGGGACTTAGCGTCCTACTGAAACAAGCGGCACTTGCCAGGGGACATGGAAGGCGAAAAGCTACCCCATGGATCAGATTACACACGATCTACTGGCCCGGACGGAATCGCCGCGGCGTGCGAACGGCGAGCGCAAGTTGGCGCACAACATATTCATGCAACTGACGTGGGCGTTCCTTGGGGTGGCAGCCCTGACGCAACTTTTCCTGTTGGTCTGGCTGGATGTGTGGTCCTGATCGCCACCAACGATTGATAACTGACGGCGCGGGCCTGAAAAACCGTCTCGTGCTCCATCGGCCACGTCGGACTGTCAACTAATTGCCATGTTTTGAGGGCCGGGAAAATGGCGGTCACCGCTTCGAAGTATTCGGCAAAATCGGTGCGAAAATAGAGGCGGGTTCCGGGGGCTGACCGGGAAGCGATCTCGTCAAAGAAGCTCTCTTGGAGCAGTCGATTCTTGTGATGGCGCTTCTTCGGCCATGGATCGGGAAACAAAACCCAGATTTCCTCAAATCCTACTTCCGTCGGGACCGCTTGGATGAATTCGAATGCTTCGGTCCGGATGAAATGGCAGTTGGGGAGACGAGCGTGTTTCGCTTTTCGCAGGGCGCGATTGATCCGATCGCTGCGCAAATCGACGCCGATGCACAGTTTATCGGGAAAATTGGCCGCATACTGCGCGAGAAAATGACCGTGTCCGCAACCGAGCTCCAAAACGATGGAGCGGGGTTGGGGCAGAATCGCATAGAGCTCAGCCCGGAGGTCAGAACGCCGTTTCGCAATAAGTTCAACAAATGCGGGAGTAAAATCCACACGTCGTTATTGCCCGCTGCCGGTGGTTCGGGGCAACTCCGAAGCGCTCACGTTCTGAATCCGTGGAAATCGCATGCGGATCGTCAGGCCCTCGCCTTCCCTGCTTTCGGCCCAGACTTTTCCTCCGTGCATTTGTACGATGTGCTTCACAATGCTCAAGCCAAGTCCCGTGCCACCCGTCTCGCGCGAGCGTCCCTTTTCCACCCGGTAAAAGCGCTCAAAAATTTGCGGAAGATCAGCCAACGGAATGCCCGCGCCGTTATCTTTCACAAAACATTCCACGTCGTCGGTGCCGACGGAACCGCCACCCACTTCCAGCTGCGTCCCCTTGGCGGTGTATTTGAGGGCGTTATCCAGAAGATTGCCGAAAACCTGCGCAAGTTTCTCCGGATCGGCCGCGATCGTGCCGAGATCGGAAGCGGCGTTGATGGAAATTTCGTGGCCAGCCGCCGTCGGGCGCTGGCGATAATCGTCCACGAGATTTTTGAAAAATACCGACAAATCCACCGGCGCCAATTTGATCCCGGGCGTGGCGGATTCCAGCCGGGATAGCACCAGCAAATCGTCGATGATCGCCTGGAGACGTTCGCTGTGCCGTTGGATCGTTCGCAGAAATTTATCGCGATCCTCCACGGTCATCGTGAGGTGTCCATCGACGAGAGTTTCGACGTATCCCTTGATAATACTGAGCGGCGTACGCAGTTCGTGGGAGGCGTTGGCGACAAAATCACGTCGAACGCGCTCGAGATTACGCTGGTTGGTGATGTCGTGGATCACAAAAAGCGCCCACTGCGATTTGCGATCAGGTGATGGAATCGGAGCGCCCGACGCCTCGATCCAATGGGTTTTCTGTCGGTCCACGATTTCAAATTCCTGTCGCGGCAACGGTTTTCCCGCTCGGGTTTCGCGGACGTAATCGAGAAAGGGCGCGCTGCGCACAATCAGCTCAAGTCGCAAATTTACCAGATCGCGCGCACCGGGAAAAATCTCCCGCACGGCACGGTTCGCCAGATGAATGTAATTCGCCTCGTCGACGATCAACACGGCCTCGCGCAAGTTGCCGAGCGTTGCCTCCAATTGCGTGAGCTGGCCGGTGCGCTGATGGCGCAAATCCGAGTTCTCGGTGATGAGATGATTGACCGAGTCGGTCAGCTCGCGCCAAGCCGGCAGATCGTCTGCCGCGAGCGCTTTTCTCAAGATGGGTTGATTGTTCCGAATCGCCTGACGCAGTTCTTCCAGCGCGCGATTTTGCCTCCACAACGCCCTGAGCAGGAGCAGCAGGGCGACGAGGAGAACAATGACGACAAAGACACTCATGCAGATAGTTTTTTGTCGGCGATCCGGTAACCGACGCCCCGGATGGTTTCGACCCAGCCCGCTTCTTCGCCGAGCTTCTCACGGAGGCGGCGGACATGCGTGTCAACCGTGCGGGTCTCAATCTCAGTGGAATAATTCCACACGTTCAGGAGCAAATGCTCGCGCGTTTGCACCCTGCCCTGTCGTTCCATTAACAACTGCAGCAATTTGAATTCGGTGGCCGTGAGTTCGAGAAGTTCGCCGCGAACGGTCACACGATGCGTTTCGCTATCGAGGAGGATGTCGCCAATCTGAAGCTTCGCTGCAGTAGCTTCCTTGGGTGAAGAAACGCGGCGCAAAATGGATTCCACCCGGAGAACCAGTTCCTTTGGACTAAACGGCTTCGAGAGATAGTCATCGGCGCCGGACTCCAAACCCTCGATGCGATCATGCGATTCGGACTTAGCAGTGAGAAAAATGATCGGGACTTTCGCCAATTTGGGGTCGGCGCGAAGAATCCGGCAGATTTGGATGCCACTAAGGTCTGGCATCATTATGTCTAATATTACCAGATCGGGATGATAGGTCCGGGCTTTGGCAATACTCGCAGTGGCATCGTTCAGCGTCTCGACCTGAAATCCTTTCGCTTTCATATGATAAGCTACCAAATCGGTGACGTCTGGTTCATCATCAACCACGAGGATCTTTTTCTTCTCCATAGTAGTGCGGTGAGTTATTGGAGGCCGGAGAACGTTTCGAGTGAATTAACCGCTGTCACCGAATTGTCACATCGATATCACTTGGGGAAATCGAAGGAAAATCAGATCAAACGAATTGTGGGGCGGCGCACAGACGATTATGCGCGGGCGGAGGCGGCGATTCGCACCATGAGAATGCTGATATCCGCGGGATTTACGCCGCTGATGCGGCTAGCTTGGCCGAGATTATGAGGACGAAATTCGTGAAGCTTTAAAGCGCTTTCACGTCGCAAGCCCGGAATCGAGAGGTAATCGAGCGACGACGGAATTAGAATTTTTTCCACGTGCTTTTGTTTTTCGATTTGTCGCTGTTCGCGCTCCAAGTAGCCACGATAAGTAACTCGATAAAGCACTTCAGCGCGGATCTCAGCGGACAGCGCAAGAAATTCGGAGGGTAGGCGGGCCGTTTCTTTTTCCCGCCGAATTACTTCGCCCCAAAGCTCGCCATTCATGCGAGTTTTCTCCAAAAAGTCTT
>JBEPTW010000104.1:0-13319 GCA_041691855.1 Verrucomicrobiota bacterium | reverse complement strand
TGCCGCCGATACTCCAGAGCTGTCGCACCCATTTTTGGAGATTGGTGAGTTCACCATCGGATAAACTATTGAAGGCTCGTCCGGTCGCTCCGGTCTGATGCGCGGCGGGCAGCGGTAGTTTCCGGATTTTGTCGAAGTCGTCCTCGAACATCAACGCGTAGGCCTGCTTGTAGGTCATGCGCTTGACGCTGCAAATAACCGTGTTGGCGTACTCGGTCTGTTTGAGTTTACCGCTGGCACTAAACGTGAAGAGCACGGCCTTCGTCAAACGGTCCTGCGCTTCGACCAGTGAACATAGTCCGTTGGAAAGTTTTTCCGGCAGCATCGGGACCACCGTTCCGACGAGGTACGTCGAATTGCCCCGATCCTGGGCTTCGCGATCCAGCGCCGTCGCCGGTTTAACGTAGTGACTGACGTCAGCGATGTGGACGCCGATGCGAATGTCACCGTTGTCCGGATACTCGACGGAAAGGGCGTCGTCGAAGTCTTTCGCGTCGTCGGGATCGATCGTGAACGTGGGGATTTCTCGATAGTCCTTTCGACCATCGAGATCGCCGGGACCGACCTTACTCGGCAGCGCAGCGGCTTCGCTCGCGACGTCCGGCGGAAACACGGGAGTGAGTTTGTATTTGTGATAAATCGCGGCTAGTTCCGCGCGCGGTTCAAAGGTTCGCCCCAACCGTTCCACGATCACGCCGTCGGGATTTTGCTGGCGGTCATTCCATTCGTTGAGCTGGACGACCACTTTGTCGCCAACCATTGCGGGTGGTTTGAGTCCGCCCTTTGCGGGATCGGCAACGATGATGTCGTGCCCCATGCGCGGGTCGTCGGAGGTGACGTAGAAATAAGTGCGACCGCGTTGCAGGGTGCCAGTCAACGTAACCGTCCCGCGCTCGAGGATCTTGATGACGCGGCCGGCTTGTTCGCCGGGTTTCAAGAAGTGGGGGAAGTCGCGCTCTTTTGCAGAACGCAGGCGAACCACGACTTTGTCGCCCTGTAGCGCGACGCCCGTATCTTCGCCCGCGATAAAAATTGCCGGCTTTCGTGGCTCGGTGACTTTCACTTCGGGTGACACCATGGCTGAACCTTTCTGGCGAAAATTAATTTTCCCGGTGACGAGATCGGCTTCCTTGGGCACGCAAAGACGGTCGCCCTTGATGACTGCGATTTGTCCTCCGCGGACCAGTTCGTCCACGTCCTTGGCAAACGTCCGGCGGGCTTTAGGGTTTAAACGCCATTCTTTGGCGATGGCATCGGCAGCGGTCGGCACATAGCCACGGCGCTGCAAATGCGAAATAATACGATCGGAATAACTCATTTAGTAAGACCTGGGCGAGCCGGTGAAATTGCACCGGTATAACATGGCCGAGGATTTTCTGATGGCATGGTGTGCCAGAGTTCGTACTGTTGCAACATGCGAATTGTCCACGCCGCCAGTGAAATGTTTCCGTACATCAAAACCGGCGGACTCGCCGATGCCGTGGCCGCGCTGGCCGGAGCGCTGGCGGACAAGGGCCACGAGATCGCAGTGTTCATTCCCGGCTATCGTTCCGTGTTGGACGGCCCGCACGCGACGGGAGCAAAGGAAACCCATCGGTTGAAAATCGAAATGGGGGATTCGTTTCTCGCTGGGGAAGTGCTCACGCTTAACCCGCGCCCGGGCGTTACGCTTCATTTGATTTGTCGTGAGGAGTTTTTCGATCGCAAGCGTCCGTATTGGACGGGCGAGCGCGACTACGACGACAACGATGCGCGATTTATTTTCTTCCAAAAAGCAGTCGTGGAATTGTTGCGCTTGACGGACTTCAAGGCCGATATCGTGCATTGCCACGACTGGCAGACAGGCATGCTGCCGCTTTTTCTGCGCGAAGCGGAGCGTCGTTATGAACTCACGCTCGCGCTCAAGACGGTCTTCACGATTCACAATATCGCATACCAAGGCGTGTTCCCCAGAAAATCGTTCGCGCTCGCCAATCTCCCAGAGGAATTGATGACGATCGACGGTTTGGAGTACTACGACCAGATGTGCATGTTGAAAGGAGGCATCGTTTACGCGGATCGCGTGACGACCGTCAGTCCGCAATATGCGAAGGAAATTCAGACACCGGAATTCGGCAACGGCATGGACGGCGTTATCCGCACACGATTGGAGGATTTGCATGGATTGCTGAACGGAATCGACACGGCGGTTTGGAATCCCGCCACGGACGCGAGTCTGCCGGCTAAATATTCAACGGAGGAGTTGAGCGGAAAAGCACTTTGTCGGGCGAAATTGCTCAAGGAGTTTGGCTGGGCCAATAAATTTAAGGGTCCGGTTTTTGGCATGGTTTGCCGGTTTACGCCGGCGAAAGGACTTGATTTGATTCTCGGCGCGAAGGAGTTCTTCGCGGCGGAAAATTGCCGGCTCGTCATTCTCGGCGGCGGCGAAAAGAAATACGAAGTGTCGCTCCGCGAATTTGCGGAATCGCTGCCCGGAAAGGCCGGCGTTTTCGTCCGCCAGGACGAAGCGATGAGCCACCTCGTGGAAGCGGGTTCAGATTTTTTCCTCATGCCCTCGCTGTTTGAGCCCTGCGGTCTCAACCAAATGTACAGTCAAGCCTACGGCACGGTGCCGCTCGTGAGCAACGTCGGCGGTCTCGTCGATACCGTGACTGATATTGAAGTGAACCCGGAGGCGGGCACCGGCATTGTCTTCTTGCCGAAACAGGAGGAATTCACGGCGGGGTTGAATCGTGCGGTGGCATTGTATGCGGACCAGGCGAAATATGCCGCAGTGCAAAGGCGCGCGATGCAGCAGGATTTTTCGTGGACGAATGCCGTGGCCGCTTACGAGGCGCTCTATATCGCGGCGCTTTGAACCGCGTGGTTGCCCGATGTCCGGTACGATTGTCTGGTTCAGGCGGGATTTGCGTTTGCAGGATAATCCAGCGCTGGCTGCAGCCTGGGAACGCGGCGGGTTCATTATTCCCGTCTATATTCAGGATGACGAAGGCGAGGGACGATGGAGCGCCGGTGCGGCCTCGCGCTGGTGGTTGCATCAGTCGCTGGCGCGCTTGGACGAATCGCTGCGGGAGCGCAGCTCGCAATTGCTGCTGGCGGTCGGCGAAAGCGCGGCTGTGCTGCGTGCGTTGATGCGGAAAACCGGCGCGACTGCCGTGTATTGGAATCGTTGTTACGAGCCCGCGATCATTGCCCGGGACAAAAAAATAAAAACGGAGCTGGCGACGGCCGGGATCGAAGCGAAAAGTTTTAACGCGGCGCTTTTATTTGAACCGCATACCGTGCGAAACAAGACGGGCGGTCCGTTTCAGGTTTTTACGCCGTACTGGAAACATTGCCTGTCGCTCGCGGTTGACGAACCCGTGAAGGTGGCAAAGACGGCAGCATTTCCTTCGCCCTCGAAATGGTCGCCGAGCGTGACGCTCGTCGAATTGAAACTTCTCCCGGCCATCAAGTGGGACGCTGGGTTGGCCAAGGCGTGGTCGCCAGGTGAAGCGGCGGCGCGAGAAAGAGTGAAGCAGTTCGTCGCGAGCGGACTGGCGGAGTATGACGAACGCCGCAATTTTCCGGCGACAGAGGGAACGTCTTCGCTTTCGCCGCACCTGCATTTCGGCGAGATTGGTCCGCGTCAGATTTGGGCGGCCGTCCATTCATTGTCGAAGGACAGCGGGGTGTTCCCGGCGAATCGGGGCGCCATGGTATTTTTAAAGGAACTGGGCTGGCGCGAATTCGCCCATCATCTGCTGTATCATTTTCCGCAGACGCCCGAGGAGCCGCTGCGAATCGAATTTGCCAAATTTCCGTGGAAGAAAAACGCGCAGCAACTCCGTGCGTGGCAGCGCGGGTTGACCGGCTACCCGATCGTGGATGCGGGCATGCGGCAGCTGTGGAAAACCGGCTGGATGCATAATCGTGTGCGGATGATCGTGGCGTCTTTTTTAGTGAAACACCTGCGGCTTTCCTGGCGGGAAGGGGCCGCGTGGTTTTGGGACACTCTGGTCGACGCCGACCTCGCAAACAACACGCTCGGCTGGCAATGGTCGGCTGGCTGCGGGGCCGACGCCGCGCCCTATTTTCGCATCTTCAATCCGATGATCCAAGGTGCAAAATTTGATCCGACTGGCGCGTATATTCGCCAGTTTGTGCCGGAACTGGCCGCGATGCCGGCGGAATTTATCCATCAACCATGGGCCGCGCCGAAGGCTATTTTGACCGGCGCGGCGGTGAGCATTGGGCGGAATTATCCGCATCCCGTCGTCGATCATGCTGGGGCCCGCGAGGCGGCGCTGGCGGCATTCAGTTTGATGCGCCAATCACGAGTGGGATGAGTGGTTGAGCGGTGCCGGGGTGGGCGCGGGCGGGCGACTCCCGCAAACCTCTTTTCGGCAGCGATTAAGGCATCAGAAATCTAGGCTTCTCAAGGAGGTCGGCAAATGTATGGTCGACCATTCATATGCAGAGAACATTCGTTATTTTTAAACCAGACTGCATGGCCCAGCGCCATGTGGGAAACGTGTTGAGTCGCTTTGAAAGCGCCGGATTTACGGTTGTGGGCTGTAAGATGATGCGGCTTACCCCGACTCTGCTGCGCACACATTATGCGCATGTGGCCGATAAGCCATTTTACCCGGAGATCGAAAATTTCATGAGCTCGCGTCCCGTGATCGTGCTCGCGCTGGAAGGAGACAACATCGTGCAGCAGGTGCGCGACCTCCTTGGACCGACCGATTCGCGCAAGGCCGCGAAGGGGACGATCCGCGGCGATTTCGGCACTGAGATGATGAAGAACGTCTGCCACGCCTCCGACAGCGACGAAAACGCGAAGGCCGAGTTGGCCCGCTTTTTCACGGCGGAAGAACTCTTCACGGTTTGATCATTCTGCGCACTTGACGCCAACGCGGCCGGTGCGCTTTCTCATTTTTCGGTTTTTGGCCCTCATCGTCTAACGGTTAGGACAGTAGATTCTCATTCTATAAATCGGAGTTCGATTCTCCGTGAGGGCACCAATTTACCGCACAGGCGGTTACAAATGAACAAAGCCAGACGCAGCTCAAAAGCTCCGTCTGGCTTTCTTCATTTCCGAGCCTGCCGAATGCCTGAGTGCGCTTGTCACGAGGCCTGTTAACTCCTTAGTCCGGTCCACGGATCGGCGAATAAATCGGATGTCTTTGGTCCGTCGATTGCTGCCAATTTCTGATCATACAAGGTGTTCCTTTTCCATTCCCGTGCGGCGTTGGGCATCGGCAGGCGATCCGATTTCCCGATTTTTTAAACCACTGATGGGATCGCCGAAGGGGAGTCGGCCCGATGATTTGCCCTTCGCCCAATCATTTCCTGTGTGGGATCCGCAGGTGCTTATCGCGGATCGATCAGGGTACAATGGGCGCTTGAGCGTTTTTATTTAACAACCCTCCGATGACCCACGTCGAAATCTCGATCCAATCTGGCCCAGACCCAACTTATCTATCATCTCGTCTGGTGGATCGTCGCCGGTTTATTCGGTGTTTGAGGCCGGGAGAAAATTTAATTCGTCCCCTCTGTATTTCGCTCACTTGCGGTCCCACTTGGTGAATTTTTCTTTGAGCCGTTCTATGGTGTGGCGCCACTTGGGCGTCGTGGGTTGGCAGACGGAGTTCTGATTGCCGAACAGGCCAACTTCGTTGAAGGCTTTGTCTTCGGGAACGGTATCGAGCCATTTAACCCGAACGAAATATTCCGCTTGTTCCGGATCGCCCGCGGTCTTGCGGAGATGATCAGCTGATTTGAGTACCTCAAGACAGGGTTGTTCGCCGGTCGAGGTTGGAACTTTGAACTCATTAACGGATTGAACTGATTCCGTGACGCGTCCGACGCCGACGTAACCGCGGCCGGGACTCTTTACCCACACGCGGTCGCCAGGGGCGAGCAGTTTGAGGGTCTGGCTGTACCAAGTTCCACCGCCTGCGCTGATGTAACCGTATTTTCGAGCGTCGTCCCATGAACGGGAAGATTCACCGCCGAAGGAGACGTAGTATTCGCCGTTCCATCGTTCTTTTTCTCCTGATCGTTTGGTGGTGGTGACAACGTTGGCCTGGGTTTCTCCCGGATCGATCATCCAAGCTCGACTGAGGAGTTGGTCAGCGCCGTGTTGGAATACTTGAAAGAACAGAACGTTGATCGCGATGTCGCGGTCGTTGAGGTATTTGATGATCCGCTCCGTAGCGTTGTCGAGTTCGGCTGCCACGAGAACTATCTGGTGTGAATCATTGAGGGTTTCCTCATCGAGCTTAATGCCGAACCGCTCATGGAACGCTGCATCGAGACTGCCGCCGTTTGAATAGCGCTGGTAAACTTGGGCGATGCGGTCGTTCGACAGATTTTCCACCCAAGCGGCGTAATCCAGTGCCTGCGCCACGATTTCACGCGGCGTGCGGTGCCGTTTCAGTTCGACGAGAACCAGTGAGCCATCGGGTGCGATGGCCAGCAGATCGATCCGACCACCGAAACCGGTCTGCTCCTGTTGGCCGATAAACATCCATTCGCTGGAGAGGATTCCCGGCTCACGGACAATCATGTCTTCCAGCAATTGCTCGTTAGCGAGGTTGCTTGCCGCAAGTGAAGTTGGCTGTGTCCCGACTTTCCAGATGGCGTGTTTGATGGGCATGATCGGAGAGGCTAAGGGTTGGAAGCAGGGCACGTGACCGGAGCTGGCCCGGCTCGAGTAGGTTCGGTTATGCAGGCGATTACCTCACTCCGAGGCAAGTTCGCAAAGGTGCATGGTGAGGTTTATGAGTGTCCAAAAATCCAGCCTTCCAGTTGGGTTAGTGTGCGTTTGGCGGGAGATAGGCACGGGGCGAAGGACATCTGGCCGACGGCGTCCGTCTCCCTCATCCAACGAGCGACCGTGTACGCATCGTGCTGGTGGGCATTGCGGTCTTCGCTGGGAAATGTCCGATTCCACAAAGCTGGGTAAACCTCAGCGATGACGGAGCGATCGAGCGGCGGTTCCCAGCCGTCGAAGGGCCAGAAATCGTTCAGAATGACAAACGGGTTTGAAGACACCGCCCACGTAGATCGGAACGTTTGGGATTTCTTCCCCTATCGTCACCGGCGTTTCAGGGGGAACAGAATTTTGGCCCTCGCTTCCGGGCTGAAATCGGTGCGGGCTTCCACTTTCGCGGAGAAAGCGGCCAGATCATATTTTCCGCCGTTGTTGATCGAAGGGTCGGCTAATTCAAGAGCGGCCTCCGAAAAAAAGCGCACGCGCCAATCCAGGCGATAACGAGCATCCACTTCATCCATTTCGTTAAAGTCCAGCGTGTGATTCGCCAGTTTCGCCAGAAGATAATACCACAGCAAAGTCCCGCGGGTCTCAATATCATCGCACGCCTCGACATATTGGTGGGCCGCATCGTGATCGATTTTACCCCAACGGGTCATGGCACTGCCGAACGCTTTGGTACGCATGTCCGATTGCGCGAAGGTTTTGACCCAGTCTGCGGTCACTTTCGGATCGATGCTCGCGAGGGATTCCGCAAGGCTCAGGAGCGAACGCTCGTCCAAATCCGCGGGGAGCGATTTCACGAACCGGGCGGCTTCACCCGGCAGCGCGTGTTTGGCCCATGCTTGTACGGCCACCAGAATCAATTCATCCTGCCGGGAGGGAGGCTGTGCGAGGATATATTCCATACAGTTGTCAAATCCCGTGTAGGCCCAGCCAATGCAGAAATTGGTTTCCGCCGCCTTGAACTCCAGCGGGTCCGTTTGAAGCTTCAAGTTCCGCTGGCCCCGTTCCGGCAGATAGGTGCCCATGTATTTCCAGTACTCGCCTCGTAATGCATCGCGGCTCGGACCGCGTGGCATCTGTTGCAAGGCGGTGAGGATCTTATCGAAAGCACCTGTTCTCGCCGCAGCGATGAGCACGCGCGAAGCGCAACACTTCAGGCAGGAACGATCAGGCAGCAAATCTTCATACAACCGCAGTGCGAGATCCAAGTCGGCGGCAGCGATTACGTCAAATGGTGCCATCAGATTGAAGCGCCGGTCCGCCCCTCGGTTGGAAACGATCATCAGTTCGTCCCACGCTTCTGTCGGTCGGGATGACGCCCAGCCATAAAAGGTGGACTGCATGGCTTCCATTTTTGATACCTCTTCCTGGGTCCGAGCGTATTCATAGGCGGCGGGCCCGTCCAACTCGGCCCAATGTTGGATCAGGACCAACAGGGCCGCTTCCCGATAAGGCGACGATTTGGCCGCCAGTAAAATGCTCCGCACTGAAGCGTCTCGGCCAGATTCAATTTATCGAAAAGTTCATACGCCCGATTGCCGATTTCCGTATAAGGCTCCTGCAGGAGTCGATCGAGCGATGCACGGATTTGCTCTGGCTGACCGTTGAACATCAGCCCGCGCAACCAGCGAGGTCCCCAGCGCCCACATCAGCGCAAAGCCCAACCGCGCGTTTTTCATGCCCGTCGTTGATATCCGCATCTGAAAACGGTGTGGGGAATTTAATCCTCGTGCAACAGACAAGAGCACCGTCACCCGGAAACAAGTGTTCCGGACGAGATCATGCCCCGGGTCAATCGAGACGAAGACACTTTCTCCTTTGGTCAGCTCGATGAGAATGGGCGCGCCGGTCTCGGACCAGAAATGCAGGGAAACGGGATGGCCTCGCCCGATGTTCGGCGACCGTGCCCGATGCAGAGTGCTGAGAGGAATCACTGTCGGCGTCATTGACTGGTTTGCCCGTATACGATGCCTGCGTAAGCGAAGGCGTCCGCAATGACGCCCAGTTGCACTGGGTTGTTTTGGACCGGTCGTCCAGAATCAGCTCGCGGGTTTTCGGGAGCTGGGACGTGCGGCGCGGTCAACCTTGTCTTTGAAGAAAAACCGGAAGGAATAGTCGGTCTCTATTTCCGTGAGGACGTTCGTGATATATTCGTCGCGCTTGTGTTGTTTTTGAGGGATGGTGACCAGCTTCGGAAGCACATCGCGATGGTCGGCCGTATTCGTGGGCGTATCCATGGCGTTGAAGAGGAGAATGGGGACGGCGGCGGAAACCGGTGGAGGAGCCACAGGCCTCGCTATAAAAGCCCTGCGGGGCGGCAAGTTGTGATTTCCGATGAAAACTCGATCTGGTTGGACCTCGCACTGCAATATCGTAGCGCAGCTTGTCGGCATGAAGTTATGCCCCCGGAATTTCAACCGTGTAATTAAATCCGGATACACGAGTGACCGCAACAATCGGTGCGTTTGTCCTCTCGGTTACAGTGGGGGCGAAATGCCAAGGTGGGCTGAGGAGATACAGTATATACTTCGGGGACGGGGCTCTCCTTGCCTGAATGGTGTGTTCTCACAGGCCTTTCGCGTATCGCTCATGGAATGTTCTCGGTTGTGTGCTCGTTGCGTTCGCGTTCAATTTTTCGCAAAAGCGTCCTTGTGCAATTCTGCCGCTTTCCTTTCACCGGCGATTTTATTTGGGCGTATTTTCGGCGCAAATCGGAAGACTGGACTTAACCGTTTTGTGTTCGACAAAATGGCGACGCATCCGGCGCGAGGCGACCGAGATTTTAGAAATAGCCGGAATCTGTCTGGAGAGGGGATGTGTCCCGATTGAACCGTCGGTTTATTGTTCATTGCTGCAACGACGGAGTCACGGGGCGATCAGAAGAATACCCCATGCGCACTCTGCGGAAAAAACGAAAAGGGGCGCGCGACTATGAGGGTACGAAAATCCAATAAATGACACGGTTTTCCTGTTGGTCTGAGCATCAGTTCCATGCTAACTTCTGCCTTTCGATAGTATTCGATTCATAACCGTCACCCCCGGATATGATATCTGCGCCCCCCAGCGCCACTATTCCCCCACCTTCAGAACTCCCCCAACGCCGGCCCAGAGCGTTTTCTGCTCTAAGCTGGAAGTGTTCATTTTCCATCACCGTTTGGTAAATGCCAAAACGGAGGGTGGTCCGCCGGCTGTTTTCTATCCCCCCTTCATTCCCCTGATTGGTGCCGCTTCAGCTTTGGCAACTGCACTTGCTGGCTAAGCGGGGCCCTTCCTGAATTCATCTCTGCCTGCGTTCTACGCAGATACCTCGCTAAGCCCACCTCCCGATACATCAGCCACAAATAGTGTGCCGCTGGTGGATGTTGTAGCGATTTTCTATCCCTTACTCTCCCAACCATCGACGCAAGCCGGAGCAAGCTCCGGAGCGTCGTCCCCCGACGCCAATGAAAACAACCACAAAAAATCCACGTCCGAAATTTCCTCTCAATTCCATGCGCTATGTATTTACTTCAGTGATACTCTTTCTGGCGGGGAATTCTTCGGCTTGGGCTTTTACCGCGGCCGATGCCACGACCAGCTATAACGCTTGGTGGACTACATTTAACGGAGCCAGCATTGGCTGGTGGTCAGGTGCGGAAACGATCGAGATGGTCGAAGATGTCGGCCGTACTGCCGATATTAATACGATGTGCGATAAATTTACCACGGCCAACGGGACCAGTTGGTCGGGGAACAAGTTCAACGATGACGTTATGTGGGCGGTGATCGCCTTTACCAGAGCTTATACTGCCACTGGGAATACCACCTACCGGACCATCGCAAAAAACAATTTTGATATGTGCTATGCCCGAGGATGGGATACCAGCGGCGGAGGCGGGATGTTCTGGAACACCGACAATACCTCGAAGAATGCCTGCGTTAATTTCCCCGCTTCCATCGCCGCTCACCTGCTTTCCGGTGCATTGGGTGATTCCAGCTATCAGACCAAATCGGTGAACATCTTCAATTGGGGCAAAACCAATTTTTTTATCTCATCGAGCGGTTTGGTAAAAGATAACCTCACTAGTTCGAGCGCTTACTCCTATAATCTGGGAACGTTTATTGGTGCCGCTTTTTACAACGGTGACAGCGCCGACGCCACCAAGGCGGGTGATTACGTGAAAAATACTTGGGGAAACACCATGCAGATCTTGGGCCTTACGGGTGACGGCGCAGGCTTCAACGGCATCTGTCTTCGTTGGATGGCCGTCGCGGGTTACGATATGTCTTATCGGCAAGGGGTGGCGAACAACGCGTGGAGCAAACGGAACGCGAGCAATCTGGTAAACTGCCAATGGAACGCTACGACTGGCAGTGGCACTCAGGATAAATGGAGTTGCACCGACGTTGTCGTGGCGATGAATACCGTATCTCCCGATGCTGTGGCCAATGGCACCTACCGGGTCGTTAATCGAAACAGCGGGCTGACATTGGATGTCAAAGGTAACAGCACGGCCAACGGAGCGGTCGTGCAACAATACGCTTATCACGCCGGGACGAACGAGCAATGGACGGTGACCGATTTGGGCGGCGGGGAATACAAGATCATCGGCGTCCAAAGTGGCCGTGCGCTGGAAGTGGTCGGCGCAGGCACTGCCAATGGAACCGCGATTGATATCCGGACTTACAGCGGCGCTGCGAACCAGCAATGGAGCTTAACCGCAACTAGCGGCGGCTACTATCTCCTTACCCCGGCCAACGCCACCGGCTCAGGTCTGGATGTGCCACATTCTGCGACGACCAATGGGACCGCGCTTCAAATCTGGACCTCTAACGGCGGCAATAACCAGCAATGGCAGTTCATGGCGCCTTAAGTAAGGCGAGACCTGTAGCCTGCTTGGCGTTCGCCATTTCAATAGTGAATATGAATCCACCGCGGTAGTTAACGTATGGAGTCGGCATCATATTATACTGACGCGCTTGAGCTCTGTTCAATCGGGTCGCGTCCCACTGAAAGTAGCCTTTGACGCTAAATGAAACGGACAAAAACCAACCATCCGAATTTAAAACCATCGAAACCCATGACCTCAATCATCACAAAAAAATTGTTCCTATTCGGTTCAATTGTCGCGGCGGCCTTCATTCCGCTGGTCACGACGAACGCGCAAATATCGACCGGTACATACTATCTGTTTAGTAGGAATAGCGCCTTGAATTTGGATGCGACTGGTGCTGCGACAGCTAATGGGACGCCATTGGACCAATGGATTTACAATGCCGGCACCAACCAGCAGTGGACGGTAAATTCTCTGGGCGGCGGTCAATACAGCATCATCGGTGTGGGGAGCGGCCGGGCGGTTGATGTCAAGGGAGTGTCAACGGCCAACGATGCGATTTGCCAGCTTTCTGATTACCATGGCGGCAACAATCAGAAGGTCACTTTGACGAGTCGCGGCAGTGGTTTTTATTCTCCCGTATTTGTCCATTCGGGGAAGGTGATGAATGTCAAGGGTGCGTCCACCGCCAACGGGGCGGCGATTGTTCAGTACAATAATGACGGTGCATTGAATTCCCAATGGCGGTTTCAAGACGTGGCTTTGGCTGCTCAACCTCAGACGAACTCGAGCTATTATAGCAAGTATCTCGGAAACGTGAACGCCACAAAAGGTAAGACCATTAAACTCATCTTCGACGGTGATTCCATCACGGATTTCTGGATGGGGACTGGTTCAAGTGTCTGGAATGCGAATTACTCATCCAAGAGCGCCTATGATTTCGGTATCTCCGCCGATAAGACCGCCAATCTTTGGTGGCGTTTGTTGGGGGGTGAATCCGACGGTTTGAACACGCAACTGGTGGTGCTGCTGATTGGAACAAACGACGCTGGTGCCAACGTGGACAACGCGACGATTGCCTCGCGGGTCACCATCATCGTGAACGAGTATCTCACTCGCTGCGCCAACGCCCACCTCTTGTTGATGGGAATTTTTCCTCGTGGACATCCTACCGACACCGCCCTTCGCGCCAAGATTGTTGATATTAACAACCGCATCTCGTCGCTGAACGGAACCGGTGGCGGCCGCGTGATCTATAAAGACATCGGTTCAAAGTTCCTGAATTCGGATGGAACGGTTAATACCTCCCTCTTGGCTGATAGTTTGCATCCTTCGTCAGCGGGCTACCAAGTCTGGGCGAATAACATCAAGACCATCGTAAACCAATACGTTCCGTAATCGCCTCGAATCTATGGGCGTCGGCTAATGGCGAACAGAATCGGCGATGTGGCACCGACGGATTTCATTCCGATTCAAGCCGGTCACATTCCAACTAAAGCAATCCTTGGCCCAAAGTAATAAGAGCAAAAACAAACCATCAGAAATTTTCACTCCATCGAAACCTATGAACTTAACCACGACAAAAAGACTGTTTTTATTCGGTTCAATCATTGCTGCCGCCGTGATTCCTTCGCTTACGGCGAATGCCCAAATATCGAACGGCACTTACTACCTGTTTAGCCGGAATAGCGGGCTGAATTTGGAAGCGAGTGGTGCCGCGACGGCTAATGGCACACCAT
>JBEPTW010000103.1:0-13746 GCA_041691855.1 Verrucomicrobiota bacterium | reverse complement strand
TGGCGCGGCCTGAATCCACAGGAAACGGCGTGGCTCACCGATGCGATGCTGCACTCCGGCGAAATCATCGATCTGCACGATCTTCCCGGCGCAAAAGTGGATAAACATTCGACCGGCGGCGTCGGCGATAAGGTCTCTCTTATCCTCGCCCCGCTCGCGGCGGCCTGTAGCCTGACGGTGCCCATGATGAGCGGACGCGGCCTCGGCCACACGGGCGGAACCCTCGATAAACTTGAAGCGATTCCCGGATTTCGCGTCATGCTCAGCGTACCGGAATTCCGCGCTGTTTTGCAAAAGGTCGGCACGGCCATGATCGGGCAGACCCCGCAAATCGTCCCGGCCGATCGCAAACTTTATTCGCTGCGCGACGTCACCGGCACGGTCGAATGCATCCCACTGATTTGCGCGAGCATCATGAGCAAAAAACTGGCCGAAGGGATCGACTCACTCGTCCTCGATATCAAGTTCGGCCGCGGGGCGTTCATGAAAACCAAGGAGCACGCGCTGGAACTCGCCCACGCGATGGTGGCCATCGGTAAAGTTTCCGGCAAACCCGTCCGTGCGTTGTTGACGGGCATGGATCAGCCGCTCGGGCGCGCCGTGGGCCACACCACCGAGGTGATCGAAGCCGTCGAATGCCTCAAAGGCCGCGGCCCATCCGATTTAATGGAGGTCACGTTCGCCCTGACCGGCCACATGCTCATTCTTGGCGGCGTGGCGAACGACATGACCGAGGCGCAACGGAAAATGGAAACCGCCATCGCCAATGGTTCTGCACTGGAAAAATTCCGGCAACTATGCGCCGCGCAAGGCGGCGACGTGCGCATCATCGACGACCCCACTCTGTTGCCGCGGGCGAAAAAATTACTTGAAGTTAAAGCCACGCCGGGAACGTCTGGTTTCGTCAGCGAAGTCGACGCCCTCAAGTGCGGCCACGCCGTCATGGCCCTCGGTGGCGGTCGCGCCACAGTGAGCGACAACGTCGACCACGCGGTGGGAATCTCAGACTTGATCAAGATCGGCGAACCCGTCAGCGCCGGCCAGCGATTGTGCACGCTGCACCTCAACGACGATACCAAAGCCGCGCGCGCAGAGGTCCTCATCCGTGAGGCCATCCAGTTCTCGCCCACTGCGGTGAACCTAAAGGCGTTGATCCACGACCTGATTCAATAGGTCACAGGGCCCGCACGCCGACATCGCTCACCAAGGCCCATCCACTGGCCGGATCAATTAACGTGATCGGATAATTCCCGACCCGGTTGGTGGTCGCGTCGAGAGGAATTTCAATCCGCTGGCCGCGACCATCGAGCCAATGATCGTCTCGCGACCACGACGCGGGGATGGCCGCGCCTGAAAGCAGTTTCCAATCAAATGGTGCGCTCGCGTCGGTCGCGCTGGTATTCGTCGATTGCGCTGGGATGCGCTCGATTCCACACCAATACCACGCGCTGGATTTCGCCGTCGTTTTCAGGGCAACTGCACCGCTGCCATCAACGCTGGCCACCGCAATCACCCGACCAGCCGAATCGCTCAAGGTGTAAGTGGTATTCGGAGGCGGAATCCCACCGCTCCAACTCAATTCGGCCCATTGGCCGGACACCTTTGATCCAGCTGGTTCCGCTCCCGACGGCTCACGCCAGCGAGGAGGACTTGGTTGATTCGAAGTCGCCGCGAATTTAATGACGAGGCCGCCGCTCATCCGCGGTTGTTGAAACGCTTTCGGCAATCGCGTCGCTTCTTCCCGCCGGAGTTTTTCCCGCAACGTATCCATCGCTTCTTCTTCCGCTTCAGTTACCGGCCGCGTGGGAACAATCACATCACGCACCATCCGTTGTTTCCAAACCGAAGCATGAACCGTTTCGATCCGCATCAACGGATCGCCATCATCCGGCGTCACCGTCACCGCGGAAGCCGCAGGAATTATCGCCGATAAATTTGCCGATGAATCCGCTGCTGCCGCTTGGTCCGGCTCGTCTTCTTGAGACGACGAGGAGGGCGCGGATTTTTTCCGTAATGGGGATCGCTTGCGGGGCGGCGTGTTACCGGCGGGCGCGATAGATTGAGTGCCAGCCGAGGCCTCTGCTTCCGCTTCGGTCGAAGAAACGGGCAGCTCATTCGCCGACGCGACAGGCGCGGATTTTTCCGCCACCGCCGCCGGCGGTCGTTTAGCCGATGTACCGGGAGGTGCGGTCGGCGCAGACACCGGCGGGGTTGCCGCGTCGGCTTGGTCGGGCGGCGGGCTGGAGTCCGTTGGGGCGGCCGTTTGATTTGCCGGAGGCGTTTTTTTCGGAGCCGTCTTTTTTGATGCACCCGGGCCGGCGGCAGACTCGGGCGACGGTGAGGCATCCGGCGTATCCGCAGCTGAATCTGATTCGGCAGAGTCCGTGGAAGTAGCGGCGACACCGTTTGTCGTCGTACCTTTTGCCGACTCCTTGGCTTTTTGAGTCGGACTTGATCTCAACTGACCATTCGCCGCCGCGCTCGGCCCGGGTGTCGACGAATCCGGCGCTCCCGTGTCGGCATTGCTGTCCGCCGCTTCTGCATTCACCGCCGCGCCCGTGGCAGTCGGGCTTTTCGCTTTGGCTGGCGAGGATGACTTTCTTCCCTTCGAGGCCGCGGGGATCGATGGCGCTGAATCAGCCGGGGCGTTACTTCCCGCCGGAGCAGCGTCTTCGTCCGGCACCTCGTCACTCGCGGGCGAAGACGCAACCGGCGCGCCGGCTTTCTTCGTGTTCACTTTGGTCGGCGGGAGTTTTGCCAGTTTGTCTTTCACCGATTTGACGTCGTCGCCATCCGGATCCGTTCCCGAGCCCTCGTCGGACGGGCGCACTTTTTCTTCCGCACTATCTGATGATGAATTGCGCGGATTTCGCGAAGCATGTTCCCGAGGAGCATCTGGGCGTGGGGTCGGTTTTCCGTTCGAATCAACGGCCGAAGATTTTTCTGCGGGAACCCGCGGACCGGGAACCGTAGAATCCTCCGGTGGTTGTGGCGCATGATCGGATGCCACGCCGTCTGCCTCCGACGGAGCGTGATCATGTCGTGGATGCAAAACCTTTGGCGGCGAAATCGAATTCGAAAGATCGGAAAACGCCCCTTCCTGACCGACCTTGTGATCATCGTTGGCCGACGCCTGCGATTTGTTCGCCGCCAGCTGTCCTTTGGCTGATTGCCAACTCGAGGATTGATTTTGAGCGACCGCCGGTGTGTCCGAAGACCGCTGCGACCACCACCAAGTCAAACTTCCCGCACCCAAAATCAGCAGCAGCAAGATCAACCCGGCCCACCGTCGCCGGAACCACGGGACGTCTTCCGCCAGCGGAGTGACCTTGCCCGCCATCGACAGCGGTTCATCAGAAGTACTGCGCAACTCCAATCCGGAGATCGACTCGCGCTCGACCTCCACCGTCAAGCCGCCCGGAAAATCGCTGCGATCCGCAACCCGGAGATGATAGCTTCCCGGCGCGACATTGGGGAAACGAAAGCCACCGTCCTCGTCGGTCTTCACGCGGGCACCGCCGATGCCCTGCGTATTTTCGAGCACCACGGAAATTCCGGCCGGACGTTCGACGCCCACGAACACCGTCCCACTGATTTCGCTGTGTTGCGCATCAGGAAAATGCGGTTGGGCCGCGACCGCCGCACCCCAACTATGCAACATCAACCCCGCGTCGGTCCGACAAACAAATCCCGCCAGCGCCGAATCGCGCTGGGCCAGCAATTGAGCGACCATCTCACCCACGCCAGCCCGCACCTGCCCCTCCAACGACGACGCTTCATCGTCCTCGCCCCGCCCAATTCCGCCAAATCCGCCCGCCAGCGACCGATTGCCCTCGGACAATCGTCGTCTCACTTCCACGAGTTCCGTCGCGGTCACCGGGCGTTTCTCGCCGGGCTCGCGCCACGTCCAGGCGACCTTGCCGCTACCGGCGCGTCGTTGCGGTGCAAGCAACACGAACCGGAAATGCGACGAAAACAAATGCCAGAATTGGTGAATCGAACGATTACCCACTTTGAAGCTGACTGCGGCACCGTCGCCAAAATCGATCTCGGCAATCGCACGACGGGTGGAGGGGGCAGCACTCATTGCAGAATCAGGGTGTGCCTGAGTCCCCGTTCGACTCCGACAAAAGCGTGGCAAGCCGCCAGCGATAGGTTTGTCCCGGCTCCAATCGGGACGAAATTTTGCGGCTCAATTCCGGCGCCGCGGCCGTCGGCAGCATGGTTTGTTCGATCACGTAATCCCCACCGGGCAGGTCGAGCGTTTGCGAAGCCCGCGCCACCACCTCAACGTTTCGCACGGGTTCATCCGACGCGCGGTTGATGGCCAGTCGCCATTCGTAGTCGGTCTGGTTAATTACAACCAAGTGAGCCGGCGGCGAAGGCGCTTTGACCGGCGAGAGTTCCGGCGCGGCGCAACTCACCAAAAAAAACTCCAAGGCGAAACCCAGCGCCAGTCCGCGCAGATAAAACGCGACGGGCTGAAACGGGGAGGTTTGCGCAGGGCGCACGATAGCCACAGGCATATCGCATCAACGCTTGCCTCGGGTGTCCAGTCCACACCCAGCGGGAGAGGCTCTGTCATCGCTAAAAAATCGCAAAGAAAGTTGAGGCCGGGAGTCGATCAGCATTTAACAGATGCCGTGACCATCGACGAGGCATTCGCCATCGCATTAAGCCAGCAGCGCGCGGGACAACTCTCCGAAGCAGAGGCGGGCTATCGCCGGATCTTGGCGGAAGACGCGAACCAGCCGGAGGTTCTCTACAATCTCGGCTTGGTTCTCCGCACCAACGGCCGGCTCAACGAAGCAGTGGACGCATACGAACGTGCGCTCGAACTGCGCCCGCGTTTTCCGGAAGCGATCAACAATCTCGGCGTGGTCTTCGAACGTCTCGGGCGCCTCGACGAAGCGGAAGATGTGTTCCGACACGCGCTTCTCCTCGAACCAAATTCCGCCGATACCCTGAGCAATCTCGGCGGCGTGCTGAAAGATCTCGGTCGATTGGACGAATCGATTGAGTACCTGAGTCGTGCGCATGAGTTCGCGCCGGGCAACGCACGGATTCACAGCAATCTCATTTTCACACAACACTACAGTCCGGCGTTTGACGCCGCAGCCCTCCGTCGCGCGGCGGAGGAATGGAACCAACAGCACGGATCGCGTTTGCAACCGAGCTCTCGGCGTTTCCCGAACGATTCCAATCCCCACCGACGACTTCGAGTCGGTTATCTCTCCAGTTATTTTCGCGACCATTGCCAGGCGCTGTTCACGATTCCGTTCTTATCTCATCACGATCACGACTCGTTCGAAATCTTTGTCTATTCCGATGTCGTCTCGCCGGACGCCATCACCGCACGCTTGCAGGGATATAGCGATGTCTGGCGGCAAACCGTGGGGCTAGACGACGCGGAAGTCACCGCCATGATCAAACAGGACAAGATCGACATCCTCGTCGACATGACCCTCCACATGGCGGATCATCGGCTCGGGGTATTTGCAGAAAAACCCGCTCCGGTTCAAATCACTTGGCTCGGTTATCCGGGCACCACTGGCATGAACGCAATGGACTATCGCCTCACCGATCCGCAACTCGATCCCGCCGGCACTGACTTATTCTACTCGGAACAATCGATCCGCCTGCCGGATAGTTTTTGGTGTTATGATCCGCTCACGGAAGAGCCGTCGGTAAATCCGCTGCCCGCCGGAACGACCGGACCCATCACTTTTGGATGCCTAAATAATTTCTGCAAAACAACTGACGCCGTGCTCGATCTTTGGGCGCAAGTATTGCGCTCGGTCCCCAATTCCAAACTGCTTCTGCTCACCCCACTCGGCTCGGCTCGGGCGCGCGTAAAAGCGAGACTGGGCTTGGGGGCCGATCACGTGGAGTTTGCCGCCTATCAACCGCGACGCGACTATTTGGAACTCTATCATCGGATCGACATCGGGCTCGATACGTTCCCGTACAATGGCCATACGACCTCCCTTGACGCGCTCTGGATGGGTGTGCCCGTGATCAGCCGATCAGGCCCGACCGTCGTCTCGCGCGCGGGATTAAGCCTGATGACCGCTCTCGGTCTGTCCGAATTGGTCGCGGAGACGAACGATCAATTCGTCCAAATCGCCACGAGCTTGGCGAACGATCGGAAACGTATCGCCACCTTGCGCTCCGGGTTGCGTGAGCAAATACAACAATCCCCACTGATGGATGCCGCGCGCTTCGCCCAGAACTTGGAAAACGCCTATCGGTTAATGTGGCAACACTGGAGCGAACAACCTCGCGACTGAATCACAGCGGAGGCGTCGTCACACCGGCCCCGACGGCTTTCCGTGCTTTCTTGCCGTCGGTCACGCCGGGAATCGGCAGTGGCGGCGTTTCGACTCCCGCGACCTTGCGATTGCGGTAAATATCGTAGTCCGGAATCAATCGATCGTAGGTTTTGTCCATCAGCGGCGACGATATAATGAAATCCGCCGAAGCGCGATCGCACGCGATTGGAATATTCCACACCACCGCCATGCGGAGCAGCGCCTTGATGTCCGGATCATGCGCCTGCTGTTCGAGCGGGTCCCAAAAGAAAATCAGGAAATCGATTTCATTGTCCACGATCCGGGCGCCGATCTGCTGATCGCCGCCGAGCGGGCCGCTTTGCAGTTTGTTGATCGGAAAACCAAGCTCCCGCTCCAACAGCGTCCCGGTGGTGCCGGTGGCGTAAATCTTGTGATGCGCCAGCAGATCGCGGTTGAACTTGGACCACTCGACAAGTTCGACCTTCTTGTTGTCGTGCGCGACCAAGGCGATCTTCTTGTTCAACTCCATCGTGATTTTTTTGTAGGCCATAAAAAAAGATTTAGCGGCGCGAAATCGACTGACGCGTCGCGCCTTGTTTGATGAACGATTCCATCCCGGTTGTCACTCGGTGTTTAGGAAAAATCAAACGTTCGCAATGCCGCCCAGCGAAATGCACCATTTAAAAATCATCGAACAGCCCCGTACGAACGTGGTCCAAAAAAGGATGAGCAAAAAACAGGACATCACCGAAAAAGATCCGGCGAAGCAGTTAAACGATTTCGGCCAGCAGCCGGCGAAAGCGAAGGAACTGGAACTGATGGAAGACCACGCCGAAAAATCCACCGGCAAGGAACGAGTTGCCACCGACCAGAAAATCCGCGCCAAGACCGGGCATTCCTGAAAAGCCATTCCCCCTTCCATGAACTCATGCAGGAACGGGATTGCTCGCTCCCAAAAATTCCAATCCAAGAGAGACAATGCGCTCAACAATTCTCGGTAGGTAGCGCGCTCATCGCGCTACGTTGCGAGGCGAGCTCGCAACCTACAAAATGAGAAAAAGCGCGGATCGCTAACGTCGAACAGAGGACGTCCACCCGTCGTTTAGTTGAGCCCGAATCAGCTCTTCCCGAATAAGTATTCCAAACCCGCTCGAAAGGCATCGGGCAGGACGTTAAAATGAGTACGATGCGCGAAAATGCGCGTCGTCACGTCGAGGCCGGAAAACGGTTTCGTGGTTAATTGTAACTCCAGCAGCGCCAAATCCCCGGTCATGGAAGCGGAATCTTTTTCGCCGACACTCAAAAATAACCGCACCGGTAACGCGGCACTTTTCGCGTGCCGCTGGGCCGCGAGTTGGAGAATGCTGCGGTCGTCCCACCAGATCGACGGGGCGCTGGCCAGATAATGCGTGAAAAAGAGCGGTTGCCGCCAAAGCGCATAAAGCACGAACAGGGAACCCAAGGAGTGACCGGCAAGCCCACGGCGTTTTTCGTCCAGCGAATACCGTTTCGTGAGATCAGCCCACAGCGTCTGCGTGACAAACTTCAGAAAGACCGCCGCCCCGCCGCTCGTCGGTTCGTCGCCGTGCGCCGTTGGCGTGTAGTCCCGGCCACGTTTGTTCGCCGGTTTTGAATAGCTCGCCCCGTAACCCACCCCGACGAGCAGGACCGGCGGAACCGTTCCCGCGTCACTGGCTTTGCGATAGGCATCCACCGCCGCCGGAAATTGATCGTCGCCATCCGTGAAAAGAATCATGGGCCAAGGTCCGTGAGTTCCCTTGGGCTCCTCCACAAAGATCGAGTACTCGGTACCAGTCTCAGGCGAACGAATTTTAAAAGCAGGTTTCACCACGTGGAAAAAATCGTCGCGCTCGTTATGCCTCGACCACTTCGACACTTTCGAGTTCGCCGTCCGCGATCTGCACCGAAACGGTCATCGGTCGGCAACACACCTCGCAATCGACAATAAATTCCGCGCTGCCTTCGCTCAGATCCAGCGCCAGCGAAAAAGTTTCTCCGCAGTGCGGGCATTCAATGGAAAGCGAGTCGGTCATCGTGAACCCAGCAACGTGTCTCATCATTCCCGTTCGTCAAATTCCAACCCATCTCTTGCTTCCGCAGAGTTGAGCCATTCCTGCGTGTGCTGGATAAAACAGGAAAATGGAAACACCAAGGCAGGCACTTTGGGCCTACGCCGATCTTCTCACGCGAAAAACTTAACGATCTGCTGCTGCGAAGAAGATTTGAAGTCGATTGCCGGACGAGCCGCATGTTTCGAATCGTCCCGCAGCTCCTTTTCCACTTCGTATTTGGTCCGTTGGTATTTTTCTCATCGCTCGCGGCAAGGGATCGCTCGGAAAGTATGCCGTGAAAACTAAAATCCTATTTATCTGCTCGCGCAACCAGTGGCGCAGTCCAACAGCGGAAGCGCTCTTCAAGAATCATCCGCGCTATGAGGCCCGCTCCGCCGGGACGGAAAATGGTGCCCGCACTAAAGTCACCGATGGTCACGTCGGCTAGGCCGACGTCATTTTTTGCATGGAACGCCGCCACGCCGATCGCCTGCACACCCGTTTTCCCGACGAGCTGAAAAACAAGCCACTGATGACGCTCCCTATTCCTGACGATTACCGCTTCATGGATCCGGAACTCGTCGACCGGCTGCGCGCGGAACTGGCGCCCCATTTAATGTTCTGAAGAAAGGAAAATCCCGACTGTCATCATTTTCTTCTTTGCGCATATGCCTTCAATTCTTCGCGCGAAATTTGATCCGCCGGCACCAACCGATAATGCGCCTCGTCGGCTACTTTGATCATTCCATCTTCAAGGGTAAGTTCGAACAAAGCGATCAGGTCGCCTTCCATGAACTGCGCCGAAATCGCCCGGCAGATCAGGGCGGGAAACTTACTGGCACAGCACATTATATCCTGCCTCGCCTGCACCGCCGAAAGTTTATCGTTCCCACCCTTTGCCTGAACCGGGACAACAAACTGACGCCCCGCCCTATCCACTCCAACGTAGACCTCGTCGATTTCGATCTGCCCGATTCCACGCATCAGCATCCGATGGTTGATCGTATGCGAGTAAGTACTCAACCCGAGGAAAAGATTCACCAATCGGTTGTGCCGAAGTACGGTCAGCAACCGCGCCTGATCGAGAATACCTCTCCCACCAACATAGCGCGGCGTTTCATCAAATATTCGATTCGTTACGAGCCATGGGTTTGGTCGAATCACAGCCGAAGATTTATAACCCAGTTTCTTTCTCAAGAGTCGTCCTTTGGTTTTCATATCCTGCATCGATCGGATTCCAACCCAGGCGCAATCCCGAAAGACCAAACAAGCCAATTCAGTCGGACTTTTTCAAAGTGCTTTTTAACACTGCGCCCAGCGCTCCCGTGTCTTGCGCTGCGCTGATTCAAAGCGAAACCAGAAAGTACACTCAAATGGAAAGTCAAATCCAACCTAATCTCAGGCCCAACCTCGCGGTTGCGAGAGTTTCTCATCCGAAAGCAGGGAGAAGTTTTGACTTACCCGTTACCCCAAGACTTCACTCGGGTATTACCTGCGTTGCCCAGCCCCTGCTTCCCTCTCGATGAGTTCCCGTCGCACAAATGCGGCTGACGACTATCTTGCCGAACACTTGCGCGCCTATGGATGTCCCGACTTGATCCGCCTGGACGAACCTCTCTCCCAGCCCGATCAGCTCGATTATCTCGATCTTCTGCCACGGCGCGGCGCGGCAACGAGCGAGCCGCTTCTCGCCGGTGTCGCAAAGCACCAAGGCACCACGCTACTTTACGTCGTCGACGCAAGCGGAAGCCAGTCGGTGGGAGCCGAGAAGATCGCAAAACTGCAGCGTCTGCTCGCCAATCGCAGCGATCCTGCCTGGCTCGCGGTCGCCCACCCAGGTTCGCTTGAGATTTACCCCATAGGGTTTCATGCCGTCGCATCCATCACTGCGCTCGACACAATCCTGGTCAAGGAGGATCGAGCTCCGCTCTTCTTCCAGCATCTGGTTCATGGCACCTACGAGAAAAACAATCTACTCCAAGGGTCCGACTATGTCTTTAAGAAGATTTTTTCACTGCTGGAGCAGACTCACGAAGCCTTTGTTCCTCACACCGACATCGACCCCATCCATATATTGTCGATGGCAGGCCGGGCGCTTTTCTTCCGCTTTCTGATTGATCGTGGCATTGTCGTTCCAAGCGAACTCGCGGAAATCAGCCCGTCCGCGACCGAGCTAAAAGACGTTTTTTCCTCCGCCGAAAAGACAGCGCAGACCTCCGCTTGGCTCGACGCCACATTCAATGGCGATTTCCTCCCTCTGATCGACGAGTCGATCTCAGCCGACGACAATGCGGCTCGGGAGAAGGAATACCTGCGCTTCTACCGTCGGATCGGGAAACTCGGCCCCGCCATTTTTCGGCATCTCCAAGCAATTTTGTGCGGTTGGTCGGCAGGTGGCGGCAGCATCCAAACTGAACTCGATTGGGGCGACCTCGACTTTGCCCATATTCCCGTCGGCGTGCTCAGCCAAGTTTATGAGAGTTTCAGCCATCGGGTGGACAGTGTCGCTGCCCGCAAAAAGAGTGTCCACTATACACCGCGCCTCATCGCCCAGTTGATGATCGATCAGGTTTTCGCCGCCACGTCCGATCCGGCTGCAGCTCGCGTGCTCGACCCAACCTGTGGGGCTTCAATTTTTCTCGTTCTCGCCTTTCGCCGCCTCGTGCGCGAACGCTGGCAACGCGATGAAATCCGCCCCAACACCCGCACGATCCAGAATATTCTCTATAACCAATTACGCGGTTTCGACGTAAGTGAGGCGGCGCTCAGACTCGCCGCCCTGTCGCTCTATATCACTGCTATTGAGGTCAACGGTACGCCGCGCCCACCCAAAAACCTGAAGTTCCCAAAAAATCTTCGCGGCACCGTGCTTCATTCGTTTAGCAACCCTACGCCATCGCACGCAAAAAATTCCGCATTTGAAATCGGCAGCCTTGGCCCCGCAGTTCCCGCTGAATTCGACCATTCGTTCGATATCGTGATTGGTAATCCGCCATGGACCCGACTGCGTGAAGACCCCAACGACGAGGACGCCGACGCCACCGCAACAAAAAATGAGACTGACACTCTCAATGACACCTTCACTGCCATTGGCCGCCGCGTTCTGACCACCAAGGGCCTGACCGAACTGGCAGGAACCTACGAAAATCCCGATAAGAATCCCGATCTGCCCTTCCTCTGGCGCGCCACCGAATGGGCAAAAGCGGACGGCCTCATCGCCCTCGCGTTGCCCGCGCGTCTCTTCGGCCGCACAAGTGGCAAAGGCCACGAAGCGTGGCGCGCCGTGCTTCGCAGCGTCTCGCTCACCGGCCTGATCAACGGCGCAGACCTGCGTTGGTCTTCAGTCTGGGACGGGGTGAAAGTTCCCTTCTGCTTGCTCTTCGCTCGCAATACCATTCCGCCTCGAGATCAACGTTTCTACTACGCGACTCCGCTAAATGAACCGAAACTGAATGCCCAGGCTCGCTTTCGCATAGACTACGAGGCAACGCAGCCTCTTAGCGTGGAGCGAGTCGAGCGCCAGCCTTGGCTACTGAAAACTCTTTCGCTCGGCACGTGGTTGGACGTTGAGGTGATGGAAGGCATAACCAGTGCGTTTCCGCAAACTTTGAAATCCACGTGGGCCATGTGGGATTCCACGATGGATAAAACCGGCCAAGGCTACAATTTGTCGCCCAAATTAAAGCAGAAGCCTGCTAAATTTCTAGCTGATTTGCCGAATTTTTTCCCACCGACAATCAGCTTCGCGATCGACCACCCGGCTTTGATTTCGTGTTACGAGACGCATAAGAGAAAGTCGGCCCACATGCCGCGACGCGAAGTGCTCTACCAATCTCCTCTTGTAATTATTCCCAAAGCCCCGGGGCCAGAACTCGACAGCCCAAAAGCATTCATTTCTGCCTGCGCACTCGCCTTCTCCCAAAGCTACTACGGCTATTCCTGCGCCGGACATCCAGAGGCGGACACACTTGCCGCCCTGATCTACCTCATCGCGCACAGCACACTCTTTCGCTATCACACGCTAATGATCAGCGTCACGCAAGGCGCTGATCGCATGATGTTCACGAAGCAGGATCTCGACGCCCTTCCATTCCCTGACATCGCCACTCTTGATTCACCTACCAAGACGCAGCTCCGCAAACTCGCTCACCGTCTCGAACATGACGCAAAGAAACCTTGGGATGAAATCGATGCCGCCCTCTTTCGCCTCTACGGCTTGGACGAAGATTCCGTTCAAGTCGCCCGCGATACTTTGTTCGCTGCTGCCTCCTACCGTCGCCAAGGTCGCGCGGCGCTCGAACGCACCACCCGCGATTCTCGCGCCACCTTTCGCGATACGCTAAGCGAAGCGCTCGATCCATACTTCGATGTTTGTGGTGAGCATGCCACGGTCGCTGAACCCGCCGTGCAACCCGATGAGTGGAGCCAGCCATGGATTTTTCTTAGCGTCGCCCGGACAGGCGAAACCGCGACCATTTCTTCCGCGCTCCTACGCAAGGCCATGCAACTCGCCAACGAACGCTCCGCCAGTCGCCTCGTTGTGAAGTTGCCCGGTCGTCACGGCCTTCTGCTGGGATTGCTCAATCAGCAGCGTTGGTGGACCGCGACTCGCGCCCGGCTCTGCGCCCAGCATCTCGTACGGCATCACCTCGCCGCCTTTGGTCTGACAGAAGAAGCATGAGTCTTTCCGACGCAGAAGGTCTGTTTACGCTTGGCGTAGCGCGTGAGAGTTTTCGTCTACCGCATCCGAGACTGGGTTTGCCGGTAATATTACTGATTCGCCGGGTCCTGCTCCGAGCGTTCGATGAGCTGCGGCAAAAAGGATTTCCATTCGCTACCGCCACCGAGGACCAAGTCACTGCAGCCCTACGTAGCATGATTGAAAACAACTTCCGCCAGAGCGGCTGTGTACCCGGATTCAATCGCCGGACCTATGAGTTCGTTGTTCGGCAGGGACAAGTATGGAACTACGATTTTTCGCGCCTGACCAAAACACCCGATCTTTCCTTCAAACTACGTCACGACGAGGAGGAGCCTCGCTTCGTTGTCTCGGAATTCGATGCTCTCTTCGTTGAATGTAAACCGATTGATCGGAATCACGCTGCTGGAGGTAAATATTGCGACGAAGGACTTATTCGTTTTGTCGAAGGCTCCTATGCGTGGGCAATGGAAGAGGGACTCATGATTGGATATGCACGTCATGGTCGCACTATCGCAGGGAACCTGATTCCTGACATGCAAGTACCGTTTCGCCACGCTGCCTTAAAAACTACCAAATTGGCCGCAGCAGTGAACACCCGTGGCGCGGCCGCCACTCCTCAAGCAGAATCCTTGCATGTAAGTCACCATCAACGTGGATTTCCATGGATCGCCGGCAAAGG
>JBEPTW010000102.1:0-13776 GCA_041691855.1 Verrucomicrobiota bacterium | reverse complement strand
CATCGAAATCATACTGGTGCTTGGTCGGTTCCTTCGGCTTGGGCTCGATGAGAAACTGGCCCTTGAAGCCGATGCTCTTGGCGTAATCGACCGCCATGTGCAGAAAGGTGGCGAGGTGGTCCTGCTCGCGTTTGAGGTTGGTGTTGAGCAACGTCTCATAACCTTCGCGGCCGCCCCAGAAAACGTAGTTTTCGCCCCCGAGCAGTTTGGTGACATCGAGCGCTTTTTTCACCTGTGCCGCCGCATAGGCGAAGACATGCGCATCGGGATTGGTCGACGCACCGCACATGTAGCGCGGATTCGAAAAGAGATTCGCCGTGCCCCACAGCAGTTTCACGCCCGTGGCTTTCTGAAGGGCTTTGGCGTGGGCGACCAGCTGGTCGAGAGTGCGGTTCGATTCAGCGAGGGTGCGGCCTTCCGGCGCAATATCGCGATCATGGAAACACCAGAACGGAGCGCGGATTTTCTGAAAAAACTCAAACGCCGCATCCATGCGGGTCTTTGCGACCGAGATGGCCTCGGTGCCTTTTTCCCAAGGACGCTGGATCGTGCCCGGACCAAATGGATCGGCGCCCAAGCCACGGAACGAATGCCAGTAGGCGATCGAAAAGCGCAGGTGTTCGCTCATGGTCCGACCATCGATCACCTCGTCCGGATTATAATGCCGGAAAGCCAGAGCATTGCTCGTACCCCGACCTTCGTATGCGATGGTTTTTGTTTTGAACAAACGCTTAGCCACAGAGGGCAAAAGAGAACGAAAGTTGGACGATAGGCCATCCCGATTTGCCAAAACCGGTTCGCCCAGCGGACGTGAGCCGTGGGTTCGCGGCCCAAAACAGAGAGGGCGACATCGGCAATAAAAGCCGTTGACACCCAAAACTTCGTGAACCACTTATGCCCTTCACCTATTGCAGGGTGGAGCAGCCTGGTAGCTCGTCAGGCTCATAACCTGAAGGTCGCTGGTTCAAATCCAGCCCCTGCACCCATTTGAAACCCCCGGAAACTGCTCCCGGGGGTTTCCTGTTTAAGGACTTACGCATCTCACCTACGAGTGAAGGCAGGGAAGTAACTTAGGGCAACTACGGCCAACTTTTGGAGCCCCAGCCCGTAGTTTACACCGTAGTTTTTAGAGAGAGAACTTCGGGCACTACGGGCAAACTACGGGCTCGCCGTCTCACCGAATTTGGCCCCACTCGTCCGTCAACCCGCAAAAAGGAAACGCCCGGCTCCCCTGAGGGAGACCGGGCGTTCTCACTTTCTACGTGTTGCTTGACTAATTGATCTATAGATCGAAGGCAGTTAAACGGCGGTTCCGTCCACACGGCGACCGAGGACGGCCATCGCAAGACGAATTCGCCCAGAGGCTCAGATTCCAGTTCCGTGAAGCGCGAACTACTTCAAGCAGAAGTCCGGCACGCACGGGCGCGCGCCGCCGTCTCTGGTGCCGAAGCGGACGTGAAAGTCTTAAACGCGCGCCTCAAAGCGCTCACGAAATAGATCCGCTTCCGTATCACGCGAAGCCGATCCGCTGGGTCGCGGTTTCTACTCCTTCCGCGAGGCGGGCCTGATTTGAGGCCCGCTTTTCGCTCCCGGCGGTTCGCCGCCGGGAGTTTTTTGCTGAAATCGCCACTTAAAACGCTAGTTTATTAACTTGCAAATAAACCAAGTTAGACTTGTTCTGTTTGCTACAAATTAAACCGCATGGTTTAATTCGTAACAGATATGACCAGAAATACTGGTTCAGAACGACAAAAATTAAACCAGCGCCTGAACGCCTCCCCAACCGGTGCGGTGCTCACCTCCGCTTGGCTCAAGCGCCAAGGCATATCCAGTCGGTTGGCCGACTACTACGCCAGTTCCGGTTGGCTGCACCGCGTCGGAGACGGAGCCTTCACCGCTCAACCCGAGGCTCCCGCCTGGCTGGGCGCGGTTTTCGGGCTCCAACAGAAATCCAAGTCATTTCACCCGGGCGGGCGCACTGCATTGGAACTCTCAGGCCTCGCGCATTTTCTTCCACTAGGAGAGGCCTATCCCGTCTATCTTTTCAGCCGCACCAGTGACCGGCTTCCCGCTTGGTTCAAGCGGTTGCCTTGGGCCGGTCGCGTGCAGCACGTCAGCACGAACTTCCTGCCGCAGGAACTCGGGCTGCGCGAACACCGCGAAGGGGAACTCGTCGTGACCGTGTCCGCATCGGAACGTGCCGCGCTGGAATTCCTCCAACACCTCACGCTCGACGACGCGGGCTACGAACACGCGAACCTCGTCTTCGAGGGACTTGGCACACTGCGGCCGGACTTGGTGACGTCGCTCCTGGAAGCATGCTCATCGGTGAAGGTGAAACGCCTCTTTCTTCACTTGGTCGAAAAACATGCCCACGTTTGGTTCAAGCAGTTGGACCTCGCGAAGGTTTCGCTCGGCAGCGGCAAGCGCGTGCTCTTCGCCGGTGGCCGGCTCGATTCCAAATACCTCATCACCGTTCCAGCGGCAGCCGAAACCCCGTCCGACGCACCATGAGAGACAGCCCATTTTTCAAACAAGCCGACCTGCTCGTGCAGGTCATGCCTTTCGTAAACGTCGAAACGTGCTTCGCCCTCAAGGGCGGCACCGCGATCAATTTCTTCGTGCGCGATTTTCCACGTCTGTCCGTGGACATCGATCTCGTTTACCTGCCGGTCGAAGACCGACCGACCACGTTGCGGGGGATCGACGCCGCACTTCAGCGCATCGCGGCAAAAATTCGCCGGGCGATGCCCGGCGTGCAGGTGCGAGAGCAGAAACTCGCGAGCGAAAATCTCATCATCAAACTGACCGTGCGAGCGTCCGGCGGTGCCGAGGTGAAGATCGAACCCAACACCGTGCTGCGCGGATCGCTACATCCAACGACAGATCGAAGCCTGACGCCAAAAGCCGTCCAAGAGTTCGGCCGGTCCGCCACGATGCGCGTCGTTTCACTGCCCGATTTGTATGGCGGCAAGTTGTGCGCGGCGCTCGACCGCCAGCATCCGCGCGATCTCTTCGACGTTCACGGTCTCTTTCAAAACGAGGGCATCACGGATGACATCCGGCGGGCCTTCGTGGTCTTTCTGGCGAGCCATGATCGTCCGATGAGCGAACTGCTCACCCCGAACCGGAAGGATTTGAAAAAGGTCTTCGCCGATCAATTCGCAGGCATGACACTCGACCCGGTGCCACTCGCCGTGTTGGAGGAAACGCGCGAACGGTTAATCACGCAGATCAACGCAGACCTGACTTCCGCAGAACGTGAATTCCTGCTGTCCCTGAAGCGGCTCGAACCGAAATGGGAATTACTCGGCTTGCCCGGAGTCGAACGATTGTCGGGGCCGCAATGGAAACTCTACAATTTGAGAAAGATGGACTCCGCCAAAAGGAAGACCGCCGAAGAACTGCTTCGCCGAAAGCTCGGACTTTGAGATCCACACGGAGCACCTTCGAAGCCGAGCACGTCGCCCTATTTGTTGCGAAATAGGGCGACGGCGACGATCAAGCCACGGAAGTAAGCACCTCGATTTGCACCCCTTTGGCGGAGATTATTTTCCCCGACTCTGGCGAGAGCCGCGCGAGAAGTTCGTCGCGAACCTGACTCCAATTCTTCGATTCCATCCCTTCCAATTTCGCACGAACTTCCGCAAGACTGAAAGGCTCAACCTTCGGAGTGCCGCCGACCAGCAAGGCGGGCATTTTCCCAGCAAGCGTGCGTCGGAAATCTTCGCGACCTGGTTGAAAGTAATGCTTCATCACGATCCCCGCGGTGCGATGACCCGTGCGACCCAAGGCGCTGGGGTAACTTTCAACAATTTTACCATGCAAGCTCCCAACAATAGCCGGGTGGAGCTCTTGAACGGCGTTAAAAAGTTTTATATGCACGACTGCTTGAATCTGCCACTGACCGGCCCCGCCGATTTTTCAGGGAAAACCACGTTTTGATTCGTGCTGATAGCCGCGGCCCTTCGGCCCACAGCGGACGCCCTCCCGCGCAGGAGTGAAGTAGGGAGCCAAGCCTTCCCCTTCGAATACTTTCTCCCAACCTGCATTCATCGCACTCAAACGATGAAATCTTTGAGTCGCAGAGAACTCAGAGTGCGGACAGGGAGTTCACAGAGATAAAGCCGCCGAACTAGCTCACGGCGCACTTTTCTGGAAGCCGAAACTCGGCGAAGGAACACCACATACCTTCTGCTCTCCCGCAGCCTCTGTGTCCTCAGTGAAAGCTGCCTCGGTCAGGAAAGGCATGATTTTTTCGGGCTAACTCTTGTCGAACGGCAAAAAATACTCCACGATCATGCAATCTAAATTCCCCGATGCCGCGGCCAACCGAATAACAGCCTCGATCACGCTCCGCCACCGGCATGCGCGTGCCCCTTTTCACCTGATGGCTCCGTCTGCGAAACTGCCGTTAGTTTAAATCCTCAATCCCCAAAACCACCATGTCACCTGCCCTATCCCTCGCCGGGATCGATTACGCTGTCCTCGTCATTTATTTTCTTTTCGTGCTCGGCATCGGCTGGGCTCTGAAACGGCACATGAAGCGTAGCACGGATTTTTTCGAATCCGGGCGCTCGATTCCCGCTTGGGTCACGGGACTGGCTTTCCTTTCGGCGAATCTCGGTGCCCAGGAAGTCATCGGCATGGCGGCGTCCGGCGCAAAATACGGCATCACCACCAGCCATTTCTACTGGATTGGCGCCATCCCGGCGATGGTCTTCCTCGGCGTGTTCATGATGCCGTTCTACTACGGCTCCAAGGCCCGCTCGGTGCCCGAGTATCTCAAGCTGCGCTTCGATGAAAAGACGCGCGGTTTCAACGCCATGTCCTTCGCGGTCATGACCGTGTTCTCCTCCGGCATCTCACTTTACGCGCTGGCCAAGCTGCTGGAAGTTCTCCTCGGCTGGAACTTCAACGCCAGCATCGCGATCTCCGCGATCATCGTGCTCATCTACATTTTTCTCGGAGGCCTTACTTCGGCTATCTACAATGAAGTGCTGCAATTCTTCATGATCGTCTTTGGTTTCGCGCCCCTCGCCTATCTCGGCCTGAAGGATGTCGGCGGCTGGAGCGGCCTGAAGGAGCGCCTCGTGCACGTCGCGACGGATCATGGGTATGCCGCCGGTACGTGGACGCAATCGTGGCAACACATGGGCTCGGCGAGCGCCAACCCCATGGGCGTGGAATGGTTCGGCCTCGCGATGGGCCTCGGGTTCGTCCTGTCATTCGGTTATTGGTGCACGGATTTTCTGGTCGTGCAGCGCGCCATGGCCGCCAAATCAATGTCAGCCGCCCGCCGCACGCCCATCATCGCCGCGTTTCCCAAAATGCTTTTCCCCTTCCTCGTGATTCTCCCCGGCATGGTCGCAATCGCGCTGGTCCAGTCCAAGGGCTACGCTGACCTCGTCCCAATGAAGGACGGTTCCTATGACTACAATATGGTCATTCCGAACATGCTGGCTCACTACCTGCCTTCCGGACTCCTCGGACTCGGCTTCACTGCGCTCATGGCATCGTTCATGTCCGGCATGGCCGGCAACGTCACGGCCTTCAACACCGTGTGGACCTACGACATCTACCAAAGCTATATCGCGAAGGACAAATCCGACGCCCATTATCTCTGGATGGGGCGCATGGCCACGGTCTTTGGCGTGCTGGTCAGTGTCGCTGCGGCCTACTTTGCGTCGCGGTTCAACAACATCATGGATTTGCTCCAACTGGTCTTCGCCTTCGTCAATGCGCCACTTTTCGCCACCTTCCTCCTCGGCATGTTTTGGAAGCGCTCCACCGGCCACGGCGCTTTCTTTGGACTACTGAGCGGCACCTTGGCGGCCGCCGTGCATCACGGCATCACGTTGCCCGCTGGCGGGGTGGCGGGAGTCAAAGGCGGATGGCTCGGCGTCACTCTGCATACCTATCCCAGCGAGATGGCCCAGAATTTCTGGACCGCTATTTTCGCATGGAGCATTTGTTTCGCCGTCACGATTGTTGTTTCGCTGGCGACGACCCGGACAAAATCCGATCAGGAACTGACCGGCCTCGTCTACTCACTCACTCCACGTACCACGGACAAGGAAGCCGTCTGGTATCTCAAGCCGGCCGTCCTTGGCGTCATCATCCTTGGCGCCACGGCGGTCCTCAACATCATCTTTTACTGATCACATTCCATGAACTTCGATCTCCGCCTTCCCCTCGGCCTCATCTTCACCCTCTTCGGTGCGATGCTTTCCGTTTACGGCCTGTTCACCGATTCCGCGCTCTACCAAAAATCACTCGGCATCAATCTCAACCTGAACTGGGGCGTGGTGATGCTCGCCTTCGGGGTCGTCATGCTCGGTCTCGCGTGGCGAGGTCGTCGTCAGCCCTGAACGAAAAGACGACGAGCAAAAAGAAACTCGCGACTGTACGGCGACTCCGAGTGCGCCTTTTTCGAAGGCCGCCATTCTTGGGGTCTGCGTGAAGGCTACCTGCGGAAACTTCGCAGCCACCCGCGGCGGATTTCTCGCGGCGCACTCCGGTTTCGGAGAAGCATCCCATGCAGGTCGAATAGATCGCGCGGGTGTTAGCGATCCATCGCCACGACGAGTTTCCTACCGTAGATCTCCGCTACGACGAGCGGTGCCACATTGAATACACAGAAAAGCGGAGGACCCTTTCACTGGTCGCTTTTGAATTCCGTGTATTCCGTTTATTCGGTGGTTAATTATTTCAGAGCTTCGAGCTCACCCGCGACTGATCGTCTCCGGGATTGATGCCGCATCCTCCATTACACTCCGTGTTCATCCGTTTAATTCGGGCCTCCGTTGCTCCACGTTTGATTCCGGGCTCGTTGCTACGATCAACTTAAATTCCGCAGTTCGATCTCGTCACAGAGCTCACAGAGTTCGGAAGGAGGCCACGGAGAAACACTGGTGGTGAGTGGATCACCGAATTCGAGTTCACCTACTGGGTGATAATTCATTTCGGCAATTTACTGCGGCATTCCTCTGCGTGCTCCGTGCTTCTCTCGGTGTACTCTGTGTCCAACTCCGGTTTCCAGGATCAGAAACCATAGAAGACCCCGCGACTACACAGAAGCATACCTCCGTCTGGATGGATGGATTCTGTGGGTTACGTTTATTCGGTGGTTAAACATCGGACTGCGGGGACGTGTGACCGCTTTCAAGGCAGCGATGTGTCGCCGCCCTCCGCTGCTGTCCTAACCCCGAACCCGACCAATCAAGCCATCGATCATAATCATTTATTGATCAATTTCTTATCATCATGGGTAGGGATGAGGAAGAATACTCAATTTATAATAATAAAAAGATAGTAAAATCCCGCCAGATCTGCACGCTCAACTTTATGCATACCGTATGCGATAAGCCTCCTTTCACCGCTCCTATTACTGCAATTTTCTCTCCTCTTCCGCTCTGGAAGCGGACGGTGGATCTGCTCTGCTGCATCGCAGCTCTCCCCGTTCTCGCGCTCTGCACATTGATGATGACGATCATCACGAAGATTGTTTCTCCAGGCCCGGTATTTTTCCGACAGGAACGCGTCGGCTACAAGGGACGCCGTTTTAAGATCTACAAGTTCCGCTCGATGACGCTCGGGGCCGACACGGCCGGGCACCAGTCTTATTACAAGGAACTCATCGGCACGAATGCGCCGATGGTCAAACTCGATGCCCGCGGCGACTCGCGGCTCTTGCCTGGGGCGTGGCTGTTGCGCGCTTCCGGTTTGGACGAGCTCCCGCAATTGATCAATGTGCTGCGCGGGGAAATGACCTTGGTCGGCCCGCGTCCCTGCATCCCGAACGAATTTGAGCAATACCTTCCTTGGCAGCATCAGCGTTTCGATGCGATGCCCGGTCTCACCGGCTTATGGCAGGTGTCCGGCAAAAACCGCACCACTTTCGAAGAGATGATCCAGCTCGATATCAAATACTCCCAAACCATTTCCCCTTTTCTGGATTTGAAGATCATTCTGCTCACCGCCCCTTCGCTGCTGTCGCAAATTCGCGACACTAAAAAAGGCCGCAAATCGATTTCCACATCCAAGAAAGTGCCGGCCATGTCCATTGCCAGACTGCATGCTTCTTCCCATAGTCAGGCGCCTTTTTAAGCTCGTCTAGCGAATCACGTTATTGATAAACAATCGTATGAAAAAACACCTCTGTGTAGGCGTTGTAGGCTGTGGTTATTGGGGCCCGAATTTGGTGCGTAATTTTCGTGGCTTGCCAGACTGCACGATGAAAACGATCTGCGACGTGAGCGAGGAACGCCTCCGCCACCTCCAGGGACTTTATCCCGGCATCCAGACGGAAACGAATTACGACCAGATGCTCGCGGATACGCAGATCGATGCAGTCATCATCGCGACTTCCGTCAAATATCACTTCCCGATGGCGAAGGCCAGCCTCTCAGCGGGTAAACACACGTTTATTGAAAAGCCCCTCGCCTCATCCGTGGAGCAATGTGAGGAGCTCGTCGCCCTCGCCAAAAAACAGGGCCTCATTCTGATGGTCGGCCACACCTTCCTCTACTCTCCCGCGGTCAAGAAAATCAAGGAGATCGTCGACAAGAACGACATCGGTGAAATCCGTTATATTTCCGCGCGCCGGTTGAACCTCGGTCTTTTTCAGAAGGACATCAATGTGGCTTGGGACCTCGCGCCGCATGATATCTCGATCATTCTGCATATCATGGGAGAAACGCCCAACAGCATCAACTGCCGTGGCGCCGCCCACATTACTCCGGGCATCGAAGACGTCACTTCGATGAATTTGTATTTCTCGAACGAAAGATCGGCCACGATTCAAAGCAGCTGGCTCGATCCGAAGAAAGTCCGCGAGATGACGATTGTCGGCAGCGAACGGATGATCGTTTACGACGACGTCTTACAGCAGGAGAAAATTAAAATCTACGACGTGAACGTGAAACGTCCGCCGCACTACGACACCTTCGCCGAATTTCATTACGCCTATCATTATGGCGACACCTACAGTCCGTACGTCAAAGGCGAGGAGCCCTTGAAGACAGAGTGCCAGCATTTTCTGGATTGTATCCGCAGCGGCCGCAGTCCGATCACTTCCGGCGCCAAGGGACTCGAGGTCGTCCGCATTTTGGAGGCGTCGTCGGCGTCGATCAAATTGCAAGGCGCGCCGATCGATCTCTCGCCCGGCACGAAATATGGGCGTTCGGTTGGTTCGACTGCCCCGATGAAATCGGGCGCTTCGACCCCGCCATTCGCGTCGGCGGCGAAATCAAGCGGGAAAAGCTGAACCGCGTTGGCTGCCGCCATCGCGATTCGCATAATTACGGATGAATCCAAGCGATACCTTCAGCGTTTTCCGTGGAGTGCGGCACCGTTGTCCCGCCCCCTATATCTTAGCGGAGTGCGGCGACGCGTCGCCGCTTTCAAAGCGGTGACATGTCACCGCACTCCCCACGATTTCCAGCATGAATCCTTCGCCTGTCCTCCACCAACAAATCACTCCCGACGTCGTCCTCGGCCAAGGCGCGCGCGTTTTCGGTTTCGTTAATCTCTACGGCTGCGAAATCGGTGACGAATCGAAGATCGGCACTTTCGTGGAAATTCAACGCGGTGCAAAAATCGGCCGGCGCTGCAAAATTTCCAGCCACACCTTCATTTGCGAAGGCGTGACTATCGAAGATGGTGTCTTCGTGGGCCACGGGGTGATGTTTACCAACGATCTTTTTCCGCGCGCGACCAATACCGATGGCTCCCTGCAAACCGCCGACGATTGGAAATGTCTTAAAACCCTTGTCAAAAAAGGGGCGGCGATCGGGTCAAATGCGACGATTCTCTGCGGCATCACCATCGGAGAAAACGCCGTGGTTGGTGCAGGATCGGTAGTTACAAAAGACGTACCCGCCGGGATGGTCGTCGCCGGCAATCCCGCAAAAATCATGCGGAAAGCCTGACCGCTCTTGCCCATTGCGGAACCTCCCGAACATCTCTGAAATCGCCGATTCCTACACTTCCCCTCTCCGCTTACAACCTCCCGCTTAAACCTTTCTCCTTAGCTCATATCCATGCAGTCGGATTTAACCACAGAAGACGCAGAACACACAGAATGAATACGTTCGAGATCATAAAAGGATCGATTGATCGGGCACTTAATGGTGCGCGCATCGGTCGGCTCAGATCTGAATCCCTTACTCTGATTTCTGTGTATTCGGTGTGTTCTGTGGTGCTCTGCTGAATTGTTCCGGCTTGGATCTCACTGCTAACTGCTCACCGCCTCCCGCTCACTTCCCAATATGTCTTCCAACAAGGTTCCCTTTCTCGATTTAAAAGCCCACCACGATCCGATTCGCCAGGAAGTCATGGCGGCGATGAGCGCGGTCATCGATGAAAATGCCTTCGCCGGCGGCAAGTTCGTCACAAAATTCGAGGAAGAATACGCGAAGTTCTGCGAGACGAAATTCAGCGTAGGCGTGGCCAATGGCACGGACTCGCTTTGGTTTTCGTTGCTCGCGCTCGGCGTCGGGGCCGGAGATGAAGTGATCACCGCGCCCATGACATTCATGGCCACGGCGGAAGCCATCACCTATGCCGGGGCGAAACCCGTATTCGTCGACATCGATCCGCGCACCTATACGATCGATGTCACCAAAATCGAGGCCGCCATCACTCCGCGCACGAAAGCCATCATGCCCGTGCACCTTTTCGGCCAAAGCGCCGACATGGACCCGATCATGGCGATCGCGAAGAAACACAATCTCGTGGTCGTCGAAGACGCCGCGCAGGCGCAGGGCACCCTCTACAAGGGTCGCAAAGCCGGTTCGATTGGTCACGCTGGCTCATTCAGTTTTTACCCCGGCAAGAATCTGGGCGCTTGGGGTGAAGCCGGTGGCATCACGACCAACGATGCGGCCCTCCGTGATCGCATGGTCATGTTCCGCGAACACGGACAGAAGAAGAAATATTACCATGACGTCGTGGGTTGGAACGGTCGCATGGACGGCCTGCAGGCCGCCGTGCTGAGCGTGAAGCTGAAATATCTCGACCAAGCCAATAACGGACGCCGCCGCGCCGCGGCCTTATATGACAAATTACTCGCCGGCACCCCCGGTGTGACGCTGCCCATCGAGGCCGAATATGGTCGCTCCATTTATCACGTGTATGCGATTCGGATCGCCCAGCGCGATGTCATCATGCAGCGCATGACGGATCGCGGCATCGGCACCGGCATTCATTATCCCGTCCCGGTTCACCTCCAAAACGCCTATGCCAATCTTGGTGGCAAGAAAGGCGACTTCCCGGTGAGTGAGGCCTGCGGCGACAGCTTCCTTTCGCTCCCCATGTTTCCCGAACTGACCGACCAGCAAATCGAAACCGTGGTCAAGGAACTCAAGGCCTCACTCTCGACTTAGTCGCGACCGCCCTTCAGCCCGTGCATTTGCCTCCGTCCAACCCGCCCATTCCTCCCTCTATGGCTGAAGAACCGATCGCTCCGCAGAGCCCAAGCTTTGAGTTGGGTGATATCTATTATACGCTTTTCCGTCACAAAGGGAAAATCCTCTCCTGCTGGCTGGCTGGGCTGGCCGTCGCATTCGCTTTCCACAAACTGAGTCCTGTTCCGTACATGTCGGAAACGAAACTTTTGATCAAGTATGTTGTGACCGAAGGTAACAGCATGGGACCCGGACATGACGACTCCATGGTCAGAACCACCATCGATCAACGCGGGGATTCCATCATCAAATCCGAGATCGAAATTCTCACTAGCTTGGATCTCGCGGAAGAAGTGGCCAAAAACATTGGCGACGATAAAATTCTAGGCAGCACGAGCAAACTCCAGACGGATTTTGGTGCTGCACTGATGATTCAACAGGGCTTGGTGGCCGAGGTAACCCCAAACAGCAACGTCATCCGCGTTGCTTTTTCGCATCCGAATCCGGAACTCGCTCAGCTTGTCTTGCGGGAATTAGTTTCACTCTATCTCAAGAAACATGTCGAAATTCACATGGCCCCTGGTGGGGTCGCCGATGCCATGTCGGCAGAGAAGGACCAACTGCGGGCCCAGCTCGCGCAAACTGAGGACGAACTGCGGAAAGTAATGTCCAGCGCCGGCATCATCTCTCTGGAGGATTCAAAGAAATCGTTTGGCGAGCAGATTGCCCGCATCCGCCAGCAGCTATTCGATGCGCAAGCTGAACTGGCCGGACGCCTTTCTGTGCTGCAGGAAACGACGCAGGCGCCCTCCGACGGGGCAGCCGCCGGCCCGGCGGAAAAGCAGGAGGCCCCGGTTCCGCCGGACCAGCTCGCCGCCTACCAAAAAGTGGTTACTCGTCTGACCCTGCTCCAACGTCGCGAGCAGGATTATGTCAGCTATTTTACCGACGAGAGCCCCCGGTTAAAGGAAGTGCGGGCCCAGATAGCCGAGGCGCAGGACCTCAAGAAAAAACTGGAGACCGATTTTCCGATGCTCGCACGTGTGCAGGTCGCCGTACCCAATTCGCCCAATCAGGCCGCCCCAGCGGGAGCAGCCGCGTATAGTCCCCAAGTGGAAATGGCTCAGATCGCTTCGCTGAAAGCTCGCATCAAGGCCTTGGAAGGTCAGCAGGAAGAGGTTCGCGGCGACGCTGCGCGGGTGGAGAAGCTGGAGGCCAGCATTCTGGAATTGCGGAGGAGAAAGGAACTGCAGGAGACAAATTATCGCAATATCGCCGCCAGCTTGGAATCCTCGCGCATCGATGAGGCCATCGGCTCCGGACGAGCTCCAAATATTATTCAAATCGAAACCCCCACCCCTCCGGTAAAGAACTCCAAAAAAGCGCATAAACTTCTTGCTGGAATTGTCGTTGGAGGCTTTGCGCTTGGCTTAGCTTGGGCCTTCGCGATCGAACTTTTCTTTGATCGCTCCGTACGGCGCCCAGCGGACATCGAGCGGACGCTTCGGCTCCCGCTCTTTCTTTCCATTCCCCTACTCAGCGGCAAACAGGCGAAACCCGGCTCCCGCGATCTTCCGCGATTACCCGGCCCAGCCTCCGCCAAAGGCTCGGAACTGGCGACAGTAGTGGAAGGCGCCGATCTGGCGTTGACGCCTTATTACGAAACCTTGCGGGATCGTTTAATCAGTTATTTCGACACCCTGAATGTCCGCCATAAACCGAAGCTGGTGGCGGTCACCGGGCTCGGCAAGGACACGGGCGTCACGACGCTGGCCGCCGGCTTGGCGCGGAGTTTTTCCGAAACCGGGGAAGGCAATGTCCTGCTCGTGGACATGACGCAGGGCCAAGGCTCCGCGCAACACTTTCACAAAGGTGCGACCGTGGTGGGATTGGAGCAGCTGCTCGACACGAAACAATCCGCTCAAGTGCAGGATAACCTGTATGTCGTCTCGGAGAACTCGAACAGCGACCGGCTGGCCAAGGGCATGCCGCAGCGCTTCAACCAGCTGATCCCAAAACTCAAAGCCAGCGATTTCGACTATATTATCTTCGACATGCCACCGATCAACCAGATCAGTGTCACGCCACGTCTGGCCAGTTTTATGGACATGATGTTACTCGTCATCGAATCGGAAAAAACGGATCGGGATGTCGCCCTTCAAGCGAGCGCGATGCTCGCAAAGTCCAAGGCCCCGGTGGGTGTGGTGCTGAACAAGACGAAGACGTACATTCCGCCGTCCCTTCATCAGGACCGCGAATCCCTTCTCGGCGGATGATGATAATTGAGGAGTGCGGCGACGTGTCGCCGCTTTTAAAGCGGTCTCGCGAGACCGCACTCCACCAAGGGAGCGCTCGCTGTGCTTAACCC
>JBEPTW010000101.1:0-13800 GCA_041691855.1 Verrucomicrobiota bacterium | reverse complement strand
TTTCCGGGAGGTCGATGAGTTTTTGATCCGTCATTGGAAGAGTCGTTCCGAGTTGTATCTAATAACGGCAAAAACCTTCCGCAGTTTAGCGCCATGTTTTGGGTAAGTTCTTCGCGTTTGAGGGATTCTATCCGTATTCCTCCCTAGGCAGATACGTGATTAACACCGTTTTGATCAGGCGCGCGCGCCGACCTGAAATTCATCTACGGGATTCCACGTAGAAAATCGTCAAGGGCGCTCACTCGGCCGCGATCATCGCGAATCGTCGAAGGCCTATTCTTTAACGGATCGCTCCGGCCAGGTCGCTTGCGCATAAGATCGAACGCCGTCGCTCACAGCTTTTTGCAGCGGGCTCAGTTCACCGCGCCACAACGCTCCCATGATTACCGGAGGAAACCCGGTCAACGGCAGGGTTTTCACATCGCGCACTTTCAATTTCGGCTCAACGGCCACGTTGAGCCCAATCCCGTCGCCGTTTGCGACGTAGCGAGTCACCAAATCCAGCGAAGTCGTCTCCACGATCTGCGGCCAGCTCACGCCGCGTCGTTTAAGCACGCGGAAAAAACTGCGGACGATCCCCGAATTTTCCGGCAGGCAAATCAGCGGTTCGTTAATTTTTTTCCGCGCCCAAAGTTCCTCGGCCGACTTCACGCCGGATGTTCGGTGCACCTGCAATATCAACGGCAACGTCGTGAACCGCGCCATTTTCAAACCCGCTGGCGCACGCGCTGGCAAAGGCGCGAAAGCGATGTCGATGTGCCCGGCCCTCAGCCACGTTTCCACCTCAGACTGAAATCCCGTCGAACGCAGGCTGAACCGCAATTGCGGAAAGTCCGCCCGCAAACGTCGCATGACCATCGGCAGATGATCGCGTAATACCACTTCGGCTCCGCCAATCCGCAGTTCCGGTTGAGCGGCACGACGGAGTTCAACGGCCACTCCGTCCAATCCCTCAAAGAATGGCTGCACATGCGCAAACAGCCGCGCGCCGGCTGAAGTGAGTCGAAACGGACTTCGCTCGAACAGCTTAACGCCGACGTCCTGTTCGAGTTTTCCCATCTGCCCGCTCACCGCGGGTTGTTGAATACCATACGGAATTTTCCGCACGGCCGCGCTGATGCCACCGTGCTTCGCTACGTAGTAGAACAGCTCGAGGTGATGAACGTTCATGCGCCGCCCACGAAGCCCGCTCCTAGTTGCGCGCGCAATGATGTTTTCCAAGCGCGCGCCGCCCATCACCAAAACCGATGGCGGCCATCAGGCTTATCGAATCACGCCCGTTTCGGATTTCGGATATTCTATCGGGGTACCAGCCAAACAAGACCAACCCTCATTATTCCATGCACCTGCTCATGACCGTTTCCCTCATCATCGTTGAAATCATGCTCGTGGTCGTCCTCGCTGACTTTTTCGCCGGTTTCATTCATTGGGCCGAGGACGCCTATTTCACCGAGAACACGCCGGTCATCGGCCCGCTTTTCATCCGGCCCAATATCGTCCATCATCACTTCCCGCGCTTTTTCACCCGCCTGAGCTGGTGGCAAAGTTCGTGGGACCTCACCTTGATCGGCGGCGCGATCCTGCTCATCGCGTGGCCGTGCGGTTTACTGTGTTGGCAACTCGGCCTCTTCGTTATCCTCAGCATCAACGCCAACGAAGTCCACAAATGGTCCCATCGCACGCGCACAGAAAATGGCTCGTTGATTGCCAAACTGCAGGAATGGCACGTCCTGCAAACGCCGCGCCATCACGGGCTGCATCATTCCGACCCGAAAAACACGTACTACTGCCCGATCACGAATCTGGTCAACCCAATGCTAGAACGCGTCCACTTCTGGGACCACGCCGAAGCCATCGTCGAAAAGCTCACCGGCGCAACCCATCGTCCCGACACCGCGGTGCGCGGCAAAGGTCCGGGACCCGAGTGGCTCGTCGCTTTTCGTCCCGTGCCGAAACAACCCTGCGCCACGCCGTGCGCGTCCTGCCTCAAAGGCGGCGACAATCGTCTTTGTCCTAAAGCGGCCCTCGCCACCACCCGGACCAAATCCGCGTCGAAAGAGGTCCTGTTGCTATCCGGTTTGATCCGCGAAATTTCATGACTAATCTTTCTGCCTGTGCCCACCCTCTACGACGCCCACCAACATTTCCATTTCGATCAACTCACGCCGCACCGCGCCGCCATCGCGGCCGATCTCGCGAGCATCGGATTGAAAACCGCCGTGGTAAACGGCACGAACGAGGAGGAATGGCCGGTCGTCGCCAGCCTCGCCAACAGTTACACGTGGATCCTGCCCAGCTACGGCATCCATCCGTGGGACAGCGGCAATCGCTCGACGCAATGGCTCGCGCGGTTGCGCCAACAACTGCTCGCCGATCCCCGCGCCGGCATCGGCGAAGTCGGACTCGATCGTTGGATCATCGACGGCGTCAAGCCGGACGATCCGCGCATCGCGGGAATGCGCGTCGCTTCAATCGAGGAACAGGGAAAAGTCTTCGCAGCTCAGCTCTCGCTCGCGGCGGAACTCAACCGGGCGGTCTCGATCCACTGCGTTCAAGCTTGGGGAAAATTATTGGAAATCCTCCAAGCCACGTCGCGTCCGTCGCGCGGTTTTCTGCTGCACGGATACGCCGGCCCCGCCGAGATGCTCGCCGACTTCACTGCGCTCGGCGCTTACTATTCGTTCAATATCCAGTTGGTTGAACCCAAGCACGTCGCCCGCCTGGAAAATTTCCGCCAAATTCCGGCCGATCGACTGTTGGTGGAAACTGATGCTCCGACGAAAGCGCCCGCCGGAAAAGCCAATCGCTTTCCACTGCCATCGGCACCCGACGGTACCGAGGTCAATCACCCCGCGAACATCGTGGTGGCTTATACGGCGTTGGCGGAACTGCGCAGCATGTCCGTTGATGCACTCACCCGGCAAATCGAAAGAAATTTTCAGGGACTCTTCTCAACCCCTGAAATTTCAAATATGTAACCAATTCCGGGAATTCGCTGAATAGGTCTTATCCGGGGCAACAGATTCAAGGAATGTTTCTCGTCGAAAGGCAGCCAGAACTTCAGCACTCCCTCCTCTGCGTTCGTTTGGGAATCCATTTCCACTAATAAAAATAAATCGTGATGCAGGAAATCCTGCATCACGATCTCCTCCTCCCAAGGCCGGACAAATCCCGGCAAATACCACCAGTGACGCCCAAACCGGGACGTCGCAAAAAAATGGCTCACGCCTCCACCTCCGAGCAATACCGCGAGTGATCTTTTTTCACCTGGAGAAAGCGTATGGGGATAGTCCTGCAATGTTTTCGAAAGCGCTCCAAATCGTGTGGCCTCGCTGCCGTGAAACCAAAGCTGCTGGCCATTTGGCAGCAAAAGCGGTTCGGCCCGCCATTTTTTCTCCAACTGCCAAGCCCCGCGCCAACCCATCACATTCAGGATAACCGCAGGCAAAAGCCCGGTAAAAACAATAGCACGAAGGCTGCGTGAGCCGAAGCACGGAACGAGGATAATCGCCGGCCAGACCATCCAAAGATGGGCCAAAACCGCATAATCCGTGCGAAAAAGCATCGTGCATCCAATCAGGAAATAGAGCGGCAAAAAAAGCAGCCGGGCTACGGCGGGCTCAATGGCCTTTTTTTCCCGGAAAGATTTGGCAAAAATAAAACATATGGCGGCAACCGCTACTCCCAATGGCAGCCAATAAAGCGACCATTCCCCGAATCCGCCAATTGCCGGCCAGCGGTTAGAAAACGTAGCGGAATACACCGCCGTCATATAACGTGGCCAGAGTTGCTCCTTTACCGCCACCAACGGAAGGCGGAGCATCAGCCAAATCCCGTAAGGAATCACCACCGCGCCATAACCCGATATTATTAGACCGACGCTTCGGACCGCTCCTTTTAAAGAGTCGCGGTCGCGCATTAGCCAAAGCAAGAGCACCACGATGCCAGCGATCGCGTGCGGGCCAAAACGCAGCAATTGGAGGCAACCCAGCAGCAACCCCAACACCAAGGCGCGGACGGCATTTTGGGTTTCGCCGACCAACCATGCCACCACCGTTAAAAGCAGTGCTTCAACCGCACCGTGCGGCCCATGGTTAATACTCAACAGGCATGGCACCGTGAGCGCTGGTAAAAGCAAAAACACTCCACCCAGCCACGCCCACACGACGCCCACTCGTTTGGCGGCGAAGTGCACCAACAGTATCCAAGCTGCTCCACTCGCCACCCCCGAAGCAATCACGAGAGTGAGAGGGGTATTACTTCCAACGGCCGCAAACAGCCGATACCAACCCAGCACGAGCGGTCCATACTGCCAGGCAAACTCGCTGTAGAGTTTCTCCCCTGCTTCCATCCGGCCAATCGCGTACAAGAATGAGCCCTGATCATAGAGAACAAAACGTGTTACGTCGAAGGTCTGCCCCGGCAAATAGACGATGTGGAACGTGAGCCACCCCATGATTGTAGTGACCAGAAGAATCGGCAGAAAAAATGGGCGGTGTAACAGGCCAATTTCACGAGCAACCATCTTTGTTTGATGATGGGCACCCTAAAACATGTCGAACAGCTTTTGTGGGCTACTCAAACCCGTTCCCGGCCAATCCCCAGCGCCACTCGACGAACAACTTCACCGGCCGCGACGAATCCAAAAGCGCCCGTGATAAAAACTGCCGTCCCGAAACCGGTCGCACAATCCAAACGAAGATTCGATCCTTCCTCAGGTTCGGTTGAACAAGTTCCGTCCGCCCACGGAAACACCGGTTGTTCCTGCGTCGAGACGCACGGAATTCCATAATAATTTCCCTCACCCTTCGCGAAGCCGTAGTCGCGCCGAAGTTTCTTGCGCACCTGCCGCAATAATTCGTCGCCGTGCGAATCACCGAAATCGCCCACCCGGATGCGGGTCGCATCGCGTCGACCACCGGCGGCGCCAACCGTCACGACGGGTTGATCGCGTTGCGTACATTCGGCAATCAGCAGCGCCTTGTTCGACATCAGATCGACACAATCGACAACCCAATCGAATTTCACCGCGAGCAATTGCGCGGCGGTTTTAGCCATGAAATATTCATGCCGGATCGTCACTACACAGCCGGGATTGATCAATTTGACGCGTTCCGCCAGCGCCTCGACTTTCGGGCGGCCGATATTCCCATCCAGCGCGGGGAGCTGGCGGTTGACATTCGTCAGACAAACGTCGTCGAGATCGATCATCGTGATCGCACCGATTCCCGAGCGCACCAATCCCTCGACGACCCACGAGCCAACGCCGCCGACCCCGACCACACACACGTGCGCCGCGCACAAACGCGGCAGCGCGGCGACTCCGTAAAGCCGGCCCAGTCCACCGAAGCGTTGGGAGTAATCTTCGTTAAGCGTCATTCGGCTCGAAGCGAAGAATCCAGCCCCGCAACCGCAAGCGAATAGCGCGCAACCGTGGTGGAACCCGACCTCCGGGCGGGTTTTGTTCGACGCGCAGCCGGCAAACCCGCCCGGAGGTCGGGTTCCACCTTATTGAAGTGACAGCGCCCGTTCGACGGCCGCGATCGCGCGCTGTTCGCGTTGCGCCCAATCGCCCCGAATCAACTCAAACGGCAATTGCCGGCTTTCCAGTGCCTCGCGAAAAACACGCATGCATCGCTCACGATCCGCCAGATCGGGAAAGCAGCGCTGCGGGTCCGGGGCGAACGGCACGTCGATATCCATGAGGAGATACAACGCGTAATTCTTCGCCCGCTTCTCGACCGTGCGCCGGAGTTCTTCCGGACAAGTCCCGTAAAGCAAATCGCTCCAGAGCATCGTCGTCAGCGCGTCCGTATCACAAACAAGGAGCCCAGCGCCGGCTTGTCCTTCGAGGCCTTGACACGAAAAAGCTTCGTCCTCACGCCGCCATTGTTCCCGCGCGATGGGCATCATGTCCTCCAGCGTAATCACGCCGTGCTGGTCCCAAAACTCTCGCGCGTACTCCCGCACCAGCGGCGCGTTGAAGTGCAGCGCCAGTTTCTCCGCGAGCATCGTCTTGCCCGTGGATTCCGTGCCAAACACCGCGATGCGTTTAATCTCAGTTTCAGACATGGCGGAGCTTCCACGACCTTAACCATGCGCGCCAGCCTCCCCAAGCCATCAGCCAGAACAGAAAGTAGAGCACCGAAAACCAATAATATTCTTTTACCCAAAACACCCCGATCGCCACAGTATTAGCCACAATCCAGCCAGCCCAGTTTTCCAGTGCCTTGCGTGATTGCAGCCATTGCGAAACCACACTCGACGCAAAGACAAAGCCGTCCCACCAAGGCAACGCTGCATTGGTAAAGCGGGACATGCACCACCCCCAAATCCCCCAAACAATCAAGGTCGCAGCAATCCATCCGGCGGTCTCACCTGCAGTCAAACGCTGAACTGCAAGCGGTTGTTCACCCCTTCCCCCGCGCTTCCAATGCCACCAACCATAAATCATGGCGGCAAAAAAGAAACCTTGCAGCACGGTTTCGGAGTAAAGCCTACCGTCAAAACACACCCAGCCGAAGATCGCCGCCTGAACCAAGCCAACTGGAAAATTCCAGAGGCTTTCACGCATCGCTAGCCAGACGAAAATCACGCCGAGCACGGTTGCCAGTTGCTCCAGCCAGCCCGCCCCCAACGCTCCGTCCACGATAGCCTGCCAGATCGCGCTCAAGTCTTATCCTTTTTCGATTCGGCCAGATAAGCCTCCATCGCCTCGCGCGTGAGCGTGTGCACCGCAGCGCAGCGCGGACACTCCACCCGGATTGATTCACCATCGCCAAACACGCCATGCGGATCTGCGCGAAACGCCGGCGCGATGGCCCCGAGGATTTTTTGCTGAGTGCAACCGCAATGCCATTCGTAGGTGCGGCGCTCGATCCGGCCCAGCGTTTCCGCCTTGTCGAGATCCTTGATTGCCGATGCGTCCACCGAACTGAACCAAGCGACATCGCAATCCGGCTGGGAGAGCAGCATCGCGTACTCATCTCCGGCGAGTTGGAAAAACCGCACCGGCCGCTGCTCGCTGCGCGCATAAAAATCCGTCGCCGCCGCAAAAATATCGGTGCCAAAAAAGTTCACCACACTGCGCCTCGGCTCGGCGCCGCGCCGGGCCACGCTATCGCTGTAGAATGTATTCTGCTCCGCCGCCCGCACGTTCTCCGTGAAAAGCCGTCCGACGACGGTGCAGTCCTCATTGTCGCCCGCGAGAAACACATTCAGCCGCGGGTCCTGCAAATTCAGCGTCCAGGCGATGTGCTCATTCAACGGCCGCGACGCCGAATGCAGCGTGAAAGCAGCCAGCGCCGTCTTGAAGATCGCGTCCTGTTCCGGTGTGTACCGCAACTTCTGATCGGCGAGATGCAGGTAATAGTCGGTAAACAACGGACCGAGATCCGCGCGCACCAACATCGCATTGCGATGGCGGACGAAATCAGTCGTCACAATGCTGCCAGCAGGTTCGGGCGTCGGAGTCGTTTCTTCGGGCATCCGGCGAGTGTAACCAGATTTCCAGAAAAGCGAGCCAGAGAAAAGGCCTCAGTCCTTCGAGATCACGCCTTTCTTCTGCAGCTTGGAAACCTTCGGCTTGATCACGAATGAGCAGTAACCTTGGCCGGGGTGCTGGTTGAAATAATCCTGATGATAATCCTCAGCGCGCCAGAATTTCTTCAACGGCTCAATTTGGGTAACGATCGGATCGGAGTAATCGGCCTGCGCGGCCTGCTTGGCCTTGATCGCTTCCTGATGCTGGGCCTCGCTGGTGTAGAAAATCACCGAACGGTATTGGTCGCCCACATCCGCGCCCTGACGGTCAAGCGTGGTCGGATCGTGCGACTCAAAGAAAATGCCGAGGAGCTTCTCGTAGCTGATCACCGAGGGATCGAATTGAACCTGTATGACCTCGGCATGGCCGGTGCCGTGACCGCAAACTTCCTCGTACGTCGGATCACTCGTGTGACCGCCGGAATATCCACTCGTGCTATGGATCATCCCGGGCACGCGTTGAAAGATGGCTTCCATACACCAGAAACAACCGCCGCCAAAAGTGGCGGTTTCCGTGTTCGACGCAGGTTTGGTCTTAGCGTGGGCAATGGTCATGGCAACGAGGATGGAAAATGCAGCGAATAATAATCGGACTTTCATGCAGGTGAGAGGAGCGTACCCACCTTTTATTCCAGCGCAAACACGGCGGATGTGTAACCACTCGTACACACTCATGGGACACTAATGATAGCAGGAACAACCGAGGATCAGACCATAGAGTTTTCGTCCACACATCCTGCCTTTCTCTCTGATCCGAAATGAGTGCCCATTAGTGTAGATCAGTGGTTAACACCGCTTCTTGTCTTTCCGTCAGCATGAACTTGTATCCCGTCATGGACGATCCCCGCCTCGACAAATGGCTTTGGAGCGTGCGTGTTTTCAAAACGCGCCCTGACGCGACCGCCGCTTGTCGGGCTGGCAAAGTATTGATCGGAGATCTTGAAGCCAAACCAGGCCGCGACATCCACATTGGGGAAACCGTCACCGTCCGTGTCGGCGTTGTCACGCGCACGCTCAAAGTCGTGGGCCTGCCGCGCTCCCGCGTCGCGGCAAAGCAGCTCGTGGAATTCATGACCGACCTCACCCCCGCCGCCGAATACGAGCGCGCCAAACAAGCCGGGATCGAACACATGCTCGCCCGCGAACGGGGCCGTCCGAGCAAAAAAGACCGCCGCGACATGGCGGAGTTTTTCGGTTTTGAGTAGATTGAGCTGAGCCTTGTCTGGAAAATACGACCGATCGCGAAGGCGCGGAAGAATTAACCACTCATAGTTTCGCTTAATCGCAGACGCGAAACTTGCTAAGCCCCCTTCGACTGCTCGTATCCAGTTTGGGATTCGGAGGCGTCCGCTTGCCTCGCACGTAGGTGCGCGGACGAGTACCGTGATGCGAGTACGCAGCAACGGTGCTTATCGCGGACGGGGTGGAATTTTGTTCGAATTCTTCGCGCGCTCCGCGATCTCTGCGTTTAAATCAGCCTGTTTTCCACGCCTTTGTGCTCTTTGCTTTCTTGGTGTAAATCCTCCGCCGGACACACGCCAAGATACCGCTCGGCCGCAATCGACATCATTTCAGCGGCGTGAGCATTCCGCCCTCAACCCGCGCGCAATCCGGTCGATTAGGCAGGGCTGTGCCGCCGCTTTCCGCTACGCAGACCCTTGATCGGGCCCGCGCCGCCCTGCAATCAGGACGGGGCGCCGGCCTGCCCGAACTGCTGAAGCTCATCGAGACGCTCACCACCAATCACGCGAAGGTCAGCCTTGATCAGCTTTCCGAACTCATCGAAAAAGATGCTGCGGTGCTTTCCCGCGTGCTGGGAGTGGCGAATACCGTCGCGCACAATCCCGGTTTCACGCCGCTCGCTTCAGTCACGCACGCGATCCACCAGATCGGTTTCACACGTGTGCGCAATCTCGCCCTTTCCCTGATGCTCGTCGAAAACGCGGGACCGCGCAATGCACCCGAGCAACGCGAGGCCGCCGCCCAAGCGCTTTGCGCCGGACTGATGGCGCAAGGCTGCGCGCAAAGTCTCGGCAGCATCGATCCCGATCTCGCGTTTGCCTGCGCGGCACTGCGCAACTTCGGCAACATTCTCCTGCCGGCTGTTTCCCTCGATCATTACCGTGAAGTGGTTGAGCGATTGAAAACCAAACCCGAGGACGCCGCATATCGCGCGGTCTTCGGCCTCACGCCTTTGGAGCTCAGTCGGAAAATTCTCGCACCGTCAAAGCTCCCCGAGGAAATCACGCGGAGTTTGCGCGACTGCCAGCCGGAAACGATGGGCGGGGTCGCCGCGTCGACCTACGACGCGAAGCTGCTGGGCGTCGCCGATTTTGGCGGACAGCTCGCTAAGATCACCCTCGACAGCACCAGCAGCGCCGACTCTTTTGCGGAACAATCCCGCGCGCTCGCCCGTCGCTACGAGAAAATTATCCCAGGAGCCAAAGACACCATCGAGCCCGCGCTCCTGCACACCGACGATCGCATTTCCGCGTTCACCCAAAACAACGGTGCTTCCTCGTTGCCCACGCCAAGTTTGCGGCGCATCAAGGATCGCGTTGCTGGCCACGCTCCCAGCACGAGTTCCTACCCCGCCCCTGCGGAAACGAAAACCGTGGTTCCGGCAGCAGCAGAGAAGCCTCACGCGCGGCCGATTCCAAAGGTCGATCCGATTAATCCCACCGAATCGCCCTCACCGTCACCGACACCCCTCAAGTCCTCGCCAGCTACCACGCCGGTCGCCGACCAAGCTCCCAACAAAAATCCAACTATTTCCCCACCGACGGCCGCGCCGGAGACTTTGGAATCGTGGTCGGACGCACTAACCAAATCGCCGGAATTCGAGACGCAGCCCGAGACGGTACCCGCGCCAGAAGCGCCGACCGATCCGTGGAGTGCCGCACTTAAATTTGTCCACGATGGCTTCGGTGCCCAGGAATGCTGGCTGTTCCTGCCAAAGCCCGGCGGCGAAAGTCTGCCACTGACCGAGGGAATCGGCGCACATTGGAAGGAATTCAAAAAAAGCGCCGCGCTGCGGCTCGACGAACGAACCGTTTTTGGCGTCTGCCTCACGCGACGGGAAAATGTCGTCATCCACGACACCACCGCCGCCACTCTCACGCCGTACCTGCCCGCGTGGTTCCGCAAGACTTCAGGCGCACCCGGTGCATTCCTGCTCATGCCGCTGCATGAAAACAAACTCACGCACGGGCTCATCCTGATCGGCTGGGAGAAACCACAGCGCATCACCGTCTCCCCCGCGCAAACCGAACTCGCCCGCCAGATGTTTGCCGGCGTGAGCGCGAGCCAGCGGTCGAAGTCCGCAAGTTGACCCAAGACTGGCGCGTTTCGTCATGACCGCAACTCGCCGGTTGCGCGTTTCTCTCGTCAGTGAAGGCATCAGCCGCAAACGCTCGCAAGCTCCACGCTCTTGGGCTTGGCCGGCACGCCGGCGGGATGAGCGCGACAATTTTTGTCGGATTACAGCGTCGGCGGCGATAGATAGGTATCCATGACTTTGTCGGACGACGACCTTTTGCGCGACTACCTCCGCTCCGGCTCCAATCCCGCTTTCTCGGAATTGGTTAATCGGTATGTGACCCCGGTCTATTCCGCCGCGCTGCGTCAGGTGCGCTCAACGGCGCTCGCCGAGGAGGTCGCGCAATCGGTCTTTGTCGATCTGTCCAAAAATGGCGCGAAACTAAAGCCCGGACAGCCGCTCATCGCGTGGCTCTATCTCGTCACCCGGCGCACCGCGATCGACACCATTCGGCGCGAGTCGCGTCGAATGGCGCGGGAACAACGCACCGTGGAAATCGCCGCCATGAAATCCAATTCTTCCCCGTGGGCGCAAGTTGAGCCGTACCTCGACGAAGCCGTTGCTACGTTAAACGAAGCCGACCGGCGGGCCGTGTTGTTGCGTTTTATCGCCAACAAAAATTTGCGTGAGGTCGGCGAGGCACTCGGCATTTCCGATGACGCCGCTCAGAAGCGAATCAGTCGTGCGCTTGAACAACTGCGCACAGTTTTCGCCCGCCGCGGCATTGCTTTGACCGCCGCGGGACTCGCCACCGATCTTTCCGCGCATGTCGTCGTCATCGCGCCCGCCGGACTCGGCGCCTCCCTCTCTGCGGGCGCTCTGTCCGCCAGTCTCGTAGTCCAAACCACTCACACGATTGCCATGACTGCCTTCAACAAAACCCTGATTGCCGCTTCCTTCGTGCTGGTCGCCGGCTTGGTGTACCAAACACATCTCATCGCCACGCAGCAGGCTGAATCGCGCAAACTCGAAGAGCAAATCACGGCTCAGGACATTCAAGCCCAGCAATTGCAAGCAGAGCGAAATCGCGCGGAGGAACTGCTCGCGACAAAACGAAAAGAGTTGGCAGCAACCCAAGCACGCTCCAACGAAAATGCCACCGTGGAAGCCGATCTCGATGCGTGGCTGGGCCGCGTCACCCGCCTGAAGGAATGGCTCGGGAAAATGCCGGAGAAAAACATTCCCGAAATGAAATTTCTCACACCCAATGACTGGCTGACAGTCACCTTGAACAATGACCTAAAAACAAACGACAAGGCGAGGAAAGCCCTCAGCGAATTAAGGCGGATCGCGAAAAACAAACCTGTGATCTCGCAAAATATTGCGGCCGCACTGAGAGCGTATGCCAAAGACCACGACGGCCAAGCCGCCACGGATGTCGAACAACTAAAGCGCTATCTTCAGCCACAGATCGACGATGAAATCTTGCAGCGATATCATTTCGTGACCGCCCCACCGTCCGACGTGAATCAAAGTCACGGTCTGAGTGGAGGTGATCGCGGCTGGCTCGTAGAAAAGACTGCGGTCGACGAAGACCACGACGTCTTGCTCAAATATTTCGACCGCGGCCGGGGCACCGGTTATCAGTACGTCAGCAAATTCGGTGATCAGGTCGATCAAGCGAGGCAGTCGTTCATAAAAGCAAATAATGGGAGATCTCCCGTCAGTGCCGAACAATTGCTACCCTACTTCACCTCGCCGGTAGACGAGGTGAGATTAAAAGATTTCCAAGAGGTAGGCCGCTAATGACCACCCTGACCAAAACCCTGATCGCAACTTCCTTCGCGCTGACCGTGGGTGCATTTTTTCAGATCCAACGGATTCACAATAACGAGAAACAATTACACGATCTACGGCGAAAAGCTGAAGAAAACGAAACCAACAACCGGCGACTGCGCACAGAGAAAACCCCTATTCTCTCTACGCTCGCTACCACCCAAAAGGCGATCGAAGCCGCCCAACAACTCGGCAAATATACAACCGGCAATGAAAGTGAATTGAGCGAATGGTTGGGTCGCGTTGAAAAACTCAAGCAAACGCTTCACACCGCCCCCGAAAAAAGAATTCCAGAAATGGAGTTCCTCACCTCGAACGATTGGCTTTTTGTGGCGCTGAATAACAATTTGGACACCAATGCGAAAATTCGCGACGCCCTGAGCGAATTGCGCGCAATCGCGAAAAGAAAACCTCAGATTGCGACGAACATATCGACCGCGCTGCAGAACTACAGTAAAGCGAACCATAGACCACCGTCAGATCCAACGCTGCTCCGGCCTTATTTAAATCCTCCACTCTCCGACGAAATCCTGCAGCGATATGAGACGATTCCCGAAGTCCCGGGAAAGACCGATGGCGATGTGGCGACAGTGGACGGGATGCGTGTGGTGGGTTCTGGCGGGAGTGTCCTCAAGGAAAAAGCCCCTGTAGATGAGGACTACGATACCTGGATCGTCTACCTCGAAAAAGGAGGTTCGGTTACAGGATGGGTAAGTCAGATCGGGAAAATAGTAAGTCAGGCAGTGCGCAGCTTCAGCAAGGCAAACAACGGACAGGCCGCATCAACTCCGGAACAGTTGCTTCCTTATCTTTCCACACCGGTCGATCCGGTTCGGCTGAAGGAATATTGGGGCGTCAGTCATCATTGATAGACTACCAACTCGGAGCCGCAGCGACCCCGCTGCGGTGCGCCCGCGAACCACGGCGGGGTCGCCGTGGCTCCATTTGACGCCGCGCTCGGCGTTGCGACTTCGCTTTCCCCTATCGCGTCAGCTTCCGGTATTTGATCCGGTGCGGTTGCTCGGCTTCCTTACCTTTGCGCTTCCGATAATCCTCGAGGTATCCCGAATAATTGCCCGCGTACCAGTGAACATAGCTGTCGCCTTCAAACGCCATGATGTGCGTCGCCACGCGATCGAGAAACCAGCGGTCGTGGGAAATGA
>JBEPTW010000100.1:0-13908 GCA_041691855.1 Verrucomicrobiota bacterium | reverse complement strand
TCCGACCGCACGTTCCGCGCAAAAACCAACCCGGCTATGAAATATGCGGGCTAGGCGAGGGCGTCGCGGCAGTACTGCACGCACTTCGCGATTTCGGCCATGCGGGTGGAGCCCTCCGGGACTTTGTACTCAAATTCGATCGTCGCTTGAATGACCCAGTTATGGTCGCGGATCAGGCGCAGCACTTCTTTGATCGGCGCGTCGCCCTCGCCGAACGGCGTGTTTTCGCCTTCCTTCTTCGCCACCGGATCCCACTTCTTTCTGTCCTTGATGTGCACGTGCGTGATCCGGGCGTGGTGCTTTTTGATGAATTCCACCGGATCGCCGTTTCCGCCCGCGACGTAGTGGCCGATGTCCAGGTTGATACCATTATACCTGGCCGCGGCAGTGGCCGCTTCAAAATCCGCTTCCGTCGAATGCGTGTGCCCGTGGTAGCCAACCATGAACTGGTGCTTGTCGGCAAATTTTCCGAGACGCGCAATCTCGTCCTTCACCCGCGCCTGCTCCGCCGGCACCGCGTGGTCCGTGCGCGGAATTTCGGTGGAGATGGCCCGCGCGCCCAGCACCTTGGCCATGTTGAAACTGTAATCGATCTCCTCGTCGGACATCTTCGTGATGTTGTCGACCTTGAGGATCTCGATCAAAATCCCGGCATCATCGAACTTCTTTCGGAACTGTTTCACCTGATCCATCGAGACGCCGAGGCGCCAAGCCTGGAGCTTCGCGGCGTTGGCTTTGGCGTCGCTAGCGTCGACGGCCAAGCCTCGCGCCACGACCGCCATCGGCACCGGCGAGCCGAGATACGCTTCGACCGGCTGGGCGCGCAGTTCCACTCCACTGACGCCGAGGATCGTGCAGTTCTTGATGATCTCATCGCCGCTCATCGTCGGGTTGCCGAAACTGTAGGGCACATTGAGCCCGATCTGCACGCCTTTGACTTTAGAGTTGGGCTTGCCACGCGCCGATGTTTCAGCGGCACGCGCAGAGCTCAACGAGGACAGCAGGCCAGCGGCCGGCAGCATGACCAAAGCGAGTTTGGCAAAATCACGACGGGTATAGGATGACATGATGGGGTATTGTATTCTCTGACGGTGACGATGTGAAGGATCAATCCTGACAGACAGACCACTGGTAAGGCGACCACGAGCGTAACAATTAGCCGCCTGCGTCCCAATGCCGATGGAGCCGGCGGCGACCCCGCTGCGGTGCTCTCGTGGGCGATGTCGCCCACGCTCCATCTCGCAGCCGGCCGCCTTCGCGCGAATGCTGCAATAATGCGGCTACGATATTTTTTAAACTGCTGAGGGTGGGTTGCGGCGGTAAAAAACTGCGCTAGGGCGTGTCTGGGAAATAACTTGCGTCGCTTGCTGTAGGGCCGGTGCTTGCGCCGGCCTCGCGCGCGAAAAACGGCACGTCGCAAGCGACGGCCCTACGCGCCCGAGCAGAGTTGATTGGCGATAGTTTATTTACCAGACACGCCCTAAGTAGCAACTACGCCACTTTTCAAAAGTTGCTCGACCTTGTTTAAAAGTACGGGCAGTGAACGGCTTCGCAATAAATGCGTCGGCCCATTCCCCGGAGGTTTCTTCCTTTTCCCGTGAATCGCTCAGGCCGCTGATCAACAGAATTTTCATCGTCCAACCCTGCCTGCGAATAGCTTTGGCCAGCCCAACGCCGCCGCCCATCGGCATATCGCGATCAGTGATGATGAGCGCGATTTCGGAACCGCGTGATTGAACAAGTTTAATTGCTTCCACTCCGTCGGCGGCAGCGAGCATCCGGTAACCCGCTTGGGTCAGCATCGAGCAGGCGGAGTGACGAATGAGCACCTCGTCGTCGACGAACAAGATCAGTTCCCCATGTCCGCGGCCTCCCGACGAATCATCGATCCGCGTATCCGTGACGATCGCGCCGGCTTCCGCAGGCAAATAAATCTGGAATAGCGTTCCCCGACCCTGCTTGGTCAATACCCGGACGAATCCGAGATGCGCCTCCACAATTCCACGCACAGTGGAAAGCCCGAGTCCGGTCCCTTCGCCCAGTGGTTTGGTCGTGAAAAACGGTTCCCAAATATGCAACAGCACCTCGGGCGGGATTCCCGTGCCGGTATCCTCAACTTCGAGCACGATCCACGGACCGGGACTGGCCCCGGCCATCGCCAGCGCCGCTCCTTCGTCGAGCCTCAGATTTTTTGCGCGCAGCGAAAGTGTTCCTCCCAGTGGCATGGCATCACGCGCATTGACACAGAGATTGAGGAGCACCTGGTGAATCTGCGTCGGATTCGCCAGGATTGGCCAAAGTGCGTTCCGGATTTCGCTCTGGAAGATGACCACTTTCGGGAAGGTTTCACCGACGACCCCGATGATATCATTAAGCAAATGTTTGAGCTGCACGATGCGCGGCTCGCCGCCGCTCCCATGCACAAAGCCCAAAATTTGTTGCACCAACCCGGCGCCCCGCACCGCGCACTGCTCCAGCATATCCAACATCCGAAGATCGCCGGTTTCGGCGGCATTTACCCTGAGCATGGGGACCGCCAAGCTGATCGGCGCGAGAACGTTGTTAAGATCATGGGCAATGCCAGAGGCAAGCAGGCCGATGCATTCCAGCCTTTGGCCGCGCAACGACAGCTCCTCCATCTTTTTCCTTTCCGTGACATCCTCCGCCACGCCCACCATTCGCGACATCACCCCGTTGGCGCTCCGCACCGGAAAAGCCCGGTCATGGATCCACCTCACCGTACCGTCGGCATGGATTATCCGATAAGTCTCGTCGTATTTTTCCAGGATTCGCTTGCTCACCGCCTGCTGGACGCGATCACGATCCAACTCATGGATACTTTCGAACCAAATGTTCCGGGAGGCGTACAAACTCTCGCAAGTGCGCCCCCAGATCGTCTCGTAACCCGGGCTGACATACAGCACCACATTGTTTTTCACGTCGGTCATCCAAAAAACCTCGTGGATATTTTCGACCACCTGACGGAAACGCTCCTCGCTCGCGGACAACGCCTCCACCGCCCGCCGCCGGTCGGTCGCATCCTCGCCGATGCTGGCCGTTCCAATGATGTTACCCGCGGGATTTCGCAACATGGTGTTATTCCAAGCCACTTCCCGGATTTCACCGGTTTTGGTTTTAATGGCGTTGTCGTGATGCGGGGGAAATTCACCGGCCTCGACGGTTTTAAAATAAAGTTTTCGGGTAACGGTGTCTGATTCGAGGAGAAATTTCTCGAACCAATCTGCCCCGAGAACTTCCTCGCGCCGCCATCCGGTGATTTGTGACAGATGATTATTGCAAAACGTGACCCTTCCATTCTTGTCCAGCGTGACCGCGATGAGGTGGATATTTTCCAACATTTCCCGCAAACGTCGCTCGGATTCGGTGAACGCCTCTTCCGCATGTTTTCGCTCGGTGATATCGGTCCAGACTCCGGCGAATTCAACCGGTGCATTTGTCCCGTTGCGGATGAGGCGCAGATTGTCCTCCACCCAACGATAGCTGCCGTCCTTGTGCCGCACGCGATATTCCGTGCGACTGACGCCCTCGTGGAGCGCCCGTGAAATGCTCGCAATCGCGCGGTCCCGGTCGTCAGGATGGAGCACATCCAACCACCAATCCGTGCTCAAGGTTTCCGCTACTTTGAAACCCAACAGGCGGGTTATATTCTCACTGGAAAAAAGAGGAGTTACCCTTACGCCCTCCACCCTCAGCGCAAAAAGAACGGCTGGGCTGTGATCAAGCAGACTCCGCAACTGGACGTGCGCCGCCGTCAGCGCGTCCTCGGCAAGCCGCCGTTCAGTCACATCATTCATGATTGTCACAAAATGGGTGACCACGCCCTCCTTCGATCGAACCGGAGTGATGGTGTGTTCGTCCACGTAGAGCGTGCCATCTTTGCGGCGATTGGTGACATCACCCCGCCACGTTTTCCCGGCCACGACAGTTGCCCACAGCTGGCGGTAGAATTCGGGCTCATGCCGGCCTGATTTGAGCAACCTTAGATCCTGGCCCACAATCTCCCCCATCGTGTATCCGCTTTGTGCGGTGAATGCCGGGTTCGCCCAAACCACCCTCCCCGAAGCGTCGGTGATGACCACCGCATTCGCCGCCGTGTCGAGCGCCGTGCTTTGCAAAAGCAATCGCTGTTCAAAACGCCTCCGTTCCGCTCTTGCCCGCGTCGCTTCCAACGCCTGTGAAACCGACTGGCCCAGATTCGCCAAACGGTTTCTGAAAAGATAATCGGTTGCGCCCAGCTTCATAGAAGTCACGGCGACCTCCTCCCCGGCGGTACTCGATACCAGGATAAAAGGCACATCCAACCCGCCTTGTTTCAGCAACTCCAATGCGCGAAGTCCGCTCATTTGCGGCAACTCATAGTCGGACAACACCAAATTAATTCCCTCCTGAAGCCGATCGAGGTATTCCGCTTCAGTGTCTACCCGGTGCCATTCCGGTTCGTAGCCCGCATTCCGAAGTTCCTGCACCAACAGTTCCGCTTCGGTGCTGCTATCTTCGACGATCAGGACTTTGAGCGATTGAGGCACGGCATTTTTGTTAGCCGCGCTGGGTGGCTGATTGCGAAGTGTTGACCTTGGTGCCGGCGTGAACCGAGAGCGTCGGAAATAGAGTTGGCATCCACATTTTCTCTGACAACCGACAAAACTGGCCCCAATTTTTGTCTGGTCGACGACCGAGAACTATAAAATCAGTCTGACCGGTGCGATCTTATTCGCCGCGTCAGCTTGAACCCATCAAGGCTTATTAAAAGGATCGCTCCATCCCCTACCTGAGTTGTTCGGCCAGTGAAAAAGAGGAATTCGATCACGAGTGAACTGCGGTCGCCGGAGACGGAAATTACTCAGGCGTGTCTTCAAACTCGTTTGTCATTCTGAACGAAGTGAATTCCAGCCAGCAGGTTGGAATTACCTCCACGGCAGCGAACGTGATGCCACCAGCGGGCACGTGGATTCTTCGCTCCCCTCAGAGTGGCGTTAAACAAGGAATTGGGCGGTTTAAAAATACTCCGACCCCCACGAATACTGCGGGAGTTTTGGTGGACCGGCCGAGGCTCCATTCCATTTCACTCCAATCATCCTTGTCGCATCGGACGGTGCAGTCTACCCAAAGGCCGTCCAAACTTGAAAACACCGTCGAAATTCCCATGCCGCAAAAAATCGGGTCGATGATCCGCCGGCGCGTTGTCGTCACGGGCTTGGGTGTGGTCGCGGCGAACGGCGTCGGCGTGGAAGCTTTTTGGCGGGCCAACTTGGAGGGACGCTCAGGAATTTCCCGAGTCGATGCCTTCGCCACGGACGAGTTCGCCGTAAAAATTGGAGGACAAGTTCGCGGGTTCGATCCGATGGGTTACATGACGGAAGAGGTCGCCAAGCGGGTGGATCGCTTTGTGCATTTCGGACTGGCGGGAACACAAATGGCGCTCACCCAAAGCGCTCTGAATCTTACTCCCGAGAAGGTCGAGCGAGTGGGCGTGATCGTCGGGTCAGGGCTCGGCGGCCAACTTTTTCACGAGGAACAGATCCTCAACACTTTCGAGCGCGGTTTTATGCGCACCAATCCGATTTCGGTTCCTCGCGTCAGCCCGAACGCCGTCGCCAGCCAGATCGCCATTCGCTACGGATTCAAGGGACCAAACATGGTGATATCGACCGCCTGCGCTTCGGGCGCTCATGCGATTGGCGAGGCGTTCCGCAAAATCCAGTGCGGCGAAATCGACGTGTGCCTGACCGGAGGCGTGGAAGCTCCCCTCACCCGTTTCAACTTCAGCGCCTATTGCGCGATGCGTGTTCTTTCGAAAAACAACGGGCAGCCGACCGCTGCCTCGCGACCTTTTGAGCGGAATCGCGACGGTTTTGTGATGGGCGAAGGCGGCGGCATCTTGGTGCTGGAGGAACGCGAGCACGCCCTCGCCCGGGGTGCGCCGATTCTGGCCGAGCTCACCGGTTATGCCTGCAATTCCGGTGCGCATCATATGGTGATGCCCGATCCGGCAGGAACAGACGCGGCCCGCGTGATGGCCGCTGCGCTGGCCGATGCCGGCCTTTCCCACATCGACTACATCAACGCCCACGCCACTTCCACCAAGGCCAACGATTCCGCCGAAACCAAGGCGATCAAGACAGTCTTCGGCGCGGCCGCTTACCAGATTCCCGTTTCATCAACCAAATCTATGATCGGCCATTCAATCGGCGCGGCCGGGGCGATCGAGGCCGTCGTTTGCATTCAGGCACTGCGCGACCAGGTCATTCCGCCGACCATCAATCTCGACCAGCCTGATCCGGACTGCGACTTGGACTATGTGCCGGGAAACGCCCGGCCGGCTCGCCTTCAACACGTGCTTTCCAATTCGTTTGGATTCGGCAACTGCAACGCCTCACTGATATTTTCCCAAGCCACCTGATTCCCGTGACCACCCCAGAAATTCAGCAAAAAGTCATCGCGATCGTCGCGCAGAAATTTTCCGTTGATGCCGCAAAAATCAACAATGAGACCCGATTAGCCGATGATCTCGGCGTCGATTCCTTCGGTGCGGTGGAATTGATGTTCGAGCTCGAGGAAGCTTTTAATTTGAAAATCGAGGACAGCGAAATCGCGCGAGTCCAGACCATCGACGATATCGTCGTTTATCTTGTTTCGTGGCTGGACAAAAAATTTCCGCCGACCGCGTGAACGTGTCTGCAAATCAACCGCCCATTATTTCGTCCCGACTCGCGGTGATGCCGCGTTACTCGGAAACAAATCAGATGGGATTTGTCGCCGAGGCATGCTATCCGCGCTGGCTGGATCTGGCGCGAACGGCCCTTTTGCGCGAGCATGGCCTCGAGTATCACCAATTTGAGGCGATGGGTTATCGGCTGCCAGTGTTGGAATTCGGTCTCACCCTTCATCGGCCGGCATTGTACGACGAACCGATCGAAATCTTCACCAGTCTGCGCAAGCGACCCACCTTTTTGATCCGGCTCGAATACGAAATCCGGCGCGATGACGTGCTGCTCACCACGGGTTTCACCCATCAGGCGTTTGTCAACCGGCAGTTCACGCTCGTCAGACCGCCCGCTGCGTTCATCGCGAAGCTCGATCTGCTTTTTCCAAAACCGCCACAGAGCGGAAGCGCTGAAAGAGGATTTACACCAAGGGAGCAAAGGTGACAAAGACGCGAAAATAAACCGACGGAATTAAACGCGAAGAACGCAGAGACTGCGGATTTTACGGATGAGCACGGATGGTTCTAAATCCGGAGAAGATCATCCCTGATCCGGTGCGCAGGGCCGTCGCTTGCGACGTGCCGTTTTTCGCGCGCGAGGCCGGCGCATGCACCGGCCCTGCGTCGGAAACCGAACCCGGGCCACCCCGGCTACAGGTCAATTTTCGAGGCCTAAAATTCAACCGCCGGTCCGTAGCTTTCGTTCGGGACGTATTTCCACCGAGCAAACAGCATCGACAAGATCACGGCCGTCACAGCGAACCCTCCGAGCGCTCCCGCAGCGTGGCCCCAGCGGCCATCAAAAGCATCGAACATCGTGGCGCGGAAAAGATGAACGAGATGAGTGAACGGTAGATACCCGTGAACCTTTTGATAAAACTCCGGCGAGAGCTCGATCGGATAAATCCCACCCGACGACGCCAACTGCAGAATCAACAGAATCACCGCCAGCAGCCGACCGGCATCGCCGAGGATCGACATTAAACAGAGCAGAATACTGACAAAGCACACCGAGCCGAGCATCGCGGCGAGCAAGACCGACCACGGATGGGAAAAATTAAAGGCAAGCAACAGCTTCAACACGCCGACCAAGACGCCCGCCTGCAACCCACCCATGACGAGAAGCGGCGCCGCTTTCGCGAACCACTTGACCGGAGCCGCCGCCGATCGCTGGGATTCGGGGAGTCGTCGCAGATAAAAAACAAAACTCATCATCACCGCGCCAATCCAGAGCGACAGCGCGGAAAAATAGGGCGCGAAAGCCTGACCATTGTTTGTCACGGGAGCGATGCTTTCGTCTACGTTCACCACTACCGGCGCGGCCAGCAGCGCCGCGGTGGCGTGGCCAAACCCGGCGTCGAAGCGGGTCGCGGCTTCATCCAACCCGGCAGCCAATCGATCGGCCCCAGCGACGAGTTCGCGCGAACCGGTTTCGAGTTGAGTAGCACCAGCGGCCAGTTGATCGACACCGGCGGAAAGTGAAACGCTGCCGTCGCTGAGCTGCGCCATTGAATGATCGAAGAGATCCAGCTGATCTGTCGGAGGTAATTTCGCCGACAAGGTGGTGAGACCGACGTTCAGTCGGCTCAATCCGGCGCTCAGCGGCTGGACGGCCGAATCCAAACGGATCATGCCGTCGTTAAGCTGGACCGATCCTTTGGCTGCGCGGGAAATTCCGTCAGAAAAAACGCCAATGCCATCACGCAGCCGGTCTGTTCCCGCCGCTAATTTTTCTCCAAAAAACGGAACCTTGGCCGCACCCGTCCGCAACTCCGCAGCGCCGGCTTCGAGTTGAGGGACACCTGCCTCGAGTTGGCCGAGGCCTTCTTTGAGTTGGGCCGCGCCTTGCGCGAGAAAGCGGCTCCCGTCGGCGAGTTCGCCCAGTTTTGCGTCCTCGGGCAGGCTCGTGCGAATCGAAGTCACCGCGGTTTCAACCTGTTTCATGCCTGCGGTAAGCCGGTTGGCTCCGTCGCTCAATGTCCCGGCGGCTTGCGCCAACTTTTTTCCGCCTGCCTGCGCGCGAACAAGGCCGTCGCGTAATCGGGCATCGCCAGCATGAACGCGCGCCGCGCCTGCCGCCACTTGTTTGCCACCGGCCTGCAGCGATTGCAGTCCGCTGCGCAGCGTGACCGCGTCCGACTGGCCCGCTTCGCCTCCCACCAACGCCGCCCAACGTTCGCGGGCGATTTTTTCGTTCACCGTGTGAGCGAGTTCCAAACCAAAACGTTTGCTGAAAATGGCAGCCGTATAGTTTCCGCCTTCGGATACCACGAGATTAATTGGTGCTGGCTGCGTGCCGCCCAACGCACTGCGACTAAAATCTGCCGGGATGGTCAGCGCAAAAAACACCTCGCCGTCGCGTACTGCCTGCCGTGCCAACGCGGGCGTGGCGTAGCGCACGAAGCCAAACGGTTTCTCCTTTTCCAAGGTGGCGGTGACTTCCGCACCGAGATTGATTTCGCGTCCGGCGTACAGAACTGGAACGTCCTCATTGACGAGTGCGGCTCGAAGCTGCCGCAAGTTGCCGTACGGGTCCCACACGCTGCTCACGTAGATCAGGACATAAAGCGACGGAACAAAAATAATCGCGAGCGCCGCCAGAATCACCTTGGGCTGGCGGAAAAGCGCCAGCTCCGCCGCAAGGCCCATTCGAAAACAGCCACGTTTTCCCAACGAGCGGCGATCTGGTGGCGAAATTGGGCTGGTCGGCATGTGACGCTTGGAAAGCAGAGGGTCTCGGAGCGGAACAAGGACACGTTTTCAGTCATGGTCAAATCGCTTGTCGTTCCGAGCTTGGACCAGGAAACAAGGCAGCCACACTTCGACGTCACTCCCGACTATGGCCAACCCATGCCGAGCCATTCCCGCGACAATAACCTCGACAAGGCGCCTCGGCTTCCCCGATGAACTGGGGTCGCCAAGTACCCCTTTCGTCGTGAAGTTGCAAAACCCTGATCAATCCCGTTGGTTCGCGGAGGAAGTCCAACCGCACGAGGCAGCCTTGCGCGCTTATTTGCGAGGAGCTTTCCCGATGGTGCAGGATATCGACGACTTGGTCCAAGACGCCTACGCGCGACTGCTGAGGGCCCGCGACGCCGGCACGGTCAATCATCCCAAAGCTTATCTTTTCGCCACGGCGCGCAACGCAGCCATCGATTTTTTTCGCCGAAAGAAAATTATTTCCATCGAGGCCTTAGCTGAAATCGAGCAGTTGTCCGTCTTAGAAGAGGGCCCTGATGCGGCCGAACAAGCGTGCCATGACCAGGAACTCACTATTCTCACCGACGCGATCCGATCCTTGCCGGACCGTTGCCGCCAGATTCTTACGATGCGCCGGCTACAGGGCCAGTCCCATCGGGAAATCGCGCATTCCCTCGGCATTTCCGAGCATACTGTGAATGCCCAACTGGCCATCGGCGTGTTGCGCTGTCGCAAATATCTGCTCGCCCGCGGCGTGCTGAAGGGAGGCCTCCATGCCTCCTGACCGCCACGACATTTCCGACGACTCGAACTCCGTCAGCACGATCGAAAAGCAAGCCGCCAACTGGCTCGTGCTGCACGATCATGGGTTAAGCCCGGCACAGCAGGAGGAATTCGATCACTGGATTCAAGCCAGCGAGCAACGTGCCGCCATTTATGCCGAGTTGGAGGAAACGTGGAATCTCATCGGACGCGCCCGCGAAAAACTTATCGCGTTCACGGCCTCCCCGGTACCTTCCACTCCGGTCACCATTGAAACCATTGAGTTAACCAAGCACCGCGGCACGCCGCTGCTGTGGCTCGCTGCGGCCGCGTCCGTAGGGTTGTTCTTTTACCTCGCTGAACCCGCGACACCTCCGGCCAACGATTACACCCTCACCGCCTCCACCGAGATGGGCGTGATTCGCAGCCTGCCGCTGCCCGACGGCTCGACGTTATTACTCAACACCGACAGCGCCGTCGTCGTGCGATTTAACGCGGCCGAACGACGGGTAAAATTGTTGCGTGGCGAGGCGAATTTCAAAGTGGCAAAAAATCCTGCCCGTCCATTCATCGTCTCTACCGGGGCAATCGATGTGCGCGCGGTCGGCACGGCCTTCGATGTCCGTCAGCGCCCAGGAGCGGTGGAAGTGGTTGTGACCGAAGGCAAGGTACGGGTCGACGACCGCGTCGCGGGCAAATCGCGATTGCCCGCCTCTTCCGCCAGCGACGGATATGAGTCCGTCCTCGTTGCCGGCCAGCGCGCCTATATTGCCGTCGGCAGCAATCAAGAGTTGGCGAAGGTGGTCCCGGTCGCGCCGGCTGAAATTAGTCAGGCCCTTGCGTGGCAGTCCCACCGCTTGGAATTCGTCGCCACCCCGTTGGCAGACATAGTGGCGGAATTCAACCGCTACAACCGGCGCAAATTGGTGATCGCGGATCCACGGTTGGCTTCCCGTCGGTTTGGCGGCACGTTTCCGGCCGGCGATTACGAGGAATTCGTGCGTTTGCTCGAATCGGATTTCGGTATCGTGACCGAGCGTGATCAAAACGAAATCAGATTGAAGCTCGCGCAGTAGCCGTGGGCCGCGGGTCGTCCCGGATCAGGAATATCCACGGGCACGGAGGCCCGTGACTACGCCGAACGTCGGCAGCGGGGTTGCTGCCGCTCCAGTCCAGAGTGGATGGAGCCTGTTTTAACCGGAAGGACGCAAATGAACGAGAGGGCAGATTCCACCTCATTCCTACTGTATTATTGCGGCTAAAAAGGTCGCCAAATCAGACCTGCTCTCCCGCGCTAAATAATCGGAAAATTTCTTTAGAGAGTTTTCACGCGCCAACCGTCCAAGTGGGGGTGCCCCCTCTCCATACATGGGGGGCGCCATGTTCATCACCCAAACCCAAGCTCCAATGAAAGCACCTAATTGTTATCGCCTGCTAGCCTCCTCGTTGCTGGCGGCCAGCTGCCTCGTAATCGGCCGCGCCCAGAATAATACATCCACCGCTCCTGCATCCAACGCCTCAGATGCCGCACCCACCGGGGAAGCGGTAAAACTGCCGGAATTCAAAGTCTCCGGGGAGAAAGACGACAGCCTAATGGGCAAGCAGGCTCTCAGCACGACGCGCATCGGCGTGAATCTCGAAGATCTCGCGCAATCGGTCGTCGTGATGAACAAACTTTTCATCGATAGTGCGAGCCCCACGATCTTGGCCAAGGCCCTGACGTACGTCGGCGGTGCCCAAACCGGCACCATTTCATGGTCTGTCGATCGCTACATGATCCGCGGCTTCGTCGGTGAAGGCGATTATGTGGACGGTTTTCGTACGCAAACGGACAAGAACACGGACCTCAACCTGATCGACCACGTGGAAATCATCAAGGGTCCGGCCGCGATCTTCATCGCGAATCAGGCCAACACGGTCGGCGGCGTCATCAACAAAGTCTCGAAAAGCCCCACCTCTTATAATGTCGGCAGCTTGACCCTACAGGTCGGTCAGTATGACGCCAATCGCGCCGACCTCGATGTGGGCGGCCCGATCACAGCCGACAAAAAGCTCGCCTACCGCTTGCTCGTGTCAGCTCAGGACTCCGATGGTTACTACGACCACACTTACGAAAAGCGCACCGCGATTTTGCCGATGTTGAGCTATGACTTCAACAAAGACACCCAGATGTGGGTCAAATTCGAGAAATTCAGTTCCAAATATTCCGCCTACAACGGCATCCCGCTGGATGGCCGCACCAACAAAATCGCCGCAGTGCCCACCGACACCAATTTCGACGGCGAAGACAAACCAAACAACTGGCGCAAAGATTCCTACTATCGCTTGTGGGGCCAGTTCACCACCCGTCCCGCTGACTGGGTTGCTATTCGTCTTGCCGCGTTCGACTCCAAGGACACGCAACGCCGCGTAGAATCCATTCTCGCCACGGTCAATACCACCCAGGTCATCAACGGCGTCACTGTCTCAGTGCCCGGCTATCAGATTCCTGCGACCTACACGCCTGGTACGCTGCTGAATCGCGGCACCACTGCAGTCAACGGCGACTATCAGCCGCGTCGCGAACTCCAGAACGACTACGCCTTCACTTTCGCCACCGGCCCGGTTAACCACAATCTCATCGTGGGCGCCGTGCTCGTCGACTATCCAGAAGACACGCGAACCTACAGCAATGGCGGCGCCAGCACTGCCACCAGCAGCCAAATCGATCCGTTCAATCCAAAATTTCCCGGCACCGTCTCGGTTAATTTCAACCAGCCGCCGGTCACGAACAATCACACCACCCAAAACTTCGCCAAGCTCTTTGCCTTGGAGACGGCCAGCTTCCTGCAAAATCGGGTGATCGCCAACTTCGGCGTTTCCCGCAGCCGCTTCGAGAGCTCACGCGTGCAAAATAATTTCAACCAAGTCACCGGCTTGGCGACCGCGGATAGCAACGTATTCCCAGACTCAGTCGCCTATAAAAACCTCGTGCAATACGGATTGCTCGTGAAGCCGCTTCCCCATGTGTCGTTGTTTTACGGCGATTCAAAGAATTTCGCTTTCAACGGTTTCGGCACTACTGCTGCCGGCGTCGGCGGACTGCTCGCTCCTTCGCAGGGCGAACAAAAAGAAATCGGTCTCAAGAGCACCTGGCTCAATGGCCGCCTGACATTCAACATGGCGCACTTCGACGTCGTGCAGTTCAACAACATCGTTCCCGCCTTCCCGCAGACGAATCCCCCGTCCAATGTCGTGGTCGGCGGCGAAACCTCGCGCGGCTTTGACGGCGACTTCACCTTCTCGGTGAACAAGAATTTCGACGTGATCGGCTCATTCGCGGATTTCAGCGCCAATATCGCCTTGGCTGCGCCATGGAACCAGATCGTCCAGCCGGGCGATGGCAAGGTTCACTCGACGATTCCCGTCAACAACGTCGCCCAACACACGTTCGCCATCTGGGGTCGCTATAAGTTCACCGATTCCACGTTGAATGGCCTCTCGGTCAGCGCCGGCAGCAGTTACCTTAGCAAACGCGCGATCGACGACAACTCGGGCAGCCAGGTTTTCTACGGTTACCTGCCGTCACAAGTAACGACAGACATGAGCATCGCCTATGAAACCAAATTGCTCACCTATCAGCTGAACATCGACAACGTTTTCGATAAGAAATACATCTTCGCCTCCCGCAGTGCGCTTGTACAGGTTCCCGGCGTTCCGAGGAACTTCCGCGCTTCCGTCAC
>JBEPTW010000099.1:0-13933 GCA_041691855.1 Verrucomicrobiota bacterium | reverse complement strand
GGTTTTTAACCACGCTCGCGTCGTAAGGGCAAAGTTGTCCCGGTTTTTGCGATAGAGCCAAGCCGAAGACGTCATGTCTTGACTCTTGACAAAGCGGACTGAGTGATTGGAATCGAGGCCAAGCCGAAGACGTCATGTCTTGACTCTTGACAAAGGGCGAATCGAAGGGGTCAAATTTTGTGGTGTGTGGTTGGATCGAGCTAAAGACATCGCATCGAGCCGAAGACGTCTTCGGCATGTCTTACGATTACGATTCGCTGGGCGGTCAATCCGAGGGGGTCAGCCGCTAGGTGCTACTATTGAATTGTCTCTGCGCTTCTCAGCAACGTGCATTTAAGGTCCGCAATGCCAAGCCGAAGACGTCATGTCTTGACTCTTGACAAAGTGGACTGAGTGATTGGAATCGAGCGATGTCCCGACCATTGCGCATCGAATACGCTGGAGCCTGTTACCATGTGATTAACCGGGGGAACTACCGGCGGAATCTATTCAACGGGGCAGGTGCAGCGGAGGCGTTTGTGCGAACCTTGGGCGAGGCGGCAACGCAGTATGGCTGGCGGATTCACGCGTATGTGGTGATGAGCAATCATTTTCATCTGGCGGTGGAGTTGACCGAGCCGAATTTGAGTGAGGGTATGAAGTGGCTGCAAGGGACGTGGATTCGACGATACAATGGTCTGCGCCGCCTGATCGGCCGGCCTTTTCAAGGTCGTTACAAGGCCATCCTGCTGGAGCCGGGTGCCGCCTTCGGGCAAGTCTGTCATTATATCCACCTCAATCCGGTGAGGGCCGGGCTGGTGACGCCGGACCAAGCGGTGGACTATCCGTGGAGCAGTCTTCCCCGTTGGACGGATAAAGCCCGCCCTCAATGGCTGGAGTCAGCTGTCGTTCTGGGTGAAGCCGGCGGCTTGTCGGACACCCGGGCTGGATGGAAGAAGTATGGGGATTATCTGGAATTTCTGGCCACCGATCCCGGAAAGAAAAAGGAACTGGTGGCGGAAAAGCTCAGCCGCGGGTGGTGTGTGGGTGGTCGGGAGTTTAAAAAGGAAATGCGCGAGAAGGCGGCGGAGCGGGGTGCCGATTTGGACGGAGCACGGTTTGGTGGTTTGGAACCGGAAGAATTGCAGGCCGAGCGTGCGCGCGCGTGGGAGGAAAAACTCCAGGCTCTGGCCAAGGCAGCGAAGATCGATCTGGAAAATCTATCGACAAAGAAATCCCATCCCGAAAAGTCACTTTTGGCCGCAGCGCTCAAGCAGAGTTGCTCGGTTTCCAATGGCTGGCTGAGTGCACGGCTGGACATGGGCCAGCCGGCCTCTGCCAGCCAATTTGCCCGCCGCTGGCTGCTCTCCCATTCGGGCCAAAGGGCAACGAATACGCTTCTATCGAAAGTCCCATAGCAGACCTGGCGTGTTTTTGCTTTCATGACGACAAGCGATGCGGGTGCCAACTGTGGCCGCATTGCGCAAGGAACGGCCGCCGCATTGCCCGCAGCCGTTCCGGAACATCAGCGGGGACTATTTTAACGCCGTCTTCGCTTCCGGGGCGACCAAGCTCGGCGTCTTGATCCGCGAGAAATTATTGTTGAGCATCACAACATTCTTCGAAGCGGCGCCTTCGACGGCAAGGTAAGGCGTCTCGGAGGTCCGAGGAAAGCAGTTCGAGATAGATATGTCGCGACCATTAATCAAACGGATGACGCTGGAGGCTTTCGCCGAAGTGAGCGCATCGAAGCCCATGATCTCGACGCCTTCAGCATCGTCCAAGACGAAGGCCGGACGGGCATCCGTATTTATATAATCGGCCGTCACGCGGTGGAATTTAATGTTTTTCACGTGCCGCATCCAGAAACCATAGGCCGGGGTGATGCCGTACATGTTGAACTCCGGATAAATATTCCGCTTTTCCGGAGGTACGATTGCGGCATCTTCGAGCGTGCCGCCGCCGTGGAAAACAAAACGCATATTATCAATCACGACATTTTCGATCACCGAATCGGGCATTCCACTGATCACGCAACCGATTCGCTGATCAAACGGCACCTTGAAATACCAGACGCTGGTGTCCGGTTTCCATTCACCAACGCCATCTGCCAGCACATTACTGATGAGTACATCCTTGATATGCCCGGGACCGGCGTTCTTGTCGCGCTGCTCGGTGCACAGGAAAATACTGCCGTTCACATTGTGCATTGTGATGTTCGATAGGTTAATCCGCTCAATCGTACCGCCGTCTGCGGCTTCAAGGGCGATGCCCGACAACCGGGTGTCACGGATCACGCAGTTCGAAATGGAGATATCGGTGAACGAGCCTTTCGATTTCGTGCCGAATTTGATTCCGTTCGATTCCGATTTTATCTGACAGTTTGTGATAATGATATTGTGGCAACCCGCTGGCTTATAGCTCTTGGGGCAAATGCCATCGTCGCCGCAATCGAAATAAGATCCGGTGACCAGAACATTTGAACAATCGGACAGATCGAGGCCGTCATTGTTAGGTTCGACCCGGCTGATCACGCGAATTTGAGAGAAGACGAGATCGCTGCAGTCATTGAAGCGACAAGTCCAATTAGCACTATTTCGAACGGTGACGCCTTCGACTTTCACATCCTTACAGCGTTCAAAGAGGAGAACGAAGGGACGATCATCCGCACCGTTGGCTTTATCCGTGGGACGGGGACCTTTGCCACCGTATCCGATGATTTCACCATGGCCTTCGATCACGACATTGTGCTGGTCTTCGGCCAAGAGCAGGGCGCGATGGAGCTTTTGCTCCGTGCCGAAAATGCTGACCAAGGAAGAACCGTTTTCGATATACAACGAGACGTTCGATTTCAGTTCGATGGTGCCGGTGATAAACGCACCGCCGTGGACATACACGCGGCCGCCGCCTGCCTCGGCGCAGGCATCGACGGCTCGCTGCAGCGCTGCCGTGTCCACCGTCACGCCATCGCCTTTGGCGCCATACGCGAGCACATCAAAAACCGATTGCTGGGGTTTCTGGGCGAACCCGGTCGCCGCCGATAAAAACGCGCAGGCCAATAACCGGACCGCTGCGGCACCGAGGGTCAACCGACGGATCGGTTGGTGACCACGCCACACCGAGAAAGCAGTAAAAGTCCATCGACGTCCGAGGGTAGAGAATGTCATGAGTGCTTTCAACCATGCCGGGCGCCGGCAGCGCAAACCTTTCCGCCCGAATATGCATTTTTAGATACGCAATACGGAGGGGAGTTGCCATCGATGGTCGGCGTCCGGGTTTGAGAAAAATATCTGAGCGCGCAGAACACGGGAAGAATAGTTATGCACGCCAATGCTCGGCGCGGAAATGAGTGCGGAAAAACAACAGGGGTGGCGGAGGCAACGGGGATTGCAAGAACCCGAGGAGGAAATCGGGGTCCTTCAAATCAGGCCACCGGCGTTGCTCCACTATTGCCTTGGGCAAACAATTCCTGTTTCCATTCCGGTGAAAATTACCCCAATGAAAACACTGTCTGCTTACGTGAAGGATTGCGTCTTGATTGCGATCGGTTGCTGCTTATCGACCACGGGATTTGCCCGGTCGGAGCGATGGTCCGATGTCAAGGGAGCCAAGTTTGAAGGCGAACCTGCTGAGGTTATCGGGCCGCTTGCTTTGTTCAGTCTCGCGGGGCACGGGCGTACGTTAATACCGTTAAATACGCTGAGCCCGCAGGACTGTGTTCGTTTTTCCGAGCAGCTGCGTTCCGTTCCGGAACCGGCGGCCGACTGGGCAAAATCGACCACCCAAATTGGCAGCGAGATCTATGATCATGTGTTGCAAAGACAGGACGCGAAACTGGTGAGAGCCGACCTGAAGGGGACCCGTGAGCCGCGCTTCTACATTCTCTATTTTGCCAGCACGAGTGAGGGCAATTCCTGGGAAATGTTACGGCAATCTGAAACGGCATGGCCGTCATTTCAGCGAGCGCATCCAAGCTTGGTGGAGGGCCTCATGTTCGGAGTGAACAATTCTACCGTTGAGCAAATCAACATGGCGACGGAGACCAAGGTGCCCTACTTGGTGGCTCGCTTAAATGAAGAATCAAACATGTCCGCGATCGGAGGGCTTGCCCCGGGGATCGGCTATGGCATGGTGGTGACGAACTGCAATGGGGTGCCGCTGTTTCTGGGCAAGGGTGATAGCACAGAGGATACGAAGAAAATCATGGGAGAATTCGATGCGCTCCTCAACCTGCTCGATCCGAATAACACGGAAGCTTGGGCCGCTGAGCTGTATTATTGGAAAGCGGTCCAGCCAGCCCTACATGCGACAGACAAGTGTGAACCCCGGTTGATTGGCGACCCGCTCAGTGCGACGAAGCTCACGCAACTGGGAGCCAAGCGGTTCGATGCCACCATTGATATATCGGCCGGCGGGACCGTCACCGGAGTGACCTTGACTCCTGATGGCGAATTACCGAAGTCGCTCGTGCTGCCAATCAGTGAAGCATTGAAGGGGGGAGCTCAATTTGTCCCGGCGGTGGACCACGGGAAATTCGTGGATGGAAAGTATCATTACCATTTTCAGGCGTCATGATCCCTGTTGCAGCGCCAAGTCCGATTGGAGCCGTCGAGACGAACCAGATGCGGCGCGATGGGATTTCGCGTCCTTGATGTGTCCGAATTCGCCGTCCTCGGTGCCAGGTTTACGACCGCAGGGTTGTTTTATATTTAAGCGCATGACGAAAAAATAGTCCTGATTCGCGAAATTCGAGACAGGGAATACTCCCGTTTTTTATTTACGCGGTCCTGCGATGACGGTGCTCCAGCGTGTCCTCCATGTATAAATGTTTAACGAGCATCATGGCGACGACGGCGAGAGGAGTGGCGAACACGACACCCGGCGCGCCGAGCAGGATGCCCCCAATCACGACCGACAGAAGCGTGATGGCTGGCGGCAGACGGACCGCCCAACGCTGCAAGAGCGGAATCACAATATTGCTTTCGAGTTGCTGGACGGCGACGTAAATCAGCAACGCGTACAGTGCGGTCTCGGGGCCCTGGGTGAAAGCGACGAGCACGCCCGGAATGGTGAACAGGATGGCACCCACCACCGGCACGAACTCCAGCAGCCCCGCGACGACGCCGAGCAGCAACGCCAGCGGCAAACCGAGACACGCCATGCCGACGCCGACCAGCAGCCCGATCAGCACCATCGCCGAAAGTTGGGCGCGCAACCATTTCAACAACGCTTCGCCGGAATCGACTAACGCAGACTCGACTTGCCGCCGGCGTCGTGGCGGAACCAACCGGAGAAAGCCATCGAGATATTCCCGCGGATTGTACGCAAAATAGATGCTGAGGAAAAAGATCAACAAAGCGTCCGCGATCCCGCCCACCAGTGCGCCGGCGGCCAATCCCACGTGCGAAAGCACAGCAGAGTCGCCTGCTGACTGTTTCACGCGCTCGACAAATGCGCTCCCGAGTTTCGATTTTTGCAACGAGGTTGTGATGTCATGGACGGCTTGGGGAATGAGGCGTTCAAGCTCGTTGGCTTGATGGGCAATCTGGCGGCCGAATAGGTAACTGGTTAAGCTGAACACCGCGATCAATCCCACCAGGACGATCGTGATCGACCAATTCTCCGAAAGTTTGGTGCGGTGCGACAAGGGGATGGCGAGTCCGCGCAACACCGCCGCGCCCACGACTCCGCCGAAGGCGACTGTCACCACGTCGCTGATTTTCCACAGAATGACCGCTAGTGCCGTCAGGCAAAGGGCGATTAAGATAGAGCGAACTCCGTTTTTATTTTCCGGCATAAGACGAAGTGTCCTGGTCAAAATGGCCGCGCATTACGCGGTAAAAGCTGTGCAGCATCGTTCATGTTTTAACGACAGATGCGGCGCAAAAAGGTTCTCCACCGATTTAACTCACTCGACAGCGGAAGCGAATGATTCCGCAGACGGGTGAAGGTTGGGCGAGATTATTTCCCGCCAACTACGATTGTCGCGACCTAAAGGGTGTAATGGTTGTCCATATCGGGGAGGCTGTTTGGGATGAACCGTCGCAGCAGCCTACAATGATTTCCATTTCCGCAAACGTTCGTTCCAAACCAACCACTTTGAATACTCACTACGACGTCATCATCATCGGCACTGGAGCAGGAGGCGGAACTCTCGCTCATCAACTCGCGCTCGCGGGCAAAAAGATATTAGTGCTCGAGCGCGGTGCTTTTCTCCCGACGGAAAAAGCCAACTGGGACACGAAGAGCGTGTTTCTCGAAAACCGTTACCACACTCAGGAAGTGTGGAGCGATAAGGAGGGCAAACCCTTGCATCCGGGCACCGGCTACTGGGTCGGCGGCAACACCAAGGTCTACGGAGCGGCGCTCTTCCGTTTGCGCGCCGAGGATTTTGAACGGCTGGAACATCGCGGAGGAATTTCCCCGGAGTGGCCGGTGAAATACGATGAGTTCGAGCCCTACTATTGCCGCGCAGAGCGCCTGTTCAGTGTGCACGGCCGCGGCGGAATTGATCCGACCGAACCACGACGCAGTCAGGAGTTTCCCTTCCCCGCAGTTTCCAGCGAGCCGCGCATGCAGGAGATCGAGGAAGAAGTGCGGACGCTGGGCTTTAAACCTTTTCCGACGCCGCTCGGACTCAAGCTAAACGAGGCGAACATGGTCGAAAGCGCCTGTATCCGCTGTGACACCTGCGACGGTTATCCTTGTCTCGTCGACGGCAAGGCGGACGCCGACGTCGATTGCGTGCGTCCGGTGATGCACCGTTCCAACGTCATGCTGTTGACCCAGGCGAAAGTCACCAAGCTCATCACGAATGCCTCGGGACGTGCGATCGAGAGTGTCGAGGTGGAATTGAATGGCGCGCAAACGCCCCAGCGATTCACCGCGGACATCGTCGCGGTGTGCTGCGGCGCGATCAATTCGGCTGCGTTGCTCCTGAAAAGTGCGTGCGACCAGCACCCGCGCGGACTTGCGAACAGTTCGGATCTTGTCGGGCGCAATTTCATGTTTCACCAGTCAGGCGCAATCCTTGCCATCACGCGCTCGCCGAATCCGAGCCGTTACATGAAGACCTTTTCGCTGAACGATTTTTATTTCGGCGAGAAGGACTATGCTTTCCCCATGGGCAACATCCAGCCGATCGGTTCGTTCCAGTACGAAATGATGGAAGGGGACGCACCGCCGATGACACCCGATTTCGTACTCAAACGCATGAAAACCCACGCGGTTCCATGGTGGCTCACCACTGAGGATCTGGCGAGTCCCGACAATCGCGTCCGAATCGTCGATGGCGCGATCCGGTTGGAATACACCCCAAACAACACGGAATCATTTCAGCGCCTGATGTCGCGCTGGACGGAGGGGTTGAAGAAAATCGATGCGCTTGAGCACGTCGTCGATTTGCACGCCTACTTCAAAAAACGAATTTCGTTGGAGGGAGTGGGCCACCAAAACGGAACCTGTCGCTTCGGCACCGATCCCGCGCAATCCGTGCTGGATCTCAATTGCCGCACGCACGACGTCGACAATCTCTACGTGGTCGATGGCTCGTTTTTCCCTTCGTGTGGCGCGGTTAATCCGTCACTCACGATCATCGCCAACGCGCTGCGGGTGGCAGACCATCTGATTGAGCGGATGAAATAGCCGCAGGGATGGGAGTGGGGACTTAACCGTGAAACCAAATGTCTCGTTCGTTTGATTCTGCATGCGTTCCCGAATGTGTCCTGCGTCACACTGCGACGGTGGGCGAATCGCCTCTCTGGCACGCGAAGCAAAAACGCCTTTACTGGATAGACATTCAAAAACAAAAACTACATCGATTCGATCCGTCGAGCCGTCGCAATGAGAGTTTTCCTCTGCCGGAAATTGTAACCGGCTTCACGTTCAGGAAAAGCGGCGGTTTGCTGCTCACCTTGAAAAAAAGTTTTGCATTATTCGATCCCGACACGAATCAGCTGGAACGAATCGGAGCGGTGGATGCTCGTCTGCCGAACAATCGCTTCAACGACGGCAAATGCGATCCGCTCGGAAATTTTTGGGCCGGTACGATGAATGCGGTAAAATGGAAGTCGCCCTCCGGTCATCTGTTTCGGATCGATCCCGAATGGAAAATCCGGACGATGCGATCCAAGGTGGTGTGCTCGAATGGTTGCGGGTGGAGTCCGGACGGGAAAACCTTCTATCACACCGAGAGTTTTCGGTATGTGATTTACGCGTACGATTTCAATTTACGTCGCGGGACACTGTCACGGCGGCGCGTGTTTGCGCGGGTCGGTCCGAAGTCGGGCGGATTTCCCGATGGGATGACCGTCGATCGAGAGGGGTTTGTGTGGAGCTGCATCGTCGGGCTCGGCCAGATCTGGCGCCATGATCCGACTGGAAAAGTGGAGAGAGTGTTGAGTCTTCCGGTGCCGCGCGCGACGGATTGTACCTTCGGCGGAGTGAAACTTGATACGCTCTACGTCACGACGGCGCGCGAAACGATGAGCCGGCGCGACTTGAATCGTTATCCGCTCTCCGGAAGTTTGTTTGCGTGCAAACCCGGGGTGCGAGGCATGCCGGCAATTTGTTTTCCGGGATAGTCCGTCGCAACGGATAGTCATTGGTTCCCGCGCAATAGAGGGGTTTAAATAGAACTGGAGCCTCGCCCTCATTCTGATGGTGATGGGATTGGTTGGCTCGGTCGTGCCGTTGGTGCCGGGGATGACTCTGATCCTGCTGGGGGTGCTGCTGCAAAAGTGGTTGTTGCCTGACACATTGACCTGGCTCGTGGTGGGCTGGATCGTGGCCTTTTGGCTCCTGTCTGTGATTGGGGATATTGGCTGCACCATTGTTGGAACCAGACTGTTCGGTGGTAGCAAGTTGGGGCATGGCAGGTGCCACAAGCGGAGCGGTGGTTGGAATGTTCCTCTCGATTCCGGCGCTTTTGCTCGGGACGATTTTGGGCGCGGTGCTCGCCGAAAAATGTGTTGCCAAGCGGACCGGCAGCCAAGCCCTTCGCGTCGGTGCGGGTGCGGCGGTTGGTTTCGTCCTCTCGATCTTCGCGCGGCTCAGTTGCGCCTTGGTGATGGTCGCGCTTTACGTCGTGTCGGTGTCGAGTATGGCGCCGAAAGCGGTGCTTTGAGGGGAATGCAAGTCCCGGTCCCTCCTGCTTTTTTTGCTAATGCTGATCGCTCGCGCTGCTGCCGCCCATCGCTGGATTTTCGGGCGGGTGGGAAGCTTTTTTTGGATCTTCCACTGATAACGTGGTCGATTCCTTCACTTTCTCGTTTTGATCGAACAATACGCGCACGGAAATTTTCTTTCCGTCAAAAGCTCCTTCAACCGGCGTGCCAACGACCTCCCAGAGTCCTGCGGTGAAGAGATCGGCGGTACCATGGAATAACGCGCGGCTGGTTTTGTTGAGTTTTCCGTAGCCCTGCACGAAAGTATAAATGTCCTTTTTGCCTTCCGGCATCGTTTCGGTGAAAACAGGCGCGCCGAGTTCGGCAATGACGAGGTCTCGCTGCGTGCCAGGCTTTAAAACCGCGAGGTTCTTTTTAACGGGCTGATTTGTCGCCATGTAAACCGAGCATCCGTTAACGAGAAAAAACAGAAAACAAGAGAGCAGCAGTACCCCGATTTTGCGCATAAAAAAATGTTCGCCTAAGAAATTAGAGTACTTTGATCAGGTCACTCGTCGCCGGCACGTCCTTGATGATTTGCGACGGCTCCGGGCCTACGCCGAGGTAACGCAGGTTTGGCAACACGGCGGGAAGTTTATCCCCGTAAGCTAAGGCTACCAGACTGCGGACCATCGCGGCGGTGTAGAGTTGGGCGTTGCGCGGGAGATCGGCGAAATGACGCACTCCGCTGATGTCCTCGGCCCAACCAGTGTGTTTCGAATAGACCGGCTTCAATGTTTTTCGGACGGCTTCGTTGCGCGGGACATGATGATAACGTTTACCGTTCGTGTCTTCGTAGGCGGTGCAGATCAACAGCTCGTGGCCGCCACTGAGCGCATCGATTTTATTGATCATCAAATCCTGATAGCCGCCGTAACGAAGCACGTCGCCCTTTTCCACCGCGTCGTACCAGCCGACCATGCGCTGGCGCCCCGTGCTTGTACCGAATTCCAACAGCTTCAGTTTTACGGTGAGCGGTTGCGCGTCGTCCATCTGCGTGAGAAACGTGTGCGTGCCGACCTTGGTGTCGTACGCCTTGGCCACGCCAAAGGTGTGAATGCGCTGCACGGGGATGCCGGAGCTCTCGAAGAATTCCGGCGTGTACGTGTGCGAGGCGGTGACGTTGGGGGAATAGCCGTGGCGTTTATCGAGCCAGTAAGCCTGGCCGAATTCGCCGATGACGGTGTGACCGGCGGCGACTTCGCGCAGCACGAGTTCGCGGACTTCGCCGATGTTTTTTGCGAGGGCGGTGCCTGCCTGCCAATAAACTTCCGTCAGCTTTTCCAGGTTGAGCGTGAACGGCTCTGCCCCACGGAATTGCAGGAAGTCGAACTCGGCCTGGTCGAAGATGCCCAGCTCGATCGCTTCGGCATTGGCGCGGAGTTCGGCGGTGGTGAGTTTTTCGAAGAAACCGGCAAATGTTTCAGGCGAGACGCGGCACACGTGCTGGATGGTGCGGAGCGCGCGGTCGGCGCGTTGGGCGAGCTTGCGCGCGAAATAGTTGTGACCGGCTTGAAAATCCGAATACGTGATCTGCCACTGACCGGTTTCATCGCCATACGCCGGGGTGATGCCGCGACCGGTGGAGCCGCGCGGTTCTTCCTTGAGGATATTGGTGCGATAATCCTCCCATGCGAGGTCGAGCAGGCGATGAGTGAGATCGGAAACCATCGAGCGTTCGTCGATCAGCAGGCGTGAATAAACGGCGTGCCCCTTTTTTTCGAGCGGCCGGGCTTCCCAGTGAAACTTGCGCGGATCGGCGACCACCCCCGCACCCACGCACAGGTGCGGCGCATCGCGGACGACCACGCCGGCGGGAAGGAGGTTGAGCTTGATGCCGCCGGCGGTGTGGCCGGAGTTGGCGCCGCCGTTTACTTTTAGGACGACCGAAACCGAGGCGGGCGTGCCGCGAAGTTCGTTGGCGACCTCGGGGATGAGGCGGCCCTTGCCCTCGTCACCGAGGGAAATGCCGACGTCGGCGATAAGTTGACTGCTGAAAGGGATGAGAGGCATGGACGATAAGCGGAAAAGGAGCAGCAGGAAGCAGCCAGAATCTGGCGGCAACGCCAAATTAAGTCACAAATCGCACTCTCGTGGGCGCAGTCGTCTCGTTGCGGCGATTTCGCTCAGTTTTTTGCCTGCACTGCGGTTTTTTTGCGCAGGGACGAGCTCACAGAGAGCGGGATCGTGATATCGCTCCCGGTGGAACTTCCCTCAGAGCACTTGGTTGGCGGCTATGACCGAGCTGTACCAATGCGCACTGAGTTTGGGGGTGCGGCGCTGGGTTTTAAAATCGTTGTGCACGATGCCGAAACGGCGGGTGTAGCCGTCAGTCCATTCGAAATTGTCGAGGAATGACCAGACAAAGTAACCGCGCACCGGAATACCCTCGGCGGTGGCGCGCTGGAGTTCCTTTAGATAGCTTCGAAGATATTCGATCCGGTGAAGATCGACGCATTCGCCCCGAACGACGGTATCGTCGTTATAGCCGCAGCCGTTTTCGGTAATGTAGATGTTTTTTTCCGCGTAAACTTCCGAGACGAAGCGCGGCCCCCAGTAAAGCGCGCGCGGTACGAGATTAAGCCACGAACTGTCGGCCCGGGGATAGCTGGCGGACGGTTGTAATACTTCCGGCCGTCCATTGGCTCCGCGGCGCACGAAGGAAGCCGAGTAGATATTCAGACCGAGAAAATCCGTGGGAAGACTGATCAACGCAAAATCGCCGCGTTCGACCATGGGTCGCGCCGCACCGGATCGTTTCAGATACGCGGGGGCGTAACTCCCTCGATAAATTGCGTCGAGAATCGGTTGATTGGCTTCGATAAACCACGCGCGGGCGGCCGCGACGTCGGCGGGAGATTCACTGACCGGGACGACGGTTTCGCAGTTGTCGGTGAGGCCGCAGCGCGCGCCCCGGCCGCCATGTTCGCGCACGGCCCGGACGCCGTGGCCGTGGCAAAGGAGCGCGTGGTGAATGGTCTGGTTCACGATGGCGGGGCTTTCCTTGAAACCGGGTGCCTTGCCTTCGCCACCGTAGGCCAGGGAGGTGAAACACCGGATTTCGTTTAACGTAATCCAGTTTTTGACGCGATCGCCCAGGGCCCGGACAATAGTGTCGGCGTAGGTGGCAAATGCCTCCGGTACGATGCGCGAGCGCCAGCCGCCGGCGTCTTCCAAGGCTTGCGGCAAATCCCAGTGAAACATCGTTACCCAAGGGGTGATGTCGTGTTCCCGCATCGAGTCGATGAGGCGCTGGTAGAAATCGAGCCCGCGTTGATTGACGGTTCCTGTGCCGGCGGGAAAAATCCGCGGCCACGCCACGGAGAGCCGGTAATTCTTGAAACCCAGTTCGCGCATCAGCGCGAAATCGCGGGGATAGCAGTGATAGTGATCGCAGGCGACGTCAAGGGTATCGCCATTGAGAATGGCACCCGGGCGGCGCGCGTAGCGGTCCCAGATGGACTCGCCTTTGCCGTCGGTCGTGACGGCACCCTCGATTTGTGGCGCGGCGGCGGCGACGCCCCACGTGAATTTTTTGGGAAAGGAAAAAAGAGCAGGAGAGGAGAGGCGCATGAGAATGGCCGGCGGTTGACGCCCGAGGTGAAACTGGACGAGAGGACGCGGTTCAGAACTGGGGTGGAACCGCGATTGTTTCGCCGGTGACGAGTTGAGTTTCTACGAGGATTTTCCGGCGTGGGGCGGAAGGATGTTCGATCCGATTGATCAAACGGGTGAGCGCGGAGGAACCGATGGTTTCATGTGGTACGCGCATGGAAGTGGCGCGACGTCCGCCCGCGGCCGGTTCCAAGCCGTCAAACCCGGTGATCGAGCAATCCTCGGGCACGCGCAGGCCGCGCGTCTGCAAGTCCTGGATTAATTGATAAGCTTGGTGATCCGCCGCGCAGACCCAAGCAGTGACCCCTTCAGTTTTTGTGAGGCGAGTGGCGGCATCGGCAATCTCGGAGGGTGTCAGGCGGGGGGAGTTCTTGTGCACACTGATCACCCACGAGGGATTGAAATCCAGTCCGTGGACGAAAAGTGCCTCGACGTATCCGCTGAAACGGCGGGCGACCCAGTGGCCGCCGATGGGATAATACCATGAGAGGAAACCGATGCGCCGATGGCCTGCCGCGTGGAGGCATTCCACCAGTTCGAGCACGGCCTGGGCGTCGTCCGTGTCGATGACGTCAATGCCGGGATGACTGTAGCTTTCGAGGACTGCGACCGTGGAGATTTTCCGTGCGATCATTTCCACCGCGGATTCGGTAAACGGATAGATGAGAATTGTTCCACGCCAGTCGCTATTGCGGATATGGCGGAAAACCGATTGCCGGTTTGACTCCGAATGAAATTCACCGGGCGGCTGGTAATAGACGTCAACCTTGACGTGTTCGATCTCCGCGCGTTCGCGGATTCCCTTCAAGATATACGGGAAGGTGGCCATGACCACGTTCTCCGCCGGGATGCCGATGAGTACGCCAATGGTGATCGCGCGCGCACTTTTCGAATGGCGTCGCGACGCACGCCCCGGGCTTTGGCGATAGCCGAGTTCCTCGGCCATGCTGTGAACTTTCGCGCGGGTCTCGACGCTGATCGCCGGATGATTGGCCAGACTGCGCGACACCGTCGTGCGCGAAATATTTAGCTTTGCGGCGATGAGGTCTTGGTTGACGGAAGCCATGGTTCAGAAAAGGGCCGACGAGGCTCTGGGGAGATTTCGGCTGGAGGAAAGGCGTATTGTCGAGCGATCAATAATCAAGGATAATAAGTTATGCACCAAAATGGTTTTT
>JBEPTW010000098.1:0-14017 GCA_041691855.1 Verrucomicrobiota bacterium | reverse complement strand
ATCCCAATCACTTCCTAAACGGTGGTCTTTTTCAACTGCATCGATACGGCTAAGCATTTCCAATTTAGACCAACGCATTCCTATGCATACTGGAGCGGCAGTGCCCCCGCTGCCGGGCTTATTGATTATCTCATTTCCAAAGGTTCACCGCGATATGCTCCCTCTTCTTTCGCAATTTTACGCATCTTTCCCGGGCGACCCAAAACACAAAGATGAATTTGCCTTTCATGTTCAAATTCGTTGGGTTTTTGCCGCGACGGATGAGCACCAGTCCAAGTTCCGGATTCGAGATCTTTGTCCGGGGCGTCAGGACTTGCTTCGGCAGTAATCCCGCTTGCGGGAGCGCTCATCTCATTGTGCCATCCGTCGCACTTTTTATTTCCGCGCTTCTGGCTTTTGACCATCCGCCGTCTTTGGAAATCTAAACCCATGGCCAATTTCTCCACCTTGCCTGAATTCCGAAGAAGACTTGAAAGCGAGATGATCGGAACTGCCGGACAAAAACGCGTCCCGATTAAGGCCATCATAAACTACGCGATTCCGATTATGCATTCATACGCCGAACAAACTGCCATCGCTACCGTGCTGTCGGACATGGATGCAGAGCTGGTCGCATTGGAATCGCGGCGCGACAAAACCCGCGCACTCAAGCAGGGCATGATGCAGCAACTTCTCACCGGCCAGATCCGGCTTCCGGTGTGAAAAGCCAGCAAGGACAATCTTGCGATCTTCCGTTCGCCCTCTAGTTTTGCCCCATGTCTGAAGACGAAAAAGCCCTCCGTCTGCTGGAAGAGGAGTTCCCCGCCAAGGTGGGCGACGCTTTCGCCGCCGCCCGGGCTCAAGCGCTCGCCGCAGGCCGCAGCGTGGTCGAATCGGCGGATGGTTTTCTCTCCGAGGTCTTCCCGGACGGGCGCAGAGTCCGGCTCAAGCAGCTCGAGCCCTCGCGCAAGGTGATAGTCGGTCAGAAATTCCGTCTCCGGTGAGCGAACGCACCCCGAGGTTGCGCATGTTCGCCGGGCCCAACGGCTCGGGCAAAAGCACGCTCAAGCCGCTGCTCTCCCGTGAACAACTCGGCATCTATCTCAACGCCGACGAAATCGAAGCCGCCATCCGCCGTGACGGTGAACTGCGTCTCAATGATTTTGGAGTAAGCGCGACGGCCGCGGAGATTCTCGGTTTCTTCGCGAGTGCATCGATCCTCGGCAAAGGTGGACTCCAAGATACCGCCCGGCGACTGACATTTGCCGACAACCGGCTGGTCTTCGCACCCGGAGTCGTGAATTCCTATTTTGCCTCCGCGGCGGTCGAGTTCATTTGCGGCAAACTGCTGGCGGCGCGCGCATCATTCACGCTCGAAACGGTGATGTCGCACGAAAGCAAGGTGGAGTTGCTGCGCGAGGCCCGTCGTCTCGGCTACCGCACCTACCTGTATTTCATCGCGACCAATGATCCGGCGATCAACGTCTCCCGCGTGGCCAATCGCGTGAAGGGCGGCGGCCACGACGTGCCGGTCGACCGGATTGTCAGTCGTTATCACCGGTCGCTCGGGCTTCTTTTATCGGCCATCAGTTGCGCCGACCGGGTGTATCTCTTCGACAACTCCGGCGAAGGCCGGACGCACACCTGGCTGGCGGAAGTGACCAGCGGCGAGGTCCTCGAACTCAAAACCGACAGCGTCCCGACGTGGTTCACGAAGGCCGTACTCGACAAAATCCAAAGCGTTCCCTCCCCCGCCATGCGCACGATCAGCCTCGCGGAACGGGAAACCCAGAACCGGGTCGTCGCCCTTTTCCGGGACGAATTGGATTATCGTTATCTCGGCGACTGGACCGACCGCTCCGACAACCGCAATATCGATGAACCGCTGCTCGCAGCTTGGCTCGGCAAACGCGGCTACGCAACCGATCAGATCAACCGCGTGCTCCACCTGATCAAAGTCGAGGCCGACAATCCGCACCGCAGTCTCTACGACAAAAACCGGGCCGTTTATTCCAAGCTGCGTTATGGCGTCGAAATCAAAATGCACGCCGGCCAGCTCAATGAGACGGTGCGCCTGATCGACTGGACCGATCCGCTGGCCAACGACTTTGCTTTTGCCGAGGAAGTCACACTCCAAGGCGGCCATGAGCGCCGGCCCGATCTCGTGCTTTACCTCAACGGATTTGCCGTGGGCGTGCTTGAGCTCAAGAGCGGACACATCTCCGTCGCCGACGGCATCCGCCAGCTCATCTCCAACCAAAAAAAGGAATTCAACGAGTGGTTCTTCTCCACTGTGCAGATCGTCTTCGCCGGCAACAACAGCGAAGGCCTGCGCTACGGCACCATCGGCACCGAGGAAAAATATTTCCTGCAATGGAAGGAAGACGAAGCCGACAATACCGGCTACAAGCTCGACAAATACCTCGCCAGGATGTGCCGCAAGGAACGGCTCATCGAGCTGCTCAATGACTTCGTGCTCTTCGACGGCGGCCGGAAGAAGTTGCCACGGGTTCACCAGTATTTCGGCGTCAAGGCGGCGCAGGCGCAAGTCGATCGCTACCAAGGAGGCATCATCTGGCACACGCAGGGCTCGGGCAAAAGCATCGTGATGGTGCTCCTCGCGAAATGGATCCTGGAGAACAAACCGAAGGCCCGCGTACTCATCCTCACTGACCGCGACGAGCTCGATAAACAAATCAAGGGCGTCTTCCACGATGCAGGGGAATCCATGTATCGCACCAGCAGCGGACGCGATCTCATGACCCAGCTCAGCCAGCCCGCGCCACGCTTGCTGTGCTCGCTCATTCACAAGTTCGGGCGCAAGGGCGTGGACGATTTCGAAGGTTTCATCAAGGAGCTGCAGAGTCAGCCGAGTCCGGTCGTCGGGGAATTGTTCGTCTTCGTGGACGAGTGTCACCGCACGCAAAGCGGCAAGCTGCACAAGACCATGAAGGCGCTGATGCCCGGCGCGGTGTTCATTGGCTTTACCGGCACGCCACTGCTGCGGAAGGATCGGGAAACCAGCCGTGAGATTTTTGGCGGCTATATCCACACCTATAAATTCGGCGAGGCGGTGGAGGACGGTGTGGTGCTCGATCTCGTCTATGAAGCGCGCGACATCGAACAACACCTTGGCTCGCAGGACAAGGTGGACGCGTGGTTCGAAGCGAAGACCAAGGGCCTCAATCACTGGCAGAAGGCGGCACTGCGCGAGCAATGGGGCACGATGCAGAAAGTGCTCAGCTCGCGCTCCCGCATGGAACGTGTGGTCGAAGACATCGTTTTCGACTTTGGCGTGAAGCCCCGCCTTAGCAGCGAACGCGGTAACGCCATGTTGGTAACGGCGAGCATTCACGAGGCCTGCCGGTATTATGAGTTGTTTCAAAAAACCGGATTCAAGGGCCGTTGCGCCCTTATCACCTCGTACAATCCGCAGGCCGGCGACGTAACGCTGGAAGATACCGGGGCGAACAATCCCACCGACAAGCGGGTAATCTATGACGTTTACACGGAGTTGCTGAAGAACGTGACGCCTGAGCCCGGTCGCAACCTGACCGAGACCTACGAAGATACCGCCAAGCATCTCTTCATCACGCAGCCGGCCAACATGAAGTTACTGATCGTGGTGAGCAAACTCCTCACCGGCTTTGATGCACCACACTGCACCTACCTCTACATCGATAAATCGATGGAGGATCACGGCCTCTTCCAAGCCATCTGCCGCACGAATCGGCTCGACGGTGAGGACAAGGACTTCGGGTATATCGTCGATTACAAGGATCTCTTCCGGAAAGTGGAGGACGCCATCGCGGTTTACACCTCCGAGCTCGACGACAGCGCAGGCGGTGCCGATCCCGAAGTGATGATTCAGGACCGTCTCGCCAAAGGCCGCGAGCGCCTCGATCGCGCGATGGAGACCGTCATCTTGCTGTGCGAGCCGGTGCCACCGCCGAAGACAGATTTGGAGCATATTCACTTTTTCTGCGGCAATTCCGAAATCGCCGACGATCTCGTGGTGCACGAGCCGCAGCGCATGGCGCTCTACAAAGCGGTGGCCACGCTGGTCCGCGCTTACGCCAACCTCGCTGACGATCTGATCAAAGCCGGTTACGGTGAAGCGCAGGCCGTGCAGCTCAAGCGGGAGGTCACGGCTTACACCAAGCTGCGGGAGACCATTCGCCAGGCCAGCGGCGAAACGATCGACCTGAAAGCATTTGAGCCCGACATGCGGCACCTCATCGATACGTACATCGAAGCCGGAGAACCTAAAAAGATCTCCAACTTCGACGACATTCCCCTGCTCGACCTGATTGTGAAATCCGGCATCGCCGCTGCGATCAATCGCCTGCCCGAGGGGATCAAAAACAATCCGGGCGCGATTGCCGAGACTATCGCCAACAACGTTCGCAGCAAAATCATCAAGGAACATCTCAACGATCCGGCTTATTACGATAAGATGTCGGCATTGCTCGACGAAATCCTGGCCGACCTGCGGGCCAAACGAATCGAATACGCGCAGGCGTTGAAGCGTTTTGCCGAACTCGCAAAGAACGTGCAGGCCGGCAAGACCGATGACACACCCGAGAAACTCAATACGCCGGGCAAACGCGCACTCTACAATTTGTTAGTGAAAAAGATGCCTTCCTCATCCGGTCACCTTGTAGACGAACAGGTGCAGGACGCTTGGGCCGGACAGATTACGGCCACGCTGGATCTCGCAATCGAAATCGATGCAACCGTGCGCCGAGTGCGGCCCGCGGATTGGCGCGGCATCAAGACCCGCGAGTACATCATAAAGGAGGCGATTGCCCCTTTGCTCGGTAACGATGAAGCCGAAATCGAACGCGTCTTCCTCGTGATTCAGGCGCAGAAGGGGGATTACTAATGGTAACGCAACTGGAGCTCGGTGACGTGTCCGTCGATGTTCTCCGCAAGGACATCAAAAACGTCCATTTGAGCGTCCACCCTCCGACCGGACGGGTGCGCATTTCGGCGCCGCTGCGTCTTAGTCTCGATACCATCCGCGTTTTCGCGGTGACCAAGCTGGGCTGGATTAAGCAGCACCAGCGACATGTCCTGGAGCAGGAACGCGAAAGCCCGCGCGATTATGTTGAACGCGAAAGCCACTACGTTTGGGGCCGGCGTTATCTCCTCTCGGTCGACGAGAGCGCGGCGAACCCAAGCGTTGAGGTAGATCGCTCGCGTCTGATTTTGCGGATTCGCCCCGGCACAAACCATCAAAGAAAAGCCGCCTTACTGGAAGATTGGTATCGAGCGCAATTGCGCGAGGCAGTCCCGGAATTGATCGCGAAATGGGAGCGATTGATGGAGGTAAAGATGGAACGATTTTTCGTGCAGCGGATGAAAACCAAATGGGGTAGCTGCAATCCCCTCGCCCGCACGATCCGCCTCAATACCGATTTGGCGAAAAAGCCGCATGCATGCCTCGAATACATCATCGTGCACGAACTGGCTCATCTATTGGAGCCAACCCACAACGCCCGCTTTGTCGCGCTCATGAACCACTTTATGCCCGGCTGGAAATCATGCCGCAACACGCTCAATCAACTTCCCGTCCGGCACGAGAATTGGGCTTATTAGACCGGGCGAATCCTCAACCGAGGATTTGCTTGCGGACGATCTCGTCGACGAGCTTGGGGTTGGCTTTGCCTTGGGAGGCTTTCATCACGGCACCTTTTATGGCGTTGAGGGATTTTTCGTTGCCCGCCTTGAATGCCTCAGCGGCTTTCGGATTCGCGGCAATGGCGTCGGCGACCCATTTTTCGAGGGCGCCGGTATCGGTGGATTGTTTTAGACCTTTTCGTTCAACGACGACATCGGGCATTTCTCCCGAACCGGCCATCGTGACGAAGACTTCCTTGGCAATGTTGTTGGACACAACTCCCGTCTCCACGAGCGTCACCAAACCGGCGACGTGAGCGGGACGGATCTTGCAGTCGGCAAGTGAATTTTGTCCGGCGGAAAGTTCACGCAGAAGATCGTTGGCGATCCAATTTCCGGCGGCCTGCGGTTTTCCGCAAAGCTTGGCGGCTTCCTCAAAATAGTCACTGAGTTCGCGCTCGGGAATGAGCACCGAGGTGATGGTATAGGGCAATTGATAGGTCTCGAAAAAACGCCGCTGTCGATCGAACGGACGTTCGGGCAACGTCGCCTGAATCCGAGTTTTCCACGCGTCGTCTACTTTCACTGGCATTAGATCTGGATCGGGAAAGTAGCGGTAATCGTGCGCCATTTCTTTCGAGCGAAGTGATTGGGAAGTACCAGCCTCGCCGTCGTAGTCGCGGGTTTCCTGCACAATCACGCCACCGCTTTCGGTCACCGCAATCTGCCGGCGGATTTCGTGCGCGATGCCGTCGCGCACATAGGAAATGGAATTGAGATTCTTCAACTCGACCTTCGTGCCAAGCGTCGTTTGGCCGATGGGACGAATCGAAATATTCGCGTCGCAACGCATCTGGCCTTTCTCCATGTCGCAGTCGGAAATGTCGCCCTGAATAATGATCGTCTTGAGCGCGGTCAGGAAGGCAAACGCCTCCTCGGCGCTGTGCATGGCCGGGTCGGTCACAATCTCCATCAAGGGCGTTCCGGCGCGGTTGTAATCAACCAGTGATTCCGCCGCGCCATGGTTTAATTTACCGACATCCTCCTCAAGATGGATGCGCGTGAGCGGAACGTGCCGATGCTCACCCATGATATTACGCGCCGCGCCCGGCAGCTCGATTTCGACGGAACCGCCGATACAGATGGGCTGGTCGAATTGGGAAATCTGATAATTCTTCGGCGAGTCGGGATAGAAGTAATTTTTGCGATCCCATTTGCAGACCGGCGCGATCTTACAATCGAGCATGAGCCCGGTCTTGATGATTTTATCCAAGGCCTCCTTGTTCAACACGGGCAGCGCGCCGGGCAACGCGAGCACGACGGGATCGGTCAGCGTGTTCTCCGGTTGGCCGTAGCCAGCGGCGACACGAGTGAACATTTTCGATTTCGTCCTGAGCTGAACGTGGACCTCAAGTCCGATGACGGCTTCGTATTTCATCGAGAGAAATTATTAACCGCAGAATATTCAGAATACACGGAAGCCATTCTGTTTTTCTGTGTATTCAGTGTTTTCTGTGGTGATTTCATAGCGCCGGGTGCTGCTGGTGCCAGTCGTGGGCTTGTTCGTAGCGGTGGGCGATGGCGAGGAGGTCGGTCTCGCGGAAGGGTTGACCAATAATCTGCAAACCAATGGGGAGCTTGCTGGCGGTGAAACCACACGGAATCGAAATCCCCGGCAAACCGGCGAGATTTACACCGATGGTGTAGATATCGCTAAGATACATCGACAGCGGGTCTGCGGCTTTTTCTCCAATTTTGAAAGCGGCGGTCGGCGTGGTCGGTGAGAGCAGCGCGTCGCAATCCTGAAAGACCCGCATGAATTCGTCGCGGATCAAGCTGCGGACTTTTTGAGCGCGGAGATAATACGCGTCGTAATAACCGCTGCTCAGCACGTAGGTACCGAGAATGATGCGCCGTTTCACTTCCTCGCCAAAACCTTCGGCGCGCGATTTGAAATAGAGATCGATCGCGTTGGTCGCGTCCTTCGAGCGGTGACCATAACGCACGCCGTCGTAGCGCGCGAGGTTGGACGAGCACTCCGCCGTCGCGATAATGTAGTAAGCCGCCACCGCGTATTCCGACGTGAACGGCATCGAAACTTCGCGGATTTCGCAGCCACTTTTCCGGTAGAAATCGATCGCTTGCCGGACTGATGCGCCGATTTCCGGATCGAGACCTTCGCCAAAAAATTCTTTGGGCACGCCCAGCCGCCAGGGGCCGGTGCGTTTTTTCAGTTCAGCGCGATAATCGGGGATACCGGTTTTAATCTCAAACGAAGTCGAGTCGCGTGAGTCATGTCCAGCGATTGCGCCGAGCACGATTGCTGCATCCTCCACCGTGTGAGCAAAAGTTCCAATCTGGTCGAGCGACGAAGCAAACGCCGCGAGGCCATAGCGTGAAACCAATCCGTAGGTTGGTTTAAGACCAACAATGCCGCACAGCGCCGCGGGCTGACGAATCGAACCGCCGGTGTCGGAACCAAGTGAAACCGGAGCTTCGCCCGCCGCGACGGCCGCCGCCGATCCACCCGAACTTCCGCCCGGAACGCGGGACAAATCCCACGGATTGCAGGTCGCGCCGAAAGCAGAATTTTCCGTCGACGAACCCATCGCAAACTCGTCCATGTTGAGTCGTCCCCACGGAATCGCGCCGGCAGCTTTCAACTTTTCCGTCACAGTCGCGTCGTAGGGCGAGACGAAGTTCGCGAGCATCTTGCTCGAACATGTCAACGGCTGTCCGTCGACCGCGATCACGTCCTTGAACCCAATGGGAATGCCGTCGAGCGCTCCCCTTGCCTGCCCTTGCGCGCGGCGCTCGTCGGACTCGCGGGCCAGCGCCAATGCGTTGGCTTCATCGCGGGAATTAAAGGCTTTCACGCGTCCATCCACCGCCTGCGTGCGGGCGATGAACCCTTGGACCAATGCCACGGAAGTGATTTTTCCCGTGTCGAGCAGCGTCGCGAGTTCGGCGACGGGTTTGAAAATGAGTTCTTCGGTCATCGGTTCACTCCATGACCTTGGGAATCGCGATGAGATTGTCGCGTTGGGACGGGGCGTTTTGCAGGGCTTTTTCAACTGTCAGGCCGGCAACCGGAACATCCGCAGCCCACACATTAAACACCGGTGACGCGTGCGCCATCGGCTCCACTCCAGTGACATCCACTTGTTTCAACTTCTCCACGTAGTGAAGAATTTCGCCGAGTTGTTGGGAAAAACGGATTTTTTCCGCATCGGTGAGGGCAAGCCGGGCAAGATTTGCCACGTACTCGATGTTCATTTCAGGAGCAGCATTCATGGGAAAAACGGATAGCCTACCAAGCAGGCGGTCGGAGGCCGGGTTGGCAATCGGCAAAAATGCTACAACCGGGCCTTTGGGTATCGACAGCGGACCATTTTAGCTGCGAATTGGCGCAAGCCGTGCAGAATTTCGATTTCCGAGATTTCAAATTACAAGCCCAACTGTGTTACTGTTTAAGCGCATTCTAGGTTCCGCAAAACCCGAAACCAAATCGGCCGATAAAAGAAACGCCCCCCGCTACGCCGTGGGAGCCACCTTCCCGTTCAAAGCTGTCTTGGTCTTGCTGGTCCACGACGAAGACGGAAACCCGACCGCAGATAAGAATCATACTCAGGCCTGGGGCGGACGCCTCGTCGATCTTTCCGAATCCGGGGCCAACATCCAAATCAACGCCGCTGCGATTGCGCGCCGGGGCGAAGCGTGCTCGTTCAAGCTCGGCGCGGCGGACTATCAACTCGAATTCACGGGAACGATCGCGCATTTCCGCACGCATCCCCAACACGCGACCTGCGGTTTTTTATTCGAGTTTCGAGATCGGGAAATACAAAAAGCCTACTTGCAGTTGCTCGAACCCGTTTCGATTGGCGCGTCTTTGATCGTCGCCGACCCTAAAAAGGTCACGCAGGACACGGCCGGTTTGGTCAAGGACCAGTATAGCGGACGGGCCAACGCCTTGTTGACAGTCTGGCGGAGAATCGACGCCAAAGGCATCTATAGCTTCGATTTTCGAATGAATGCCTATGGCGTCCGCTGGAGCGAAGGCATGACCGAAGTCGAACCTTACGGATTATCGAAATTGAATCTCGAAGGCGAAAAAACCGACTCCCCGTTTGTGCACTTGACCGCCAACGAACTGGACGACGTGCGCTGGTTGTTTTGTCTCGCGGTGCCGAACATCTCCAAGGCAGTGCCATTGGACGTGAGAAAATTCCTCGCCACGCTCGTGGCTTGAGCCTGGCGCCCAGTGTGGCGAATAAAGCATCCCGCACGCAGATAAATCTCCGACTCGAAAAAGTCCACTGGTTGCGGGCTTGATGCGCCGCCGATTTTCCCGCAAGGGTCCATGGTGCTATTGTTTAAAAGCATCCTCGAAGCCGATACCGCAGCCGCAGCCGCGACCGCAAACGACAAGCGCAAGCTGCCGCGCTATGCGCTGGGCGATGATTTTATTTTCCGCACCAAGCTCACGCTTTTTCAAAGTAGTGGCAAAGCAAAGGATTGGAGCGCAACCCCGGTCAACCTTTCGGTGACGGGCGCCAGCGTCCAGTTGAGCATGGCGGCGGTGGCGTTTCAGCGCGAGAAGTGCCAGTTGAAATTCAGCCACGGCGATTATCATTTGCAGCTGCCCGCGACGATCGCCCACTTCCGCTGTTACTCGCAGTATAGTCTTTGCGGAATCGTCTTCAATTTTCCGGATCAGGAATCGCAACAGGCCTATTTCCAGTTGCTCGAACCCGTGGCCATCGGTGGCTCGCTGAAACCAGTCGAAGTCGTTCAAGACGTGCCCGGAAGGCCGAAGGAAAAATACGCCGCCGGAAACGGGTCGGCCGCACTTATCATCTGGCGCGACGAACTGGGAAAATCGATCATCAGTTTCGATTTTCGCATGCGCAACTACGGCGTGAGCTGGACGAAGGGCCTAGCGGAACTCGAAGTTTACGGATTGGAGGTCGACGAAGCTTCGTCCGAGGACGTCCTATCGCTCAGTGAGGAACAAAATGAAGAGGTCCGCTGGCTCTTCTGTCTCGCGGTGCCTAATTTATCGAAAGCCGTACCTTTGGACGTACGGAAATTCCTCGCCACGCTCGTGGCCTGACCTTCCGGGCCACGACGTGATCGGCTACCGCGGCGTGCTCAGTCGCGAACCGCCATACTGCCGTCCACGACGATTTGCTGCCGGATTTTCGTGAAGGTCGTATTCACTTCGTCGTCCGTCAGCGTGCGTTCGGGCGAACGGAACGACAGCGAGAACGCCAAGCTCTTTTTCCCTTCGGGCAATCCCTTTCCCTGATAGACGTCGAAGAGTTCCACCGCCTCGATCGCAAAGCCCGGTCCGACCAGCGGACGCGCGACATTCAGCAACGCCCGCCGCACTTCCTCGGCGTGACGCCCGGCCTCGACCAGCAGTCCCAAATCGCGGAGCGCCGCCGGAAACAAACTGAACGGCTGATAACGGGGATGTTTCGTCACGGCCTTCAGCTTCGAGGGCAAAACAGCAAACATGCCAGCCCACACTTTTCCCTCGACGCCGAGGTCGCGCACCATTGAAAGGTTCAGCAGACCAAAGCGTGCCGTCCAACCGTTTTTCATTTCACCCGCCGCCGTGGACTGGCCTTCCTGCCAGCCCCAAAACGCACCGCGCACCGGCACCAATTCCTCGCGAGCCAAATCCACGCCCGCTTCCGCGGCGACGATTTCGACGTGACGTTTCACCGTGTAGAAATCCGGCTCCGGACGCGCCAGCCACGCGCGATCCTTCGGATTGTGGCAGAGAACAAATCCCGCCCCGACGCATTCCTGCACAGTGCCATTGATTTCCATGAACACCCGGCCGGTTTCGCACAAGCGGGAGACGGAAACTCCGCGCGATTGATTCAATTTGAGCGACTCCAACATGCCGAGAATCAAGGTCGGCCGCAGGTGTGATTGATCGTCCACAAAGGGATTCGAGAGCGCTAATTCCCCCGCTGCGGCTTGCGACACCCAAGTCGAAATTTCCTTCTGGGAACGCAGTGTGTAGTTAACGACTTCGTGGAAATGCTGACCGACAAAATAATCGGTCGCCTTGCGGTTGAAGAGCACGATCGGATCATCATCGCCGTCGATGAGCGCAGGTCCGATGCACAGCGCAGGCGGCACCCGCTCCGCGCCGTAAATTCGCAGCACTTCTTCCACCAGATCAATCGGGCGATCAAGATCGGAGCGGTAACTCGGAACCGTCACATTCCACTCGATGCCGTGTCCGTTGTTTTTTTCGCCGCTGGTTGAAAGATTCAGCGCTTCCAACGAAGCCTTGATTTCCTCGTCGCTCACGTGAAACCCCAGCTTGGAACGGATGTATTCCGCGCCGACCACGATCTCCCGCTGCCAAGGACGCTCGCCACCCACCTTAAACGCCGGTCCGACGACCGAACCGCCGGCGGTTTCTAAAATTAAATCGACCAGCCGATAAGCCGCTTCGAGCGTGCTGTGCGGGTCGACGCCGCGCTCAAATCGATACGCGGAATCAGAAGAGAGCCCCAGACGCTTGGAGGTCCAGCGAATCGACTGCGGAAGAAAATAGGCGGCCTCGATCACGATATCGGTCGTGGAAGCATCCACCTCGGCGTTGGCACCGCCCATGATGCCGGCGACTACCAGCGGCTGAGATTCGTCGGCGATAACCAGCATGCGGCTGCTCAGCGCGCGTTCCTTGCCGTCGAGAGTTGTGAGTTTTTCGCCGTCCGCCGCGCGGCGAATCACGATTTTCTTTCCACTGATTTTCTTCGCATCGAAGACGTGCAGCGGCTGACCCAGTTCGAGCATCACAAAGTTGCCCGCATCGACCAGATTGTTGATCGGACGAAGGCCGACCGCCTTGAGCCGGTCCTGCATCCACGCGGGACTTGGGCCGACTTTAACGCCGGTAATTACCAGCGCCGAATACAGCGGGCAATCCTCTGGAGAATCGACGCGCACGTCGGACAATAAATCTGGTCGCTGCACGCCGCCGGTCGCACCGCGGAATTTAATTTCCGGAAACCGAACATCCGTGCGAAACCATGCCGCCAGTTCGCGCGCGATGCCCATGTGACTGAGCGCGTCGGGCCGATTGGGCGTGATCTCAATATCGAAAACCGTATCGCCGCCGGGAAGAGCCACATTAATTGACGTCCCGATCACAGTCGACGGATCGAGCAACAGCAACCCGGCGTGGTCGCTGCCCAGGCCGAGTTCGTCGGCCGCGCAAAGCATACCGTCGGATTGCTGGCCGCGAATCTTGGATTGTTTGATTTTAAAATCACCCGGCAAAACCGCGCCGGGAAGTGCGACAGGAACATGATTTCCCGCGTCGCAGTTGGGTGCGCCGCAAACGATCGTGCGCACGCCGCCGTGCGCGGAACCGACATCGACGGTGCAGACAGAAAGCTTGTCGGCATTGGGGTGTTTATCACGGGTCTTGATTTCGCCCACGACCACGTTTTCGAGCGGCGGCAGGCCGGTGTTGACCACACCCTCGACTTCAAATCCGAGAAACGTGATGGCGCGCTTCAGCTCGTCGACGGAAGCGTTAAGCTGCAGATATTGGCCAAGCCAGTTGCGGGAAATTTTCATGAGAGATATTTTTAACCACTAATATTCACTAAACCTCACTAATGACGGAGAGAATTGGATTAGTGGTTCAAGAAAACTGTTTTAGGAAGCGGAGATCGTTCTGATAGAAGTAACGGATGTCATCGATGCCGTACATCAACATGGCCAGTCGCTCGAGACCCATGCCGAAGGCGTATCCGCTCCACACCGCCGGATCGTAGCCGACCCCTTCGAAAACGGCAGGATCGACCATGCCGCAACCGCCGATTTCGATCCACTCTTTGTTTACCTTGGGCAAATGCTGCGCTGAAAGATCCACCTCGAAACTCGGTTCCGTGTAGCCGAAGTAATGCGGACGGAAACGCGTCTTGGTATCCTTGCCGAGCAGCGAAGCGAAAATATAATCCAGCAGCGCCTTCAGGTCGCGGACCGTGACATTTTTGTCCACGTACAAGCATTCGATTTGGTGGAAATTAGCGCTATGCGTCGCATCGCTCGTATCGCGGCGATAAACCCGGCCCGGCGAAACGATGCGAATCGGCGGCTGGCCTTTCAGCATCGTGCGGATCTGCACGGACGACGTATGCGTGCGGAGCAAATACTTCTCCTCGGGAGTTTTTTTGGTGACGTTGCCAAATCGTGATGCCTCGGGAAAATAAAACGTGTCCTGCGCGTCGCGCGCCGGATGATCGGAAGGAGTATTGAGCGCATCGAAACAGAAGTATTCCGTTTCGACCTCCGGGCCTTCAACCACGGTAAAACCCGCCTTGCGGAGAATCCGGCACATCTCTTCACGAACCAGTGTGAGCGGGTGATAAGTGCCGCG
>JBEPTW010000097.1:0-14167 GCA_041691855.1 Verrucomicrobiota bacterium | reverse complement strand
AAAAGCGGCGGGCGGGTGGCGATTCTCACGTTTCATTCCGGCGAGGATCGCCGGGTGAAACATTCTTTCCGCGAAGGCGTGCGCGCCGGAATTTATGCGGCGACCAACGATGAAGTCGTTCGCGTCGGCGCGGACGAGCGCCGCGCCAATCCCCGCAGTTCCTCTGCTAAACTCCGCTGGGCGGTGCGAACTTAACCTCCGCTCCACGACGGTGCGCGCTTGGCGGGCCGGGGTGCGGATTTCTTCCGGACTCGATGGCGGCCGGGAATTGTCTTGGGTGTAAGCGCGCTTCGGGTTTCCATCTCTGGCCAGAGTCGAACCCGGCAACACTGACGCCGCCACTCGTATTGGCAAATTCGTTTCCAAGATGAAAACCACCGAATCTGAAGCAGAAGTCGAAGTTGAATCCGCGGTTCTCCGGTCGGTGCGCCTGACTTTTTTTGCATCGCTGGCTTTTTGGCCGCTGTTTCTTTTCGCCGCGAAATACATGGTTGAAGTCCCGCTGAAAACGGCCGCAGCCCTGACGGAACGGAACATCCTGGTCGATGGCACCTGGGTCTATCCGCTGGCGGTGATCCTGGCGTGGCGACTGTACAAACGTGGCCTGAGAGTGGGGCGACCGGATTTGGTCTGCCTGCTGCCATGGTTGCTGCCGGCGCTAATGATCTGCTACTGGCCGGTCTACTTTGCACTCTGAGTCGCACGGTAATCTCGATGGGAAGCCCCGGACGATTTAAAGTTGCAGCGCAAATCCAAAGACGATTTCAACCTTCGGCCGCGTTAATCTGCCGCGGTTTGTACTTTCACCTCACGATCCTGTTTCATGCGTGCATTCTCCCTGTTGTCATTGCGTGCGTCCTCAATTGCGTCGTTGGCCGTCGGCGTCGGTCTGCTGCTCGGGGTTGCTGGTTGTACGAATAGTCTCAATCGCGCCATTTATCGCGAGCATCCCGACCTCGTTGAAAAATTCCTGGCCGAGGGAGCCGATGTCAACCAGGCGAATGCTAACGGGGGCACGCCGCTAATCTACGCCGCGCAGTTCTCGGATTTGACTTTGATCAAAAAGCTCGTCGAACGGGGAGCGAGAGTGAACGTCACTGATCGGGAGGGAAACTCCGCGCTGAGTTATCTTGTCGCCAGGAAAGTTTACCAGAATGACGCCGTGACTTTTTTGCTCGGTCACGGGGCCGACGTGAATATTGCCAATCACGAAGGACGCACCCCTTTGCATCTTGCCGTGGCGCGAAGCGGCGAGTTTTCCGACGACACAAAACAACTGGAACTGGTCACGGGGCTTCTGTCCGCCGGCGCTGATCCGATGCTGAAGACGAGAAAGGACGAACTCGCCCTCCACTTGGCAGCGGCCACCGATCAATCGGACGCGGTGATGGGAAAGCTATTGAGCGCGACCAAGGATCCTCACGATCTGGACTTCACCGGATACAGCGCCTTTTCCAAAGCCGCGCGGGTCGGGGCGCATCGCACAGCCCTTTTTCTGATCAACCACTCCTTTACGCCGCAGGAATTTATCCCCGCTCCGGCCTCGGCCACGGGTCCGGATCCGACCCTCGACGTGGCGCGTGAAATCAATGCTCGCGCCCAGGAAGCCATCGGTGACAGTGCGCTTCACGCCGGCGACAACGCCGGGGCATTGGCGGCCTACCGGACGAGCGCGACGTGTTACGAAAGCGCGCTCGCCGACTGCCGGCAGGTGGTCAGTCTCTATGAGAATTCACTCAAGGAAGCGAAAACCGCGCGAAAGCATCGCATCATTGGTACCGTCGCGGCGAACGTCGTTGGCGGCGGCCTCGCGGCGGCGACCGGCGTCGGTTTCGTGGCCGTGCCAAAACGGGTCAAAGACAATCATATCGACGAATACGCCGAAGCGTTGACCCGAGATCAAGCCGAGTTGACCGCCCTTTCCCGCGATCAGACAAATTTGTCCACGAAACTCCGCGATTTGGAAACTGCGGTAAAATCGGAACCAACCGTTGCGAGCGTGCCAGTCGTGGCCGTGCTGCCAGTAACGCTTCCTGTGGTGTCACCCGCGCATTGATCGCGAAGATGAATCTCGTCGTGAAACGGTAGGCTCACTCGCTGGCTCAACCGCAATAGCCTTGCCTGGAGCCGCAGCGACCCCGCTGCGAGTGAGTCGCCCACGCCCCACTAAAACCGCGTGGAGTGGTCGAGACGAGATCGCCCCTTACGGATGTCGTAATCGCCCCTAGAAACCGAAGTTGGACCCAGAGTACACCGAGACAAGCACGGAGCACACAGAGAAATGCCGGAGTAAATCGCCCCAAGGTACTATCCCCGATAAGTGAATTCAAATTCGCGGATCGACTCTCCACCAAGTATTTCTCCGTGGTCTCCTTCCGAACTCTGCGAGCTCTGTGACGAGATCGAAGTGCGGAATTTAGGTCGACGCCAGAAATGCCGCCAACGATTGCAACCTTTGTCGCCATTCCCAAACGGAAAGATGTAATCATTCCCCCTCCGATTTCACTGACGCGAACTGATGCACCCTTGAAGATTAGGGCGTGGATTCAAACCGGTTTGTCATTCCTCACTTCGTTCAAAATGACATTTTTAAAGGTGTGCCGTGGTTTGAAGAGCCGCCTTAATCTTCTCCGGCCTCGGTCTTGGCCGCGTGCAACTCACCCGCGGGAGGATCGGCGTGGCGGAATTCCCGGTGACGAATTTTGCCCGCAGACGCCGCGATCCAAATCGCCGCGGCACAGGCGAACGATGAAACGATCAGCGTAATCCAGCTGAGCCGCACGAATCCTTGTTGCCACTTCAGCGAAGCGCTAAGAGCGACCAGGGCCAGGGCGGCAGTTGCATAAAAAATAATCGCGCCTTTTTCCGCGCGCTGACGGTGAATCAACAACCAGTCGCCACCTGTGGTATCGGCCATCGACCGCACCCGATCAAATCCTTCGCGGCCAAAGTGGAGCGTCGGCCAGACCGCGGCCGCGCTTAAAAGCACGAGGACCAACGCGATCTTCGTGCCGCCGGGGCTGCGTCCGAGCAAGGCGAGCAGCAAGCCCAGTGCCGCGAAGGGCAGCACGTGGGTCAACACGGGGTTGACCAGCACGTGCAGGTATTCCGGCCGGGAAAAGAACTCGTGCACGGAATTCAATGAAACGCCGCCGTGAGCGTTACGATTTAACGATGGAGATATTCTCGAGCAGATTGATGCCGTCGCGTTCCACGAGTTTGCCATGCACGGTGATCGTCTCGGCTGCATGTTTCGCCAGTTCGTCATTCGCGGGCATGTGCTCGCCGATCAGCAGATAGGTTTTGCCATCGGTGCCCTTGAGTCCGACCGGCAGGCCGCTGCTGATGCACTTCTTTGCGCAATCCGTATGTTTGGCGCCGTGAGCGCCATGATCGAGGTAGCACGCCATATCGAGCACTTCGCCCGTAACGGTGACTTCTCCGCCGGATTTGGCGTCAGTGGTGGCCGCGGTCGCGGCGAAAGACGCGGTGGAAATGGTCGCGCTGGCGATGAGGGCAATGACGAAGCGTGGCATGAGGGCTGGGATATTCATAATATATTCGGTCGAGGGTTAAACTGCAGAAGATGGACCTTAGTTGCTCGCCGACGCTTTTCAAACCTCCATTCATCCGACGGCGGTATTACTTCATCCGGTGTTTCACCGGCCGCACTTCCACGGCCATGCGATAATCCAGACCTGGGCAACCGTGCGCAATTTCCACTGCCGCGTCCAAGTCGAGGGCCGAGATGAGGACATAACCGCCCACGATTTCCGTTGTCTCCAGGTACGGACCATCGGTGATGATGACCTCGCCTGACTTGCGGAGAACTTTGCCGGCCACGTCCAAGCCGGCGGTTCCGAGTACGATGCCCTTCGCCGTCATGCCCTCCATCCACGTGGTGAAACGCGCCATGATCTTCGCCATCTCTTCCGCGCCCGGATGAGGACCGTTATTCGGTTGGCGCAACAAGAGCATGAAGTCAGATTTTTGAGCTGTTGGGTTCATGGGTGTTTCAGGATCTTAATGGAAAGGTTCATTGATACGACGAACGACCACGGCGCCAGCGGACAAAAAATTGAATTTAACCGCCATATTTTTTTCCGCGCAGGTTTCGAGCGGAAGGGAAAGCTTCCAATAGCGGGAACGAGCGCAGTCGACCGTTGGCCATCGGCAGAAATCAAATCCGCCATCCCTGTCTGATTGCTGTGTTCAGTATCTTCTGGGGTGACCTTGCTCTATTTTTCATCGAGCTCACGAAAATTTCCCGTCTTCAGCGGCTCCCAGAAAGCCGCCAAGTCGGAATCGGTTTGGGCGAGATCGTGGAGGGTCGCATCGAGACTAATCGCTTCGCGGAGCAGACGCTCCGCCTCTTTCAGCCGATCCAGCTGCGCGGCATAGCAGGCGAGGTTGTACGGAATTAACGCGACCTCCGGAAATTGGCGGTGAGCGTCCGCGAGAATGGGCTCGGCTGCTTCGATCGATTGCGACCGGCGAACGGCATAGGCGAGACCGATCCAGTAATGCGGCTCAGTGCCGTCGACGGCCAGCAGCTCTCGGAACATCATCTCGGCCTGCGGCCATTGCCGCGCCGATTGATGCGTGTGCGCGCGCATCATCAGGATCGCGGGACGGCTTTGAAACGTTTGCGGAATTGCGTCCAGCGCGGCGATGGCCTCGGCAAATTTATCCAGCAGCAGCCAGCCTTGGGCTCGCTCGAAATGCTTGGCAAACTGGAGACGTTCAGTGCGGGAATCTTCCACGGTGGGGATACCAGTAAACAATCGGCGCGGGGCGGAAAGCTTTAACGCGGAGGGTTTGGTTGTCGGAATTTAACGCGGAGCAGCAGAGCACGCGGAGGCCTGAGCGAACGAACTCCGGAGTTTTTTTCTCAAAGGGGCTTCGTGAGAAAAATCGCTTCACCGGCTCCGGGTTGGAGGGCATAGCGTTTGAATCCTGCGGCGCGATAGGTTCGCAGTGCCGTTTCGTTTTTGTCCAAAACTTCCAGCGTCAGCTTGCAACAGCCAAGCTCTCGTGCCCGGCACTCAACTTTTTCCAACAAACCCCGAGCAACGCCGAGGCCGCGATGGGAAGGCAGCACGGCGATATCGTGCAGATTGACCAGCGGGCGCGCGGCAAACGTCGAAAATCCGAGGAAACAGACGGCCACGCCGACCGGCAGATCGCCATCGAACGCGAGGACAATCAGCGTAGTCGGGTGTTGGCGCAGACCGGGAATCAATCGTTCGCGTACATCGGCTGCAAGCGGTCGGCCATCCCCCATTGGGTCGCGCGAGTACACATCGACGAGGGTGAGGATCGCGGATTGATGCGCGGAATTGTTCAGGTCGGCGAGGAGGGTGCGGATCGATGCGGGCATGGTGAGAAAGGTGAGCCGAAGCAAAAGCAGATTAATTGGAAGGTGTCGCGGCACGGACGTCAGTGACCCGTTGAGGGATAAACTTTCAGTCAAAAGGGTCGAGCCACCGATTTGGATGGCTGACTGAGTAGATCGGTTTTTGAGGCGGACGCTGCGGCTGGCGTCTGCGCTTTCGTGTTGGTGCCAGCAGTAAATATTGCTAGCGTTGTGGCCATGAAGCTACCGGAGCTCTTTCGTCGGGAAAAGGAGCGCGTTGAGGGCAATCTCCTTGGTGCCGTCCTCGTTGAGGAAACTCAGATCATCTTTCGCCGCCCGGACGATAACAGAGACGTGGTTACTTGGTCGGAGTTGATCGAGGTTGGGGTACTTACCACGGACGAAGGGCCGTTTCGGGAGGATGTTTTTTTCATGCTGCTGTCTGCGCGAAAAGGAGAAGGTTGTGCCGTGCCACAGGGGGTGGCTGGAATTGATCTACTCATCAAAAAATTGCAGAGCCTGCCAAATTTCGACAATGGCGCGCTGATCAAGGCGATGGGCTCTACGAGCAATAACCACTTCGTTTGTTGGAAAAGGGCATGATTATACGGCGGAAAGAATGATCGCAGGAGTTGAAGCGGGTACGGAGCTGGGAACGCCTGTCGTCGAGAACGCGTCCCGCTGGACCGGATGAGGGTTGCGCCGGTGGGGCTGACCAAGACGCGAAGGGTGGAGTAAGTACGCGAGCGGGTTAAGTGGAATTAACGGAAAGCAAAAACTGCGTCTCCGCTGGAGTTTGCGCTTACCTCGATTATTTCGAATTATACCAGTTGCCCGAAGCTTCTGCACTTTACACCAAGAGCGCAAAGGCAGCCAAGGACTGCCTAGCACGAAAAAATCGCAGCTGAGGAATCCCTCATTCAGTTTCACGGAGGACACCGAGCACCGACACAGAGGAGGAAGGAGTGTGCCCGGTGTAGAGTGAACGCGGATTTGCGGCGGTAGCGAGGTGGATAATTTCGTCGGGATTGGTTGACGGGGTTTCCTCTGCAGGCCTTCCGGGATTGGCCTTCGGTTTGCTCTGTGAAAATTTCCTGTCTCAATTGAGTATGAACTATCAGGACCGTGCTATTCTCTGCGTCCTTTGCGTCCTTGGTGTAAAAGGATTGGGTTGTCGGGATCAATCACGAGGTTCGTTTTTTTTGCCTCCCGCGAAACGCGCTCGATGGCCGGCATAACGTGCGCGCATAAAAAACGGGCAGCACCCGGTGAAAAGCCGCTCCCGCGAAGGGAGCGGGCGGATTTGTCACCGCGGTCGACAGTAGGTTCAGACATCCTGATCCCGAGGAATGAGGGTGAGCGCAACTTCACCGCGAATCGGAAAAAATACCTTTAACGCGGAGGGCGCGGAGCTTGACGTGATGGGGAAGTGGCACGGGCCTCAGGCTTCACCGCACATCTATCTGCGGTGGTGGAACCCGACCTCCGGGCGGGTTTTGCAACGTGAGCCGGTCCCCAGCGCGCCCGGAGGTCGCGCTCCACCTCGATACAGTTCATTTGGTTTGTGCCGTGACAGGCTCAGCTCGTTTCCTCATTCCGAGTCTCTCCGCGGACTGGGATCAGGTTGTCTGAGGCTCTGCCCACCTTTGCGTGGATCGGTCGCTTATCCGAGGAAGCCGAGGTTGGGTTTGGCAAAGCGGCCGATGTTGGGCAGCACCACCGGCAGGTCAGTGTCTTTGACGCCAAACCACGTGGCGAGCGTGGCGTTGTATTCGTCGACGCTGGTGGTGGGAATCCACCGACCACGGCCTGTATCGTCCGGTCCATTCAGCGCGAAATCAGGCATGCGACCATAGATGTCCCCTCCCTTCACCGCGCCGCCCATCACGAGGTGGTGGGAACCCCAGCCATGATCGGAGCCGTCGCCATTGGTGGTCCAGGTGCGACCGAAATCCGAGGCGGTGAACGTGGTGATCTGATCGGCGAGAGCGAGTTCGTCGGTGGCCTTAGCAAAAGCGGCGAGACTCTGGCTGACATCAGCGAGGAGCTTGGCATGGGCGCCGGTCGCGGTGGCGCCGGCGACGACTTGGTGGTCGTGCAAATCCCACCCGCCGATGCGCGCGAAGAAAATCTGCCGGCGCAGTCCGAGGCTGGGTGCGCTGGCGGCGAGGCGCGCGATCATGCGGAGCTGCCGCCCGAGCGTGGAATTCGGGAACTCGGTTTTGAACGGCGCGTCTTTGCCCAGCACCGAGGCGAGTAATGCGCTGTCGGATACGGCGTCATTCGTGAGGCCGGCGAAGGCTGTCTCAAAGAGATTCCGGTCGTCACTGTTGAGTAGTTCCCGCCGGGCCTTGACGCGGAGGGCGCCGATATGGCCGCCGGTGTCGTTGGGTTGCACGGCACCGTTCGGGCTGACGGCGTATTGCGTCACGGCTTTGCCGACTTGGAAGGAATTTTGTCCGGCCAGACTGATGGACATCGAGATCGTATTGTTCTCGTTGAACGCCGTGGTGAGATCGGCCAGACGGCCGCCCCAACCCGTGCTGAAGAGTTTGCTGTCGGGCAGGCTGCTCTGCCACTGCACCTGCTGGTCGTTGTGCGAGAACAGCGCGTTGGGCAACGGCACGGACTTCGCCTGAAACTGCGCGCGCGTGGTTGGCACGACCAGCGTGCCGACATTGGCCAGCGCGGCGAGCCGGCCTTGGGCAAACAAATCGCGCAGCTCGGGCATGGCGGGATGCAGCGCGAAGTCCCGGCCGTCGGACTGGCGGCGCGTGAGGGCGAGCAGATTTTCCCGCGGCAACGCGAGCGCGCCGCGGCCCTGAGCATAGGTGGCATAGCCGGCGGGATCATACGGAATGATTAAATTGTTGGCGTCATTCCCGCCAGCGAGGAAGAGGCAGACGAGGGCCTTGTAATCCGGACGAACGCCGGGCAGTACCGCAGGCGCAGGTCCGGACTCGACGGCGGCGCCGATCAGCCGGAGCTGGGCGAGCGTCGACAGTAAACCAGTGGCACCGACGGCCGCGCAGCACGACCCGATAAATTTGCGGCGGGATAATTCGGACTGAAGGGGTGAACTCATGGCGGAATCAGCGTTGGATGGCGGCTTCGGGTGAGGTGACAATAAGTTCGAGCGCGGCGCGGGCGCGTTCGAGTGGGGTAGTGGCCGGCGGGAGGTGGGCGAGCGTATCGAGGACAACCGCGCGACTTTTCGCGGAGAGGCCGCCGCTGCAAAAGACGAGGTTGAGATAATCGACCAGCGCGTCGGGGGTCGGGACGAGGGCGATGAGCGGATCGAGTTTCAGTACGAACACATTTTCTCCCGGCTTCGCGCCGGTGTTGATGAAATTGCGCAGCTGGTTCGGGATCGTAATGGCGGTGGTGTCGGTGAAGAGCTGATATTCCGGCGCGTGCAGGCCAGCGGCCGCGAGGGGACCGGGCAGCACGTAATCGGGTTCAAAGAAATTGAAAACCGTCGGCGAGTGGAGCGCGGCCTGGCCGAGGGAGCCTTCGGTGTTGGACAAATAATAGCGGCCGTTCGCTGACGTGGCATCGAACGCGCGCAGCAGGGCGGTGGCCTGAAGAATCGGCTCCTTCATCTTGCCGTAACCGAAATTGCCCAAGACATCAGGCGAGCGCGCCTCGTAGTCGAGAAGGATGGCGCGAATCACCGCACCGAGATCGCCGCGTTCGCCGTGACCATTTTTCGCGAAAACCTGGGCGACGCGGTAAACATAACCCGGACTCGGATTGCTCGTGACGAGGCGCTGGATGAGTTGCCGGCAGATAAAGGGGCCGGTGTTTGGATGGTTGAAAAGCGTATCGAGCATCTGTCGGAGATCGGCGGCCGGCCCCTGTTTCGCGGGAATCTTGACGCCACCGACGATCACCTTCGCAGTGTCGTCGTGTTGCTCGGGATAAAGCATCATCGGCTCGAAATAATTCGCCCGGGCGCCGCCGAAATTGGGTTTCGGCTCAGGTGAATAAAATCCGAGCCCGGTGAATACCTTGGCGGTTTCGACGACGGTGTCCTGGTCGTAAGTGGGAATCGGCAGGCCGTCGGGGCCGAGTCGAAGGGTGCCATCGGGCTGCAGCTCATTCAGGCCGATGGTGAAAAGCTGCATTACTTCGCGCGCGTAATTTTCGTCGGCGCTGGTCCCGTGTTTCGGATCTGCCTTGGCATTCTTGAGATGACTCAGGTAAGCGCCCATGATGGGACTGCGAGTGACGTCTTCGAGTAATTGACGGTAATTGCCAAAGGCATCGCGGGCCAGCAGGTCATAATAGGCGCCGGCCGCTTCCGCATTATTCGCGAGCACGTCGTTCACGTCGGAGACGACGAAAATTTCACTCAAGGCGAACGCGACACGCTGGCGGAGCTGATCGGGACCGATCAGGGCGGTCTGCCACCAGGCGACTTGGCGGTTGGAATTGTTGATGCGCGGACGGGAATTTTTGGGCGGGAAAGCGCGGAAGTCGGTGCGCATGGTCTCCACCTGCGAACTGGCTCCGAGGGACATCTGCTCGTTGAGCCAACCGTCGAAAGTTTGGGGACGCGGTGGTTTCTCATTGGGTCGCGGGGTCGGATGAAGAAACTCAGCGATTTCGTTTCGGGTGGGGCCGAAGGTGGTCTGCGTCAGGAACCGTGACACCTCGCGTTCTGTCAGCGGCTCATTCGGGCGTTTTGGCGGCGCGGGCGGCGTTTTGAATTTTTCTGAACCGCTGGCACGAATGAAGTAACCGGTGAGCTCGCCCGTCGGATGATTCTTGGTATCGAGCGCGGCGTAGATGCGGCCTCTTTCCAGCGCTTGCTGCAACGCGGCGGTCGTGAACTGGCCGGAAGGCTGAAGGCCCCACTCAAAAGTGGCGCGCTGGTCGCGACTGAAGTTGACCAAGTACGAGCCTTCGGCGCCCGGCGAGCTGAGCTTGAGATGGGCACTCACCAGCGGGGAAGTCAGATTTGCGTGCTGCACCGTGATCTTGGCACGCGAACGGTCCGGCGCGAGCAGCAGCGTGGCGGTACCATAGGCGGTTGATTCCGGAGCTTCCGCCGTCGGACGGAGTTGGCCAATGAACAGCTGGGGCATCACGTCGTTGATGGTGACAGTCGCCTCGGCGGGTGTTCCGGTTGCATAATCGTGGGAGGCTTGCAGCCCAACCACGACGCGACGGGCCGGTTCTTTTTCAAAATCCCCGAGCGCGGTAATCGCGATGGTCGCGGTCGCCGTCTGCGGCGGAAGCGTGAGGGAAGGAACGATCGCTTGGTAATCGACGCCGGGTTTGGCGGAACCTTTTACGGTCAGCGGAACCACCAATGGCGCCGAAAGATCGCCGTCGCGGGTGACCATTATCTGGCCCGGCACATTCGCCGTCTCATCTGTGACCGCGATGGTGGCGGTCACAGTGACGACTGTTTTTTGGCCTGATGCGACAACTGGTACCTGGCCGCGCACAGTGGATAATCCGAGGAACAGGCAAATGAAGTTCAGGCAGGATCTCACGCGGGGCATTGTCATCGATAAGGTTAGACGTGAACACGGGTGGTTGGTTACTAACGATCGCCCATTCCGAGCGAGGGAATGTTGGCCTTTTATCAGGCGACGCAACCCGCGAGAGTTTGTTTTAAAGACGGTTTATAAATGGACACGTCGTTCCCGGTCAAACTGTAGGTCAGCGCGACGCCACGGTGCGCGATTCCGTGACGGCGGCGATGATCGCATTTCGTGCCTTCTGTTCGGCGAACTTCATTCATTGATGAACTCAGTTGGTGGTTTATTCGCGGCGGTGTTTGACCCATAAAATCCGCGCACTTTTCGGGGCCGCGTCGGTCCACACTTTGTGGGCCGGAAATCATTTTTATCCCGAGGGCTTAACCTCCTGCCGACGCGCTTTTTAATTACGCGCGCCGCGCGGGCTTATGGCTTTCTCGATCCCGTCGCTTTGCTGGCGAAAATGCGCAATTTTGCGCAGCCGTCCGAGGTGGGCGAGCCGATCGAATTGTTGCGCGCCGGTATGCTGTTCCACGCCCGCGGACTGGTTAACACCAAGGCGATTCAAAATAACCTCGACTGGGTCTGGCCCTATTGGGTTGAACGCCAATTCAACCCCGCCGACGAGTCGTTTATCCCGCGCGCGTTTTCGTTCAGCCACATCAATCTCACGCATCGCAATTGGACTGCCGTCGGCCTGCCGGACGTGCCGTATTATCCCATCGTCGATCCGCGTGGGCTGGTGACTCCGCTGTTCGACGGGTGGTCACTCGACTTTTGGTTTTTACCGGACAACGAGTCCGTTTTGTTTCCATCGAAACTCCCGGATTTTACCCAGACGCTTTCTCTTAACGAAAATCTCACGGTCCGGTCCATCGCCACTTGGCCGGATGCGACGCTCGATACCGAGGTGCGCCTGTGCCTCGAGTCGGGCGAACCCTATTGCTGCGTGACAGTGCGCGCACCTCAAAGCCGGAGCGGGTCCGTCGTCGTCGCGTTGCGGCCGTACAATCCGGAAGGCGTTAGTTTCATCGACGATATCGCGCTCAACTCCGATGGGTTGACTTGGTTGATCAACGGGCACCACTCCGTGAGTTTCGACCGTGCGCCGTCGCGACAGATTTTATCTGCTTACAAGGACGGCGACGTTGCCCAGCGGCTTCACGAGACATCCGTCGTGCGCGAGGTGAATTGTCCCGTTGGCATGGCGACAGCGGCGGCGCTTTTTTCGGTCGGCGACGTGCACAGTCGCCCGCTGGAATTGCGCATTCCTATCTACAATGAACTAAAGTCAAAACAGCGTCCGATGTTTGCGAAGACCGCGTCGTGGCCCGAGGCGATGGCCCCGATGGCGCGCCTTCGCATTGGCAACCGAAAGGTGCAACAACTCTACGATCTCGCGGTGACCAACGTCGTGTTGCACGCGCCCGCCGAAGTTTATCCCGGTCCTTACACGTATAAACGTTTTTGGTTTCGCGACGCGGCGTTTATTCTCAATGCGCTAATCACGCTCGGTGGTGTGGAGCGCACGCGACGGACGCTCGCGGAATTCGCGCCGCGTCAGCGTCACGATGGTTATTTTCTGTCGCAGGAAGGCGAATGGGATTCCAACGGCGAGGCGATCTGGATGTATCACCGTTTCGCACTCCTCACCGGCGAATCTTTGCCGCCGGAATGGCTGGCGGCCGTGACGAAAGGGGCGCGCTGGATCACGCGAAAACGCCTGCCAAAAAATTCCGGTCTGCCCGAGGCGGGATTGTTGCCGGCGGGTTTCAGTGCGGAACATCTTGGACCGAACGATTTTTATTACTGGGACGATTTCTGGGGCGTGGCCGGCTTGCGTTGCGCGGCGTTGTTACTGGAAAAAGGCGATCCCGGACTCGCGGCCTCGTGCGTGGCGGATGCGGATGATTTTCTGACGGTGATTGAGAACTCGTTTCCAAGTGGGCCTGCGCGACGTTTTCCGGGCGCGATTCCCGCATCGCCGAAACGGCGAATGGATTCGGGCGCGGTCGGCTCGCTCGTGGCAGATTACCCGTTGCAGATTTTCAAACCCGCCGACGAACGGATTTTAAAGACCGCCGACTATCTCGCGGCCCACAGCAGTTTTGGCGGCGGATTTTTTCAGCACATGATTCATTCAGGCATCAACGTCTACCTGACACTCCACCTTGCGCAAATCCGACTGCGCGCGGGTCAGGTGGAGGAAGCGTGGAAGCTGATGGAGTGCGTCGCGGATTTCGCGTCGCCCACGGGTCAGTGGCCCGAGGCGATTCATCCGCGCACGCGGGGCGGGTGCATGGGCGATGGGCAACACATCTGGGCTGCGGCCGAGTGGGCATTGATGATCCGAAATTGCTTCGTGCGCGAGGAAGACGACGGACTCGTCATCGGCTCCGGCGTCCCCGCAGAGTGGTGGCAGGAAAACGGCGCGGAATTTGGCCCGACGCTGACGCCGTGGGGCAAAGTCACCGTTCGCATCGCTCCGGCGAATGACGGGCCGAAGTTGACCATTCACGGCGAATGGCGCGGGGATTCGCCGCGCCTCGACGTGCGGTTGCCAGGCTTTGCGGTGAAGGAAACAACAGCCGGCGGGCGCGCTGGGGCCGAGCAATTCCTTCTCGTTTCCAATTTATGAAAATATGCATGATGACCAATACCTACCTGCCTCACGTGGGAGGAGTGGCCCGTTCGACGAGCACTTTTGCGGAGGAGTATCGCAAGCTGAAACACAAGGTGCTCGTGGTGGCGCCCGAGTTCGAAGGCAAGCCGCTCTCGAAGCATGCGGCCGCAATTATTGAGCGCGTTCCGGCGATTCAGAAATTTAACGGCAGCGATTTTTCCGTGCGGCTGCCACTCGCTGCGGGATTGTCCGACCGGCTTGATGCTTTCAATGCCGACATTATTCACGCGCACCATCCGTTTCTGCTCGGTGATACGGCGCTGCGGATCGGGGCCAACAAGAATGTGCCGGTCGTGTTTACGCATCACACGCGCTACGAAGACTACACGCATTACGTCCCGTTCGATTCACCCACGCTGAAGGAAATCGCGATCAACCTTTCGACCGAATTTGCCAATCTTTGCGACGGCGTGATCGCGCCGAGTGAAAGCATCGCGAAATTGATCAAGAAGCGCGGAGTGAAAGTGCCGGTTGCCGTCGTGCCGACGGGAATTGACGTGGAGTCGTTTGCCGCCGGCAACGGGGCGCGGTTCCGCAAGAAATACAAAGTGCCCACAGCCGCCTTTGTCGTTGGCCACGTCGGCCGGCTGGCTCCGGAAAAAAATCTCGGTTATCTCACGCAGGCAGTGGCGCTGT
>JBEPTW010000096.1:0-14207 GCA_041691855.1 Verrucomicrobiota bacterium | reverse complement strand
ACTGCGCGATTATTGCGAAATCTTCGACCGAGAAGTCCGACAGCCTGCTAGCAAAATGGCCATCGTCATCTTCCCGTCCTCCGCGAGACAATGGCTGTTTCAGGCTCAGTTCGTTTCCTCTCTCACGCACGTTGCACGGGCTGAGGTCAGGACGTCTGAGGCTGGAAATTCCCGCCAGGGTATGCGAGTGCCTCCCGGCCGATGAGCGCCATTCCCGAATCATGCAAGTTTGGGCAAAATGCGGCGGGAGACCGTGTTGCTTCGGATTGAGTGAGGCGACAGGCAGCGGAGTTCGAAAAGGTCGGGCTTGTTTCCGCTTTTGAGCGCATTTCCACCCAATGACGAGTACTTGGGGTTTCCAAGAAATCATGGCATTGACGGATGATGCCTTGGGCCAAGATTTATGTGAAAACTTCGATTTAACTCTTGAAGTACTGTGGGACGGCGTGTTTTTCTGACCATCCCATTCGTCACTTACAGCCTCTTCAGCCAAACTGGTGAGGCACCTGACGCCGCGGTTTCCGGGTGGTTTTCCCATCTGAAAAACGTGTTTCTATTCAAAGCGCGAAATAGTGCTTGCCGGACCTCTTGTCTCCGGTAGGTTCCGCGCTCTTTTCCACTTTCACCACAGTCCATCGAAATCACATGCCAACCATCAACCAACTCGTGAGAAAGGGCCGCCGCCAAATCAAGGCGAAGTCCAAGGCTCCAGCGTTGCAGGGTAATCCCTTCCGCCGCGGCGTCTGTGTGCAGGTCATGACCCGCACGCCAAAGAAGCCCAATTCGGCTATCCGCAAGGTGGCCAAGGTGCGTCTCACGAATGGTACGGAAGTGATTTCATACATCCCGGACGAAGGTCATAATCTTCAAGAGCATTCGATCGTGCTCGTCCGCGGTGGCCGCGTGAAGGATTTGCCTGGTGTCCGTTATCACATCGTTCGCGGTACCCTTGACGCCACTGGTGTCGAAAAGCGCCGCCGCTCCCGTTCCAAATACGGGGTCAAGCGTCCGAAAGCTGCCAAAGCCTAACCCTCGTTCTTTTTAAGCCGTTATGTCACGTCGTCGCAGAGCTACCCGCCGCATCACCATTCCAGATGTTCGTTACAACAGCCCGTTGGTAACGCACCTCATCAATGTTATCATGAAGAGCGGTAAGCGCACGCTTGCTGAACGCATCGTTTACGGCGCGTTCGAGCGCGTGAGCGAAAAGCTCCAGAAGGGTGACCCAGTCGATTTGTTGATGGGTGCGATGGAAAACGCCCGCCCGAAGCTTGAGGTCAAGAGCCGCCGCGTCGGTGGTGCGACTTATCAAGTGCCAGTTGAAATTTCGTTTGAGCGTCAGGAGAGCCTCGCTCTCCGCTGGATCGTCCTCGCCGCCGCCGGCCGCAAGGGCACCCCAATGCGCGAAGCCGTTGCCGCCGAGATCATCGACGCGTACAACAATACCGGCTCCGTCGTGAAGAAGAAGGAAGAGATGCACAAGATGGCTCAGGCCAATCGTGCTTTCGCCCATCTCCGTTGGTAAGGAATTCTGAGCATGTCCGTTTCTACGCCCATCAATATTACTGTCGTCACCGACAAGGCCAAGGTCTCGCCGGTTAATTCGAAGGATCGTCCATTTCCTCTGGAGTGGACCCGCAACATCGGTATTGCCGCGCACATCGATGCGGGCAAGACGACGACGACTGAGCGCATTCTTTTTTACTCCGGCGCTGTCCACAAAATGGGCGAAGTGCATGAAGGCACCACGGTGACCGATTGGATGGAGCAGGAGCGCGAGCGTGGTATCACAATTACCGCCGCGGCTATTTCCTGCGCTTGGAATGCTTCCTGGGGTCCGTGGAAGGGGATCAAGCAACGCATCAATATCATTGATACTCCGGGACACGTTGATTTCACCGCTGAAGTCGAACGTTCCCTCCGCGTGCTCGATGGCGCGGTCGCCGTGTTCGACGCGGTTGCCGGTGTTCAACCCCAGTCCGAGACGGTCTGGCGCCAAGCCAACAAGTATCGCGTTCCCCGCATTGCTTTCATCAACAAGATGGATCGCGTCGGTGCGAATTTCTTCCGTTGTATCGACGACATTCGCAACAAGCTTAAGGCGAATGCCCACGCCCTGTACCTGCCGATCGGCGCCGAGGAGAATTTCACCGGCCTCGTCGATCTCGTGCAGAATGTCGCCTATTCCTTTGAGGAAAACGCCAGCGATCCGCTTGGCATGAAGCCAACCACGATGCCAATCCCTGAGGCCATGAAGGCGCAGGCGAAGGAATATCGCGACAAGCTGATCGAGGCGGTCTCTGATTTCGACGACGTTCTGGCCGAGAAATATCTCAATGGCGAAGAGATCAGCGTCGACGAGCTCTTGCTCGGCGTCCGCAAAGCTACCATTTCCCTGCAGTTCACCGGTGTGTTCCCTGGCTCCGCCTTCAAAAAGAAGGGTGTCCAACGCCTGCTGGATTGCGTGGTCAACTATCTCCCGAGCCCGATCGATGTCCCGCCCATGCAGGGTCAGGACAGTGACGGCAAACCGGTGGAAGCTGTCGTCAATGACAAGGCCAAGATGGCCGGTCTCGCGTTCAAGCTTTGGAACGATCCTTTCGTCGGTCGTCTCGTATTCTTCCGCGTCTATACCGGCCAGTTGCCACGCGGCATGTCTCTTTATAATCCCCGCACCCGCCGCACCGAGCGCGTATCCCGTCTCGTTCTGATGCGCGCCGTCGAACGCGAGGAAATCGACGTCGCCTATGCGGGTGACATCTGCGCGGTTGTCGGCGTCAAGGACGTTATCACGGGCGATACGCTCTGTGACGAAGATTTCGATATCCGTCTCGAGCCGCCGTCCTTCCCTGAGCCGGTTATCTCGATGTCCATCGAACCGAATTCGAAGGCTGACCAAGAAAAGTTGGGCGTCGCGCTTCAGCGCCTCGTGGCTGAAGATCCAACGCTGCGCGTCAAAACGGACTTGGATACCGGTCAAACCATTCTCGCCGGCATGGGCGAGTTGCACCTCGAAATCATCATCGACCGCATGAAGCGCGAGTTCAAGGTCGAGGCAACTTCCGGCAAGCCGCAGATTGCTTACCGTGAGACTATTCTCAAAGCCGCTGACGGCGAAGGTAAGTTCATCCGCCAATCGGGTGGCAAAGGCCAATATGGCCATGTCGTCATCAAGCTTGAGCCGAATGAGAAGGGCAAGGGCGTCGAGGTCATTAACGAGACCGTTGGCGGTTCCATTCCGAAGGAATTTATCAAGCCGTCTACGGACGGTCTGCTCGAAGGCGCCAACAACGGTGTCGTCGCGGGCTTCCCGGTCGTCGACGTAATCGTCAAGATTATCGACGGGTCCTTCCACGAGGTCGACTCGTCTGAAATGGCATTTAAGATGGCGGGTATCTTTGCGTTCAAGGACGCAATGAAGAAAGCCAATCCAATCCTCCTCGAACCCATCATGGGCGTTGAAGTGACCACGCCAGAAGAGTACCAGGGCGATCTGATGGGCGACATCAATCGTCGCCGTGGCCAGATTCAGGGCATGGATAATAAATCCGGCGCCTGTATAGTTACCGCGCACGTCCCGCTTGAGCTCCTCTTCGGTTACGTTACCGATATTCGCTCACTCTCGAAGGGACGCGCCAGCGCTTCCATCACTCCTTCCCACTTTGCGCAGGTCCCGAACTCGCAGCTCGCCAAGATTGTCGAGACCAATGCGAAGGGTCCCGCTCGTACCTGATTTTCAACCTTCGTTCTTTATATTGCCATGAAAGGCCAACGCATTCGCATCAAACTCCAGGGCTACGACTATCGCGTCATCGATCAGTCCGCCGTGGAAATCGTGGAAACCGCCAAGCGCTCCGGTGCTCGGGTCTCGGGCCCGATTCCCCTGCCAACGCATATCGTCAAGCTTTCAGTGAACCGCTCCCCGCACGTCGACAAGAAGTCCATGGAGCAGTTCGAATCCCGGACGCACAAGCGTCTCATCGATATTCTCGAGCCAACCGCTCAGACCGTCGACGAGCTTAAAAAACTCAATCTCCCATCAGGCGTCGATATCACTATCAACGTATAAAATTTCACTCATAACCATCTTAGCAGCCAGCCGGCTAATCCCGGCCCTTGCTAAAGTAGGTCTAAACAAACGGAGCTCACCCTCCACCTACCACTTAGCCCATGATCGCTACCTTATTAGGAAAAAAAATCGGTATGACCCAGGTCTACGACGCTCAAAACGTCTTGGTCCCGGTTACCGTAGTGGAAGCCGGCCCGTGCCCGGTGGTCCAAATCAAAACTGTTGAGTCTGACGGCTACAATGCCGTGCAGATCGGCTTCGGTGCCAAAAAGGCCGTTCGGGCCTCCAAGGGCGAAGCTAATCACGCCAAGAAAGCGGGTCTTGAGACCACGCCTCGGGTGTTGAGCGAGGTCCGGTTGACCGAGACGTCCACCGCCAAGCTCGGTGATATCATCACCGTCGCGGTTTTCGCCGAAGGCCAGATTGTCGATGTGATCGGCATCTCGAAGGGCAAAGGTTTCCAAGGCGTGGTGAAGCGCTTCCGCGTCGCCGGCGGTCCTGCCGCCCACGGTTCCATGTTCCATCGCCGCATCGGTTCGGTCGGTATGCGCCAGACTCCTGGTCGCGTCTGGAAGAATCAACGCATGCCCGGCCACATGGGCACTGATGTCCGCACGGTTCAAAATCTGCGAATCATCAAGATTATCGCCGACAAGAACCTCATCCTCGTGAAGGGCTGTATCCCCGGCGCAAACGGCGACGACATCGTCATCCGTTCCGGCAAGAAAGCCAAGAAAGCCTAAGCCCCGGAGAACGTCATCACATGAAGCTCAAAATTTTCACATCCGACGCCTCGAATAGTTCTGAGAAGGAATTCAATCTTCCTACTTTCGAAGGCACAAAAGGTCTGCAGGCCGTCAAGGAAGTGGTCGTCGCCCATAATGCGAACGCCCGTCTTGGCACGCACTCCACCAAGACCCGCGGCGAAGTTCGCGGTGGTGGGAAGAAGCCATGGGCCCAGAAGGGTACTGGCCGCGCCCGCGCCGGCTCCATCCGCTCTCCCTTGTGGGGCGGTGGTGGTGTCGTATTCGGCCCAAAGCCCCGCGATTATACCAAGAAGATCAACGGTAAGGTGAAGGCTCTCGCTTTCAGCCGCGCCCTGTTTGATCGCGCCACTGCCGGTGACGTCAGCGTCATCGAGGCCTTCGCGCCACAGCAGGCCAAGGCCAAGCTGTTCAACCAAATCATCGGTCGCATCGCCCCGAAGGGCAAGGTGCTTATCGTCGATGACTTGTTCACGACCGACGCCACCCGCGCTGCGCGCAATCTGGCCCGCGTCACCCTGCAGGAAGCCTCGAAGCTCAACACGCTCGATCTCGTCAAGTACAGTTGGATCGTCGTTTCCACCAAGGCCCTCGAGAAGATTATCGTTCGCGCTACCGGAGCCCAGTCATGATCAACGCCGACAAAATTCTTAAGCACATCCGCCTCACGGAAAAGTCCAACAAACTTTCCTCCAACTACGGACAATACACGTTTGACGTGTTCTCCTCGGCCACGAAGTACACCGTGCGGGCCGCAGTTGAACAGACCTTCAAAGTCACCGTCACCCGCGTGAACATTCAAAACCGGAAAGGTAAGCCAAAACGCTCGCGCCGCGGCCTTCCCATCACCGCTTCCGACAGCAAGCGCGCAATCGTCACGCTCAAAGAAGGTGACAAGATCGAGCTCACCTGAGCCCGCTGGAGATAACCAACATGGCCCTTAAATCTTTTCGTCCTCTCACACCGTCGCTCCGATTCACCACGCTGAACCGGCCGGCGGAAGTTTCCACCAAACGCCCAGAGCGTTCGCTCGTCGAGTCCAAGCCGAAGACTGGCGGTCGCAATGCGTATGGTCGCATTACGTCGCGTCGTCACGGCGGTGGTCACAAGCAGCTCTATCGTATCATCGATTTCAAGCGCACGAAGCTCGATATCAAAGCCACGGTTCAAGCGATCGAATACGATCCGAACCGCAGTGCACTCCTCGCACTTCTCGCCTACACCGATGGCACAAAAACCTACATTCTCGCTCCGCAGGGGCTGAACGTTGGTGATTCCGTCTATTCTGCAATCAAGACGGACACGAATGATTACCGTCCTGGAAATTCGTTCCAATTGGCAGGGATTCCCCCGGCCACGAAGTTGAACTCGGTGGAGCTGATGCCAGGACGTGGTGCGCAGATTGCCCGCGCTGCCGGTACCTCGGTGGAACTCGTCGCCGTGGAAAATGGTTATGCGCAGCTTCGCCTCTCTTCCGGTGAAACCCGCCTCGTCAACGCCAAGTGCCGTGCGACGATTGGTGAAATTTCCAACGCCGACCATTCCAAGCAGAAACTCGGGAAGGCTGGTCGCAACCGCTGGCTCGGTAAACGTCCCCGCTCCCGCGGTGTGGCGATGAATCCGGTCGATCACCCGAACGGCGGTGGTCAGGGCAAATCGAAGGGTGGCGGTGGTCGCCAGCATCTCGTTTCCCCATGGGGTCAGCTCGCGAAGGGTTTCCCAACGCGCCGCCGCACGAAACTTTCCAGCTCATTCATTCTTATTCGCGCCAATGGCCGTCCGCCGCGCGGCAAGAAATAACCCCGAGCTATCCGGAGAATAATTCACCATGGCACGTTCGATCAAAAAAGGTTACTTCGTCGATTACCACCTGTTGGAAAAAATCCAAAAGGCGGCCAAGACGACCGGCTCGCGCAAGCCCATCCAGACATGGAGCCGCCGTTCGACAGTTACGCCCGACTTTGTCGGCCACACTATCAGCGTTCACAACGGCAAGGCCCACATCGCCGTTTACATCACGGAAAACATGGTCGGCCATAAGCTCGGAGAATTTGCTCCGACGCGCGTCTTCAAGGGACACGGTGGCATGACCCGTAAGGAAATTTGAGGCCACGGCCCAACTGGACTACCACAATGGAAATTCAAGCTCTCACCCGCAACGCGCACATGTCGCCCAAGAAGGTTCGCGAAGTCGCGCGCCTTATTCAGGGTCGCAGCGTCACCGAGGCCCTCGACTACATCGCCCTCATTCCGCGCAAATCCGCGCGCCTTTTGGCCAAGACGCTCAAGAGCGCCGTGGCCAACGCGGAGAACAACAACAGTATCTCCGCCGACCAGCTCGTCGTTCATCGCGCTCTCATCGAAAAAGGTCCGGTCCTGAAGCGTTTCAAAGCCGGCGCCAAAGGCTCGGCCAAACCACGTGTCAAACGCATGTCTCACCTGCGTATCATCCTCTCCGACGGCAAATCCAACTAACTTTCACCATGGGACAAAAGACCAACCCAACAGGCTTCCGCCTCGCCGTCCGCCGCAACTGGCAGTCACGCTGGTTCGCGCGCAAGAAGGATTTCGCCAAGTTCCTCCACGAGGATCAAATCATCCGTTCCACGCTGATGGAGAAGTTGAAGCAGGCCTCGGTGCCTCGCATCTTCATTGAGCGCGCCGGCAATCGCGTCCGCGTCAAGATTTTCACCGCCCGTCCCGGTATCGTTATCGGCAAGAAGGGTCAGGAAGTCGAAAACATGAAAGCCCAGCTGACGAAGCTGACTGGCAAGGAAGTGTTGCTCGACATCCAGGAAGTGAAGAAGCCCGAGATTGAAGCTCAGCTCGTAGCTGAAAACGTGGCACTTCAGCTTGAGCGTCGCATCGCTTTCCGTCGTGCGATCAAGAAATCCATCCAGATTGCGATGTCCCTCGGAATCGACGGCATCAAGATCCAGTGCTCCGGCCGCCTCGGTGGCGCCGACATCGCCCGCCGTGAATGGCAGCGTCAGGGCCGCATTCCGCTGCACACGCTGCGTGAAAATATCGATTACGGCTTTGCCGAAGCCCAGACCGTCTGGGGTAAGATCGGTGTCAAATGCTGGATCTGCAAAAAAGACGAATCCAACTAACCTTATTACTGGCACCAAGCGTAACGCTTAACGCCCACTGTTCCCATGGCTCTCGCACCTGCACGTACCAAGTATCGCAAAACAATGAAAGGCTCCCGCGCTGGCAATGCCAAGCGCGGCAATACTCTCGCCTTTGGAGAGTTCGGCCTGCAGTCGCTTTCGCGCGGCCCGATGACCGGCCAGCAGATCGAGGCGGCGCGTGTGACCATCGCTCGCCACTTGAAGCGGAAAGGAAAACTCTGGATCCGGATTTTCCCGCACAAGCCCGTCACCAAGAAGCCAGCCGAAGTGCGCATGGGTCAAGGTAAGGGCCCGGTTGAATACTACGTCGCGGTGATCAAACCCGGTGCGGTCCTTTTCGAACTCGCCGGTGTTCCCGCCACGATCGCCAAAGAGGCATTCCGTCTGGCCGATGCAAAACTTCCATTTCGCTGCCGCTTTATCGTGCGCGAAGGCTCCGCCGCTTAAGGCGGTTTAATTAACAGGAAAACGACCGTCATGACTTCCAAAGATATCCGCGATCTCGCTCCCGCTGAGATCACCACCAAGCTCCGCGAGACCCGGGAGAAACTTCTTCAGCTCCGCCTGCGCAAGCACACCGGACAGGTTGAAAAGCCGCATCTGCTGCGCGAATACCGCAAGGACATTGCCCGCTTGGAGACCTTTCTCCACCAGAAGAACACGCCAAAGGCCGCCGCCTGAGTTCGCTCGGCGCTAACCGCTCTAAATCATGTCTACTCACGTACGTCACAACCGCCGCAAGACGCTGATTGGTTTCGTCAGCTCCAAGATGGGCGACAAGTCGGTCAAGGTCACTGTCCCTTACAAGACCCCGCATCCACTTTACCACAAGGTCATCAATCGCAAGACCGTCCTCCACGTCCACGACGAGAAGAATGAGTCCAAGGTTGGCGATAAAATCGAGGTCATGGAGACCCGTCCGCTCAGCCGTCTGAAGCGTTGGCGTGTCATTCGCGTCGTCGAGGCCTCTGTGGGTCTGGATTCGATTGCGATTACTGAAAAAGACGTCGCCGAGGCCGTGCCGACCAAGACCACCAAGGTCAACAAAGCCTAACCCGCACAAGGAGCTACCACTATGATCCAGATGCGTTCCATTCTCGATATTGCCGACAACACCGGCGCGCGGCGCGCGTCCATGATCGGCAAGATCGGACATCTTTCCCGCTATGCCCACGTTGGTGATATCATCACCATCAATATCAAGGAGAGCAGCACCGATGCCACCGTGAAGAAAGGTGAGGTTGTCAAGGCCGTCATCGTTCGCACCAAGGCCGCGCTCCGCCGTTCCGATGGCAGCTATCTCCGCTTTGATTCCAATGCCGTTGTCATCATCGGCGAAGACGGTAACCCGAAAGGTACCCGTATTTTCGGCCCGGTCGCCCGCGAGCTCCGCGCCAAGAATTACATGAAGATCATCTCGCTCGCGCCGGAGGTTCTCTAACATGGCCCAGAAATTTCACATCAAACGCAACGACGCTGTCGTTGTCATCGCTGGTTCCCACAAGGGTAAACAGGGCAAAGTCCTTGAAATCCGTGCCGCTAAGAATCGCGCGGTGGTCGAAGGCGTCGCCATGATCAAGCGCCACCTGAAGAAGTCCCAGGAAAATCCCCAGGGTAAAATCGCTGAGCGTGAAGGTACGATCCACGTTTCGAACCTGATGCTGCTTTCACGCTTTGAAAAGTCCAAGCGCGCCAAAAAGCCAGCCGCCGCCACTGCCGACAAAAGCTAATCTCGCCGCGAAAGCGCTTCGGGCGCTCCGCGTTGATCCCCTTTAAACAAACTACTCAACCTTCGCATCCGGCTCGGAAACCCGGTCGCACTCATGAGCAAAAAACTCACTCCCCTTCAGAAACATTACGTCGAGACGGTCGTGCCCGCACTGACCTCTTCCCGCGGTTACAAGAACAAGCACCAGATGCCGAAGCTTGAGAAGATCGTGCTTAACACCGGCATCGGTGCCGAAGCCGACAAAAACATCATTGCGGAAACCGCGCGTGATATGGGCCTCATCGCCGGCCAGAAACCGGTGTTGAATCGCTCCAAGAAGGCGATCGCCAATTTCAAGTTGAAGCCCAACCAGATCACCGGTTGCCACGTCACCTTGCGCGGCGAAAACATGTGGAACTTCTTCATGCGTTTGCTGGCCGTGGCCTTGCCTACCATCCGCGACTTTCGCGGCGTGCCCAATAAGCTTGATGGCCAAGGCAACTACACGATCGGTATCACCGATTTCACGATCTTCCCGGAGATCGTCGTTGAAAATAACAAGCGCCAGATGGGTCTCGACATCACTTTTGTGACCTCGGCTGTGACGGACGACGAAGCCCGTGAATTTTTGAAGCTGATGGGCATGCCCTTCCGCCGCATCGAAACTGTGCCCGCCAAGACCACCGCTGCCTAACCTTACCGCTCGCACCTGTGGCGAGCCCGCTGAACCATGCCGAAAACATCCGCCATCGAACGCAATAAGAAGCGTATCCGCCTGACCGAAAAGCACGCTGCCAAGCGCGCCGAGTTAAAGGCCATCCTCGCTAACCCGACCACCACCGACGAGGAATTCTTCACCGCACAGAAGAAACTCGCCAAGCTACCGGCTAATTCCTCCAGGGTTCGGATCCGAAACCGTTGCTCGCTGAGCGGTCGCCCACGCGGTTTCCACCGTCGTTTCGGTGTCTCCCGTATCACCCTGCGCGAACTCGCACTCGCGGGTAAGATCCCCGGCGTCACCAAATCCTCCTGGTAATCAACTTTCCCGCCGGAAGTCGGATATGATCCGACGGGCAATCCAAATAACATCCATCCATGACCGATCCAATCAGTGATTTCCTGACCCGCCTCCGCAACGCGTCGAAGGCCGGCCTCGCAGAGTGCGCCATCCCGCACTCCAATCTCAAGGAGAGCCTTGCGAATATTTTGAAGTCGGAAGGCTTCATCAGTGGCGTTGCCACTGGCGCTGACGAGCGCGGCCACAAGACCGTCGTCGTCAAAATGAAATACGTCGACACCGCACCGGTCATCACCGGTTTGAAGCGTTCCTCGACTCCCGGCCGTCGCATTTACACCGGCTATTCCGAGATTCCCCGCGTCCTGAATGGACTCGGCATTTCCATTATTTCCACGTCCAAAGGGCTCATGAAGGACCAGGACGCGCGTCGCAACAAACTCGGCGGCGAACTCGTCTGCACCGTTTGGTAAGGAGCATCACACCATGAGCAGAATCGGCAAACAACCCATATCCATTCCTGAAAAGGTCAAAATCGACATCAAAGGCACCACCGTGCTTGTCGAGGGGCCCAAGGGTAAAGTGGAAAAAACTTTCGCGCCCGTCGTCAAGATTGAGAAGAAGGACAACACCATTGTTGTCTCCCCTTCTGACGAGAGTCGCTTTTCGCGCGCCATGTTCGGCACCGCCCGTTCCGTCATCGCTGGAATGGTGAAGGGAGTCAGCATTGGCTACCTCAAGGAACTCGAAATCCAAGGCGTCGGCTTCAAGGCCAACCTCAAGGGCAAACAGCTCGACCTCGCGTTGGGTTATTCGCACGTCATTCTCCACGACATTCCGGACGGAATCAAAGTAACCGTCACCGACCAAACCAAGTTGAAGATCGAGGGCGCAGATAAGCAGCTCGTCGGTCAGGTCACTGCAGAAATCCGCGCTTACTATCCGCCAGAGCCCTACAAGGGCAAGGGCGTGCGCATCGTTGGCGAGTACGCAGAACGCGTTCGTCGCAAGGAAGGCAAAACCGTCGCTTAATCGCACCCTCAGCCATGAAAACAGTTTACAAAGCCCAGCTCCTCCAAAAGCGCAAATGGCGCATCCGCAAAAAGGTGACCGGTACTGCCGTTCGCCCACGCCTCAGCATCAAGTTCTCCGGCAAGCATATTTATGCCCAAGCCATCAACGACGATGCCGGCGCGACGATCGTGTTTCTTTCGACCCTCGATGCCGAAACCCGCAAGTCCAACGTCAAGGGCAACGTTTCCGGTGCCAAATCGTTGGGTTCCGCGTTTGCCGTCAAAGCCAAGGCGGCGGGTATCACCTCCGTGGTATTCGATCGTAACGGTCGCCTTTTCCATGGCCGGGTGAAAACCTTTGCCGACGCTGCCCGCGAAGGCGGCCTTCAGTTCTAATCTCCGCCCATGAATTACAATTCTACCCGTTCGTCTTCCGGTCCTCGCTCGAATAACAATGATTCGGGTGAGCCCGGCATGTTTGAGAAAGTAGTGTTCATCAATCGCTGCGCCAAAGTGGTGAAGGGCGGCCGTCGTTTCAGTTTCTCCGCTCTATCCGTTGTCGGTGATGGCAAGGGCAGCGTTGGCATCGGCTACGGCAAGGCCAACGAAGTTCCCGACGCCATTAAGAAATCCACCGAGTCCGCGAAGAAACACATGGTTTCCGTCAAGCTCAAGGGCAGCACGATACCGCACGAAGTTCTTGGCGAATACGACGGTGGCAAGGTGTTTCTCCGTCCTGCATCGACCGGTACCGGTTTGATCGCGGGTGGTGCCGTGCGCGCCGTTCTCGAGGCTGCCGGCGTCCACAATGTTCTCACCAAGTCGATGGGTTCAAAGAACCACATCGCCGTCGTTCACGCGACGCTCGATGGTCTCCGCAAGCTGCGCCTTGAAGAAGATTTCAAGGCTCTCCGCGCTTAATAACTAAAATCCGAGTCGTTTCCTTTATTTAAGGGAACGGCGCCAAAATCAGGAATCAGAAAAATGCGTCTCCATAATCTCACTAACACTCCCGGTGCCGTTCATCGCAAGAAGCGCGTCGGTTGCGGCGAAGGCGGCGGTCACGGTAAAACGTCCGGTCGCGGCGGCAAGGGCCAATCGGCCCGTTCCGGCAGTTCCATTCGCCCCGGCTTCGAAGGCGGCCAGATGCCCCTTTACCGCAAGCTTCCGCACCGTGGTTTCAATAATTACGAATTTCGCACCGAATACGCCGTCGTGAACGTGGGCGATCTCGCGAGACTCGACGCCGCTGTTTCAGAAGTGAACGCGGAAGTGCTCGCCAAGGCCGGTTTGGTTCGTCCGGGCATTAAAATGCTGAAGATTCTCGGTGATGGCGAAATCACCCGGTCGCTCAAGGTTACGGCCCAGAAATTCACCGGATCAGCCAAGGCCAAGCTCGAGAAAGCGGGCGGTCAGGCGATCACTGCTTGAATAGGGAAGGCCGGTTGGACAAACCTGCCTTCTCCATCGTAACCTAGGTACTCGTCACTCTAAAATGCTTTCAGCCTTCACGAATTCCATGAAAATCCCCGAGCTTCGCTCGAGGATTCTCTATACCCTTGGTTTGCTGTTCGTCGCCCGTGTGGGTGCGAATATTCCGCTCCCCGGAATTAATCCGAAACCACTGCAGGAATTTTTTGCCACGCAGACCGCCAACGGCGGTGGCGGCTTGGTCGGTCTGTATAACATGTTTACGGGCGGCGCGCTGTTGAAGGGATCCGTCGGTGCGTTGGGGATCATGCCGTATATCAGTGCATCGATTATCTTCCAGTTGATGCAGGCGGTTGTTCCGGCCCTGAGCCGCTTGCAGCAGGAAGGCGATGTCGGCCGCCAGAAGCTTACGCAATACACCCGCTATGCAACAGTGCTGATCTGTTTGGTTCAGGGCGTGATGTTGATTCTTTCCTTGGAGAATCCCGGCCGCTTGTTCCAGGGCTTCGATGTGAATCAGTACGGTCAAATTGTGATCGTCGGAAAATTCTGGTTTCTGATCCAATCGACGATCTTCATGACTGCCGGGACCATGCTCTTGATGTGGCTTGGCGAACAAATTACCCAGCGCGGAATCGGCAATGGTGTTTCGCTGCTGATCACGGTGGGTATTCTTTCAGACGTCCCGGGTGCGGCTTATTCTACTTACCAGCTGTTTTTCGCCCCCGTCGGTGTGGCCAAACTTGGCCTGCCGCAGGGTGTGTTGATGCTCAGCTTGTTTGTGATCGTGACGATGGGTATTATCGCGGTGACACAAGGTCAGCGAAAGATTCCCGTTCAATATGCGAAGCGGGTCGTCGGCCAGAAGGTTTACGGTGGCCAAAGCTCGTTCCTGCCGTTGAAGGTAAATTACTCCGGAGTCATGCCGGTCATTTTCGCGAGCGCAATTTTGCTTTTCCCGCAACAGATCATGTCCACTGCGGGGGCCGCGTTTAACATCACCTTCCTGCGGGATTTTGCGAACGACCTTTTGCGGGGTCATCCGATTTATTATATTACGATGGGTACGCTCA
>JBEPTW010000095.1:0-14395 GCA_041691855.1 Verrucomicrobiota bacterium | reverse complement strand
GCCGAGTACCACAGGGAGAAATCCCGGATGTCGAAAGCAACTTCCCCGATGGCCTGCCCGAGCTCCGCCGGACTGGCGGAGGCCGGGAGGTTGACACTACGAGGCGGTTGCGGAGGCGTGATGGAAATGGGTTCGGCCATTGCGTTCATGATTACGTAAATTTGCGATCGCGGGAGATGATGCGGACAAAAATATTCAGAGAGAGAATGATGCTCAACAGCACGAGCGCGCCCGCCCAAGCCTGCCGGTGCCAGTCGTCGTAGGGCGAGATGGCGTACGAGAAAATCTGCAGCGGCAACGCCGCGATGGGTTCGGCGAGATTGTGATTCCAGAAATTATTGCCGAGCGCCGTGAACAACAGCGGGGCGGTTTCGCCGGCCACCCTTGCCAGCGCCACGAGAATGCCGGTGATGATTCCTTTCATCGCGGTCCGCAGGACAATGACGGTCACAATTTTCCAGCGCGGAATCCCCAGGGCCAATGCGGCCTCGCGATAACTCTGCGGAACGAGCAGGAGCATTTCCTCGGTCGTGCGCATCACGAGCGGAATCATCATCAGCCCCAACGCCACGCCGCCGGCGTAGGCCGAAAATGTTTTGAACGGCACGACCAGCAGGATGTAGACGACCATGCCCCAAACGATGGAGGGAATTCCATTGAGCACGTCCGCAGCGTAGCGAATCCAATAGTTCGCGCGCTGCGTACCAAACTCCGCGAGATAAATTCCGCCGAGCACACCCATCGGCACGCCCAAGCAAGCCGCCATGCCCAGCAGGATGAGACTGCCGACGATGGCGTTCGCCATGCCGCCACCGATTTCGCCGGTGGGTTTTGGCAACTGCGTAAAGAAATGCCAGTCGAGCGAACTCGCGCCCTCGTGGATGAGGAAATAAAGCACGAGAAAAAGCGGAGTCATGACCGCAAGGCTGCTCAGCAGCATCAGCCCGCTCATCGCGCGACTCTTGAATTTTCGCCACGCGTGTCCGCTCGGGGCGGTTTGCAGCAAAGTGGCGGTCGTGGTGGCAGCGTTCATGATCGGATCAATTTACCTTGCCCGTGCCGCTACCCGAGAGGGAGCGCAGCATCAATTGGGCGATCGCGTTGACGATGATGGTGACCGCAAGCAGGACCAAACCGAGTTCGAAGAGTGCGCCGAGATACAAATCGCTGGTCGCTTCGGTGAACTCGTTGGCAATGACGCTGGCCAACGTATAACCGGGCGCGAACAGCGACGCACTAATCTCCGCGCGATTGCCGATCACCATCGTGACGGCCATCGTCTCGCCAAGTGCACGGCCCAAACCCAGCACCGCCGCGCCAAAAATGCCACGACGCGCATAGCTGAGCACGGCGATGCGAATAACTTCCCAATGCGTCGCGCCGAGAGCGTAAGCCGCCTCGCGTTGGAGATTCGGCACCGAGCGAAGGATTTCGCGCGAGACGGACGTGATGATCGGAAGAATCATGATCGCGATGATGATTCCGCCGGCGAGCACGCTCACCCCATAGATCGGTCCTTGAAAGAGCGGCAGAAATCCCAGCGAATTTTTCAGCCACACAAATAGATTATCCCGCAGCCACGGGATCAGCACAAAAATGCCCCACAAGCCGAAGATGACACTCGGTACGGCCGCCAACATTTCCACCACCATCATCACCGGCTGGCGGATGCGGACCGGGGCCATTTCGGTCAGATAAAGCGCCGTGGCCACGCCCAGCGGCACGGCAATCAACAGTGCAATCAATGATGAAATCAGCGTGCCGTAAATAAACGGCCACGCACCATATTGGTCGGTCACCGGGTCCCAATTTGAACTCGTGAGAAATCCAAAACCAAACTTGCTCAGCGCGGGATGAGCACCCTTGAAGAGTTCCCAGCCAACGAGAAAAATCAGCGCAACGATGGTGAGCGCGGCGAGCAGCGCCAACCACTTGAAGCCGATATCCGGCCAGCGACGTGGCGGCGGAAATTGAGCGGGAGCGACGGAGTTTGTCATGCGCGCGGAAATGAAAACGGAGGGTGTGGAATCACGCCCTCCGTTGACGAATCATATATTGTTACAATCAGGTGAACTGGACGGAGGGTCTCAGTATTTGATTTCGTCGATGCGCTTGAGCACGCGCTCCTGCACGTTCGACGGCAACGGCGAATAGTTCAGACCAATCGCCATTTTTTCGCCTTCGTTGTAGGCCCACTTCAGGAACTGAACGAGCTTCTCGCCCTTCTCGTGATTCTTCTGGTCTTGATAGACGAGGAGCCACGTGGTGCCGGCGATCGGATACGCCTTCGCACCCGGCGGATTTACCATCGAGAAACGGAAGTCATCCGGAATCGTCGCCGTAGCCAGTGCATCGGTCACGCTGTCCAGCGACGGAGTGATGTAATTGCCGGACGAATTTTTCATATCCACGAACGGCAGGTTGTTTTGAACCGCGTAGGCGAGTTCGACGTAGCCGATGGAACCCGGGGATTGCTTGACCTGCCCGGCAACGCCGGCGTTGCCTTTCCCGCCCAAGCCCACCGGCCATTTCACCGACGTATTCTTGCCCACCCCGCTCGACCATTCCGGACTGACGCTACTGAGATAGTCCGTGAAGATGTACGAGGTGCCGCTGCCGTCGGAACGGTGAACGACGAGGATATCCTCATCGGGCAACTTTACTCCGGGATTCTGGCCAGTGATCGCTGGATCGGACCATTTGTGGATCTTGCCGAGGAAGATGTTAGCGAGAGTCGCTCCATCGAGTTTCAGCTTCGGGTTGTCGGGCAAATTGTAGCTGACCACGACCGCACCGGCGACGGTGGGAATGTGCAGTAATTTGCGCGGAGCCTTCGCCAGATTTTCATCAGACATCGGACCGTCGGAGGCGCCGAAGTCGACCGTCTCGGAAAGGATCTGTTTCTGGCCGCCACCGGAGCCGATGCCCTGATAGTTAAAGCGCACGCTGGGGTCGACCTTCGCGTATTCGTCGAACCATTTGGAATAGATCGGTTGCGGAAAAGTGGCGCCAGCACCGTTGATCAACATCTGGGCCGAAGCACCAGTTACTGCGAGCAAACCGGTGAGACCGGCGAGGAATATTTTTTTCATAAGGAAATTAAATTGAGCGATGATTGAAGGATGAATTGCGGCGATCCATATAAGGCGTCGCCGCAGAGTTTGGATTTACGCGTTAGAAGCGGATCTCCGAGTACATGCCGATCTCCGAGTAAGCCGTGACCGTGCTAGCGCTTGTTGGGTGGTCGATATTATCGTTTTTATAAACCAACGAGAGCATCACGCCTTTGATCGCGGCATATTGCACGCCGAGGATGTAGGCATTGTCACGCAAACCGGGATGCAAGTCCTTACTTAGCTTGTCGTGTTCGATGCGGCCGAAGGCGGACCAGATCTTGTCGAATTTGTACTGACCCCACGCAGAGTATCCGTCGCCGCTATCCGAAGCGACGCCTGTCGTATTGCCCCAGTTGTCTTCGTTGAAATATTCCAGACCAAGGTTTATCTTGGAGACGGAATAAGCTGCGAGCAGGCTGACGCGACTGGCCTTCTGCTTGGCGGGAGAAGCATTGCTGTCCTTGCCCAGATAACCGCTGTAACCACCCACCGCGAAAATCAATCCCTTTGTCGGTTCGATCGACACGCGTCCTTCCCAATCGACGGATTTGGTACGGGTCGGGTTTTTGTAGCCGCCACCATTAACCATGGCGAAATTATAGCTGACCATGTTGCTGGTCCCGAGGAAGTGAACGCCCCAGTCCGCCGAGTTACCCACGCCAAGCCGGTCAGTTACCGTCTTCTCGACGTAACGCAGAGTGAATGCGTCCTCCACGAATGGAATCCAAGGCTGGTTGGCCGATCCGACTTGCACGATGGCCGCCGGGGAAAACTTCGCCTGAACGTAGGCGGTTTTGATATAGGTGCTGGTCGCACCGGTGCCGCTGGAATAACCCGAATCGGTGTTGATGTTGTACGACCACATGTTGTCGAACTGGTGCGTCACGCCGAGATAGAAACGTTTCACATCGGTACCGAAACCACTCGGGTCAACCTTGACGCCGGCGTCCGTCTTGGCGCTGACTTCGGAGACGTCGACATAAAGACGGCCACTGATGACCGTTTTGCTCTGGCTCGCGGCCATGCTCTTGGCGAGGTCCTGTTGAATCTTGGCCGCCTCGTCCTGATTGAGGATGCCTTTTTGAATAAGGACATCAATGAGAGCCTTGTTGTCCTGGGCCAGGCCCAGTCCGGCGCTGCAAATGAACGCCGCAAAGGCGAGGATTTTTGAATTAAGCTTAAACATAATGGTGGGATCAGTAGTGCTGGTGTTAACAATGCTCCGGCTAATTGCCGGGAACGCAGACACCTTATCGTAGCCGTGTTACAGTCCGGTGACGGCCATGTGACGAAAACGTTAAAGGCGTCATCGCCGCCGCCATCCGAGCGGTTAAAATGCACTCGCTATCCGGACCAAGGTTTTCACGTTAATTTATATGTCCGAAGTATCTGATTTGACCGAGGAAGTGACGGCCTTGGGTGCGCAAATGTTCAAAGTACGCTTCCCGTTTTTTCGTGAACTCCGGAATTATTCCTGGCGCAGTTTTCGGGCCGATTTGCTGGCCGGAGCCACCCTGACCATGGTCTCCATCCCGCAGGCCATCGGGTTTTCGCTGATTCTGAACCTACCACCGCAGCCGGTAATCGTCGCGGTGATTATCGGTGGGTTTGTCGGCGCCTTGTTTTTTTCGTCCCACCATCACGTTTTCGGACCGACCAGTTCGATCTCCCTCATCGTGGCAGCGACGATCGCCGCCAATTCCACGTCCGGCCTCACTTCGCTGCAACTCGCCATCTATCTGGCTTTGCTCATCGGGTTGGTCCAGTTCCTGGCGGGACTCTTGAATTTCGGCGAAATCACCAAGTTCATTTCCCGGTCGGTCGTCGTTGGCTACAGCACGGGAATCGGAATTCTTTTAATCGGCAGCCAACTGCACAATCTTTTGGGGTATGAAGTCGGGCCGGCCCAGAGTTTCCTCACCAATGTGACGCAAGCGCTGCGGGATACAGGAACGCTGGAGATTCATCCGTGGGCGATCGGGATTGGCGCACTGACCCTGCTGATCTTCACCCTCGTAAAGCGTTTTCGGCCGACTTGGCCCGAAGCTTTGATTGGCCTCGCCTCCCTCGGTCTGCTCGCCCGGTTCATCACAATCTGGGAACCGACTCTGCCTTTCCGTCTGGTCCAGGACGAGGGCGCCCTGCGTGCGGTCCTCCCGGCGTTCGCCGGATTTCACATCGATGCGCAAAAAATCCAGCTCTTCCCCAATTTAGCCGGCACCGCCATCGCCATCGCGATCCTCGGCATGCTCGAGGCCACTTCGATCACCAAGGCGCTCGCGGGCAAGAGCGGCCAAAAGATCGAACCCAATCAGGAACTGATGGGGATGGGTGCCGCCAATATCGCGTGCGCTCTTTTCGGCGCGGTGCCGGGCTCGTCCTCCTTCGCCCGGTCAGCCGTCAATTTCCAAAGTGGGGCCCGCACTCAACTCTCCTCGATGCTGAGCAGCGTGGTCGTCCTGTTCGTGCTGCTTTTTGTCACTCCCGTTTTCAACTTCATCCCCATCGCCGCCCTCGCCGCCCATCTGATTCGCGTCGGTGTAAAGATGATCAATCTTCACCAGATTCGCATCGCCTGCCGATCCACCCGCTCCGATGCGATCGTCTTCGTGGTCACCCTCGCTTCCTGCCTATTACTGAAACTCGATACGGCCATCTATGTGGGGATCGGTGTCGCGCTCGCGCTTTTTCTCCAAAAGACCAGCACGCCGAGCTTGGCGGAATATGCGATCAACCCCGAGGGCAACCTCGCAGAACTGCGCGATCCGTCCCAACGTCCCCACCCGCAGATTTCCATCATTCACATCGAGGGCGACCTGTACTTCGGCGCGGCCGATCTCTTCCAAGATCACGTCCGCCGTCTCGCCGAAAATCAGGATATCCGCGTCTTCATTCTGCGGATGAAAAACGCCCGGCATCTTGACGCCTCCACCGTCATGGCGCTCGAAAACCTGCACGACTACCTCCAACTCACCGGTCGACATCTCCTCATCAGCGGCAGCAATGAGAGTGTCACCCGCGTGTTGCAGCGCAGCGGTCTCCTCGACCAGTTGGGCGCAAACAATCTCTTCCCGGCCGAGAACAATCCCACCGCTGCCACCCGTCGTGCGTTGAAGCGCGCGCATGAACTTCTCCCCGCTGAAAAGCCCGAGCTGCGCGTTTTCTACGACACCAAACACCTGCCCAAAGACACTCCGCCGCCACCACCCGCGGCCGCCGCCGCCAGCTAGTGCGGTTTAAAAAATATCGCAGCCGCCTGCGTCCCAATCCCGATGGAGCGGCAGCAACCCCGCTGCCGTGCTTTCGTGGGCGACGTCGCCCACGCTCCCGCTCGCAGCCACCCGCTCCCCTCGAATGTTGTAATAATGCGGCTACAGTTTTAATGAAACCGCTCCAATCGCCGCACCGTCCCCACCCGAACTCAATGGCCAGCGTCCTTCTTCGGCGAAACCGCTTCCCCGTCGGAGACCACCGCATGCAGCAAGTCTGACTCGCCACTTTCCGCCGCGCTGAGCTGGATCAGATTTTTCAGCGAATTAAAATGTTTCGTCCATTCGAAGTCGCCCGCCGTCCCGTCGATTACCTGGCTAAACAACTGCTTCTTTTCGACCTTCAAAGCCTGGATGCGTTCTTCGATTGTACCCGCCGTCACCATGCGATAAACAAAAACCGTATTGGTCTGGCCGATACGATGAACGCGGTCGATCGCCTGGTCTTCCACCGCGGGATTCCACCAGGGATCGAGCAGGAAAACATAATCCGCCGCATGCAGCGTAATGCCAGTACCGGCCGCCTTCAGACTCACCAACATCACCGCCGAACCCTGAGCCGTCTGGAATTGATGCACCGGCTTCTGACGATCCACCGTCATGCCGGTAATCTCGTAGCGCGGCAGATCCGGATAACGCGCATCCAACGCGCTTCGCACGCGATTGAGCAACGTCACGAATTGCGAGAAAATCACCACCTTGTGACCGTTCGAGACGACCTCCGTCAGTTTCTCGACGAGCAATTCCAACTTGCCGCTGTCAGAGAGCGGCGAATTGAGCCAAGGCAACAAGTCCGGGTCGCAACAGACCTGGCGCAAGCGGGTGAGCAGCGCGAGAAACCCGAAAGATTTTTCGCGGAGCGCCACCCCAATATCCTCGCCGAGTCGCGCCAGTCCCTCGGAACAAATCCGGGCATATTCGGTGCGCTGCACTTCGGTGAGTGGGCAAAGCAAATCCATTTCCACCTTCGGCGGAAGTTCCTTCGCCACCTCGTTCTTCGTGCGGCGCAAAATAAATGGCGCCACCTGTTGGCGCAGCCGGCTCATGGTCCCATCGCGATCCTGAATCAGCGCCGTTTCAAACGACGATCTCGAACCAAGCAAACCGGGCAGCAGATACCGAAAGATTGACCACAGATCGAGCTGACGGTTTTCCAGCGGCGTCCCCGTCAGCACGAGCCGGTGTTTCGTTTTGATCGCAAAACACGCCTGCGTGACTTTTGCGTCCGGGTTCTTGATGAACTGCCCTTCATCCAGAATGGCGTAACCAAATTCTGTCGAATCCAACAGCGCCCGGTGTTTCCGAAGTTGCGTGTAGCTCGCAATCCAAATGCACGGTGCGGGGTTCGTCGTGAAATCGTGACCCGATTTCAGCACGTCAATTTTCCCCTCGGGATAAAACTTGGCGATCTCTTCGCGCCACACCGGCACCACACTGGCCGGACAAACGACGACATGCCTCATTCCGCTCAACGGCCGCGATTGCAAAAGGGCGATCACCTGCACGGTTTTGCCCAGACCCATTTCGTCGGCCAGCAGTCCGTGACATTCCGACTCGGCCAAGTGGTGCATCCATTCCACGCCGCGCCGTTGATAGGGCCGCAGAAATTCCGGCAGGGAAAGCGGCGCTGCCGCTGGCGTCATGACTTTTTCCCGCCACGCATCAATTTCGGCGCCCAGCGTGACTTTGATGCGACTGTCGTTAAAGAGCGAAAATATCAGATAAGGTGGAATCACGCCGTTGATTGAAACTTCCTCCAAGCTGCGCCGCCACTGGTTGAAACCTTCCCATTTCTCCGGGGACATCGTCACGATACCGAGGTCGGGCAAGAGCATCGGCGTGCGCCCGTGCTTGAGCAGCGCCGCCGCTTGCTCGGGCGTCAGCAATTTCTCACCCGCACGGAAAATCCAACGGAGATTGAGACCTGCGCCGTTCTGCTTGTCTGCGACCGCCTCGATTTCGATCACCTGCGCGCCCTGCTGAATATTGCCCACCTTGACGTCGATCTCGACGGCGAAGTGTTTTTTCCAATGGGGCAACAAGTCGCGCAAAAAACCTGGAATATCCGACACGGCATCAAGCGCGTACGCGTGGGTAGTCTGGTTGTAACGAAAATGCGCCTTGCGCGCATAGGTCGCCAGCGCGATCAGCTTGGCCCGTTCTGTCGCGCTGGGATGATTGACCGTGTTGCCGAGCGCGGGAATTCGGCTGCGTCCGTTTTTCCAGTAAGCGAGAAAAACCAAGCCCTCGGCCGTCGTCGTAAAACTCAACAATAAGCCGCGGGCCGGCTGATCCGCCTTCGGATCGGTGGCATCCTCTTTCTCGCGGCGGCTCTTGCGCGCGAGGTCCACCTTGGTTCCGCCGGGTAAAAGCGCGGTCATCTCATCGACCAACAATTCTTCGATCTCGTGCAAACCCGCCACGGCGATGGCATTGGCAAGTTTCATATCGGTGGACGATGAACGGACCTTGATTTGGTCGCCGTCCCACTCGATCACCGCGTATTCCTCTTTCTTTTCTATTTTTCGGTGAATGATGGCGTCGGTCGCCCCCAATTCCACTTCGCGAATTTCCCCGTCGCGATACATATTGTGCCCGGCTTCGACGTGGCTCGCGTCAAATTGGTTCTCCCAGTCAGCCTCTAGGCGGGCGAACCAGAATTCGAGCGACTGCGGGGTATAGATGCGCTTCGGGCCGTGTGTTTGCATCAAACTAAAAGAGTAACGTTAGAAACTTCCGTAACCGTCGCGCAACCCCAATCTCGTCGTGTGGAAATTTTCATTTTTTACCGGGTATTTCACAATTTCGTCACACAGTTGACGCCGGTTCTTAACACTCAGGCGCTACCTATTACGGACGCTCAGCGAATGGCCTTCCGCCAACGCTCCGGGCCAACCCGTTTGAATCTCTCCCTCGTCACCGAAACCTACTCTCCTGAAATCAACGGTGTCGCGATGACGCTCAGTCATCTCGTCGATGGATTGGCCGGTCGCGGGCACCGCGTCACGATCATCCGCCCGCGACAACGACAGGAGTCGCCGCGTTTTAGCGTCACCCAACGCGTGGGCTGCCGGCAGGTTCGTCTTCCAGGTGTGCCCATTCCCGGTTATCCGCAACTGAGACTCGGCCTTCCCGCGCGTCGCCGGCTGCGACAACTGTGGTCACTCAACCGGCCCGATCTCGTCCACGTCGCAACCGAAGGCCCGCTCGGCGCGTCGGCGATCACCATCGCCCGAAAACTCGATATTCCCGTCACCTCAAGTTTTCACACCAACTTTGATCAATACACGCGCGACTATCGTATCGGTTGGCTGAAACCACTCGTCGCCGCATGGCTCCGTCACGTGCACAATCGCACGCTTCGCACTTTCGTGCCCACGCACGACCTGCTCGCCCGGTTGCAAAATGAAGGCTACGAAAACCTCCGCCTGCTTTCTCGCGGGGTCGACACGGCGCTCTTCAACCCTACCCGTCGCGACGAATCGCTCCGCGCCGCATGGGGCGTCACCCCGGGCGATCTCGTAATTTTGCACGTCGGACGCATGGCGGCGGAAAAAAATTATCCGCTCCTCTTCCGCACGTTCGATGCGATCAAGGCCGTCGAACCTCGCGCCCACTTGGTCCTCGTTGGCGACGGCCCCTTGCTCTCGTTTTATCAACGTCAACGGCCGGACGCCGTGTTCACCGGTTTCTACACCGGCGTAAATCTCGCGCGCCTGTACGCGTCGGGTGATGTTTATCTACACGCGAGCGTCACGGAAACCTTCGGCAACGTCATCACAGAAGCGCTCGGCAGCGGTCTGGCCGTGAGCGCATTCGACTACGCCGCCGCCCATGAATTCATTCAACCCGGACATCACGGTTTACTGAGTCCATTGGGCGACGAGGCCACTTTCATCGCCAACGCCGTTCGGATCGCCCGCGAATCCGCCCTCCGCACACGGTTGGCCGCCGCCGCTCCGTCCGCCGTACGCAACCGGTCATGGGATACCATCATCGATCACTTCGAAAGCGATCTCCTCGAAGCGGTCGCTGGTTACCACAAGCGGATCGACCCGGTCAGCGCGCTCAAATCTGAAACTAAAGATCTGGAATCCCAAGCCCACTCCCGACCATGAGCAAAGCCCATCTCGACGTCCGCACCGTCATTATTTCCGATGTCCACCTCGGCACGCCCCACAGCAAAGTCGAGGAAGTTACTCATTTCCTTAAATACGTCCGTTGTGACCGCCTCATTCTCAATGGCGATATCATCGACGGCTGGAGGCTCCAGCGCGGTGACGTCTGGACCAAGGCGCACACGCGGTTCATCCGCCGCGTGCTCACGATGATTCAGAAACGCGACACCGAGGTGATCTACCTCCGAGGCAATCACGACGATTTCCTCGGGCGTCTGCTGCCGATGCAATTCGATCAACTCAGCTTGGTCGAAGATTACATTCTCGAATCCAGTTCGGGAAAATACCTCGTGCTACACGGCGACGTGTTTGATGGCGTCGTCAAGAACATGGTGTTCCTCGCGCACCTCGGCGACCTCGGCTACAATTTGCTGCTCCGGCTCAATCGCGTGTACAACTGGTTTCGCGCCCTGCGCGGGAAGGAATATTTTTCCCTCAGCCAGGCAATTAAGGCGCGAGTAAAACAAGCCGTGAGTTTCGTGGGCAAGTTCGAGGACCAACTCGCGTCACTCGCCCGTGAGCGCGGTTGTCGCGGGGTGATCTGCGGCCACATCCACACGCCCGCGGACAAAATGCTCGGGGACATTCACTATCTGAATTCGGGCGATTGGGTTGAATCGATGACCGCCGTCGTGGAGCACTTCGACGGGCGATTTGAACTCCTCACGTTCAGCCAATTCATCAGGCAGTTTCCGATGATCCGGGACGTTGCGGTTTCTGCCGACGCCATCGACCTATCACTCCCACTTCCCGCCCTCGCCTGATATGGCCAAAGTTCTTATTCTCACCGCCGGCTATGGTGAAGGCCACAACAGCGCCGCGCGCGCACTGCTCGAAGCTTTCAACGAACGCCCAGAAATCGAAGCCGAATTGATCGACGTGTTCGCTTTGCGCGCACCGCGGATCAACCACGTTTCGCGCAAGGGCTATATCAAATTGATCAATTCAGCTCCGAAAATTTGGAGTTGGTTTTATCGGTGGTTGGATCGATCGCCACTCGTGCCACATCTGTTCCGCCTGCTCGGCAGTCATCGCCGGCTGCTGGCCCGAATCATCGCAGAAAAGCGCCCGGTCGCCGTCGTGTCCACCTATCCGATCTATGCGTGGCTGCTCAACCAACTCCAACGCGAAGGGAAAGTTCGCTGCCCGCAATACACCGTCATCACCGACGCACTCACCATTAATTCGCTCTGGTATCGCGCCCGATCCGATGCGTGGTTTGTCACCGATCCCGACTCCCGCGCTTTTTTGGTTGGGAAGGGAATTCCCGCAACGAAAGTATATGCCAGCGGTTTTCCAGTGGCCCTCGGTTTTGCGGATCGTACCAGCCATTTGCAGCCGCCGGCGCCAGAGATCGGCACGAAATTCCGGGTGCTTTTCATGATCAACTCGAAGAGGAGTACGGCGCTCAAGATTGCCAGCGAACTGATGTTACACCGCGACTGGCATCTCACGATCACGGCCGGCCGCGACGAATCGTTGCAGCAAGAACTTCAAACCATGGCTGAAAAAGCGCCCGCGAGCGCCGAAATCCTCGGTTGGACCGATCGAATCCCCGAGCTGCTGATGACGCACCACGTCGTGATCAGCAAAGCCGGCGGCGCCACCACGCAGGAATCGATCAACGCACTGTGTCCGCTCGTCGTCAGCCAGATTGTACCGGGCCAGGAAGAGGGAAACTTCGAGCTCATCAAACGCAACGATGCCGGCGCCCTCGCGGAGACGCCGGACGCGATCATCGCCACATTGAAAAATGCTTTTGCCCACGACGCCGCGCAGTGGCGTCGTTGGCGGTCTAGTTTAGAGCGAATCGCACAACCTGCCGCCGCCCGAAAGATCGCCGAAATAGTCCTGATCCCGCGCACCAGTCATCCCTCGAATCCACCATTCGCCATTTCAAAAATCAGCGACCCGATCATTTCAGTTTAAACCTCTTCAATCCCAATGCTCGAGCCCGATTCCACATCGCGCCTGCGGCCCAAATGTTCTATTTCCCACTGACGTTTTCCAGTCGGCGCTGAATCACAGCGAGGGTGCGTTCCGTCGCGCCGCGATTGACCTCGTACCAACCGCGGGCGGCCGTCGCGAGTTGTTCTCGTTGAGCCGCGTCCTGCAACAATTCCACGGTCAACTCCGTAAGTTGACTCGGACTCTCAACCTCCCGCACTGCTCCTGCCTCGGTCAGCGTGCGGATGATCTCACGGAAATTAGTCATCTGCGGTCCGTGTAAAACAGGTTTTCCCAATACCGCGGCCTCTACCGGCGTCTGCCCACCCTCGTGTGGAGGCAAACTCTTCCCGACAAAAACCAGATCCGCCAATTGCGTGAACTTCCGCAACTCTCCCGTCGTGTCCCCCACGGCCACATCCACTTCGCTCGTCGCTAAACCGGCCGAGCGAAAGTGAAAAGTCAGGCCGGATTTTTCCAGCAAGCCCCTCAATTCCTCCCGGCGTTCCGCGTGGCGTGGCACCAGCAACAACGAAACGCTCACTCCGCGCGCGCGCGCCGCGCGCAATGCTTCGATCAGGGCCATTTCCTCGCCCGGCCACGTTGACGAGCCCAGCAACACCAACCCGTCCGGCAGTCCCAATTCGCGCCGCAGTTGCATTTTCTCCGGCTCGGTCATCAGCGGGATATGGACATCAAGTTTCAAATTCCCCGTCGTGGCGAGCCGTTCAGCCGGATACCCGAGCGCTTTGAAACGCTGTTCGTCGCGCTTCGACGAACACAATACCTGAGTAATTTCGTTGGTCAGTGGTTGAAGAAGCGCGCGGAACTTCAACGAACGCCGGAAACTCCGATCCGATAGCCGAGCGTTCACGCTAATGATCGGCACGCCGCGGATTTTTGCCTGATGAACGTGTTCCGGCCAGCGTTCACCCTCCATTAAAATACAGAGATCAGGCCTGATCTTTCGCCAAGCCCGCACGCTGAACGCCCAGAAATCGAGCGGGAAATAACCAATGCCAACAGTCAGTGCCCCATATTTTTCCTTCGCCAACGTGTAGCCCGTGCTCGTCGTGGTCGTGAGATAAACCTCACTGTTTCCCTCGCGCTTGAACGCCTCCAGCAATGGCGCGATCGCGAGCATTTCGCCGACACTCACCGCCTGCAGCCAGATGCGATGAACGCCCTTCCGCTTCACCGGCAACAAATCCGTCCCACCGAAACGATGACTGAAATTCTCCGTGTATCCGCCGCGCCGCCGCATGCGCCAAAGATAATACGGCGTCAGCAGCAGAAGCAGCGGAACAAAGAAAAATCGGTAGATCCAGATCACGGGAGAATTAACCACCAATAAACACTAACCGAACACTAGGGCGTGTCTGGGAAATAACTTTCGTCGCTTGCTGTAGGGCCGGTGCTTGCGCCGGCCTCGCGCGCGAAAAACGGCACGTCGCAAGCGACGGCCCTACGCGCCGGAGCAGAGTTGATTGGCGATAGTTTATTTACCAGACACAGCCTAATCATGAGTAGTGAGAATTAGTGTGGATGAGTGGTTCCCCTCCTATTCCATCAATTCTTTACTGCCCCAAAACCCACGAGAAGATCAACGGCACGACGATGGTGGCGTCGCTTTCGACAATGAACTTCGGGGTCTTCGCGCCGAGCTTGCCCCACGTGATTTTTTCGTTGGGGACCGCGCCGGAATAGCTGCCGTAGCTCGTGGTGGAATCGCTGATCTGCGCAAAATAGCCCCACAACGGCACGCTGGTACGCCCGAGATCCTGGTGCAGCATGGGCACAACACAGATCGGGAAATCGCCGGCGATACCGCCACCGATCTGGAAGAAGCCAATCGAGCCTTCGCCATTGCGCAGTTGTTTCGCGG
>JBEPTW010000094.1:0-14423 GCA_041691855.1 Verrucomicrobiota bacterium | reverse complement strand
CGACGGTGCAAAACGTGATCGTTTTCCGACGCACGAATTCCCCCGTGACGATGACAGTCGGGCGCGACCTCTGGTGGCACGATTTGGTGGCCAAGGCTGCAGTCACCCACAAAGCCAAGCCATTCGAGAGCGAAACACCGTTGTTCATTCTTTATACCTCTGGTTCCACCGGTAAACCGAAAGGTGTTCTCCACACGTCCGCAGGTTATCTTTTGGGGACGACGATTACATCTCATTACGTTTTCGATTTGAAGGAATCCGACGTGTACTGGTGCACCGCCGACATCGGCTGGATTACCGGACACAGTTATGTGGTCTATGGTCCGTTGTGTAATGGAGCGACCGTTCTCATGTACGAGGGCGCGCCGAATCAGCCGGAACCGGATCGTTTCTGGGAAATTATCGATAAGCACAGCGTCACCATTTTCTACACCGCACCGACGGCGATTCGCGCGTTTATGCGCTGGGGCGACGACTATGTGAAAAAACACAGTCTGGCGTCGTTGCGACTGCTGGGTTCCGTTGGCGAGCCGATCAATCCCGAGGCGTGGATGTGGTATCACAACTTGATCGGCAAAAAACGCTGCCCGATCGTGGACACGTGGTGGCAGACGGAAACCGGCGCAATCATGGTGACGCCGCTTCCCGGTATCACGCCGACCAAACCCGGCTCGTGCACGCTGCCATTTTTCGGCGTCGTAGCGAAGGTGCTCGATGAAAATGGCAATGAAGTGCCGAAGAATGCGGGCGGGAAACTTTTTCTGACGCAGCCGTGGCCATCGATGCTGCGCACGCTGTGGAACGACGACGACCGTTTCAAAAAACAATATTGGAGCGAAATCCCGGGCCTCTATTTTTGCGGCGATGGCGCGCGCAAGGACAAGGATGGTTATCTCTGGGTCGTGGGTCGCATCGACGATGTTCTCAACGTTTCCGGACACCGCATTGGTACCGCTGAAATTGAGAGCGCGCTCGTTTCCCATCCATCGGTGGCGGAAGCGGCTGCCGTGGGTCGCCCCGACGAACTCAAGGGCCAATCGCTGGTCGTTTTTGTGACGCTCAAGGGTACGCATACCGCGAGTGAGGAACTTAAGGAGGCGCTTCGGGCGCACGTCGGAAAAGAAATCGGTTCGCTCGCGAAGCCCGATCAGGTGCGGTTCGCGGCCGGCCTCCCGAAGACCCGATCCGGAAAAATCATGCGCCGTTTGCTCAAGGAGCTGGCGGCGACGGGTGAAATCAAGGGTGACACGACGACACTGGAAGACTTTGGCGTCATTGCAGCCTTGAAACAAAACGAAGAGTAATCCACTTTTCAGATCATAGCAGGGGGCCAACTGCAATCGTTGGTCCCCCATGCTTTTATCGTTCGATTACTATTTGCAGTTTTGCCGTCGCTTTCGATCGCGACCTCGTCCTCGCGGATTTACGCTGCTCGAACTGTTAGTGGTCATTGGGATCGTGGCGTCGCTTGGTGCGATCGTACTCGGACTTGGGCGCCGTGCCGTGGAAGCGGGACACCTTGCGCGGACGCAGACCGAACTCGCCACTCTGTCGGCTGCTTTGGAGGAATATCGACGGGTTTGCGGTGACTATCCTCGAACCGAAGACGCCGCGCAATTGCTGCAAGCACTCATCGGTCGACGTGGACCGACGGGCGACGTGATCTCAATTCACGGCTTCATCGAAGCCGGAAAACTATCGGCGGAAAACGCGGCTGACGCTTTCATCGATCCCGCAGCGGTGTTGGTCGATCCGTGGGGCAAGCGTTACGTTTACGCCTACAAAACCCAGTCGCCGTGGAATAACACGAGTTACATTTTATACTCGATTGGCCCTGACGGTCGCGATTCTGCAACTTTGTTGAACGGAGGTTTCGTCAATCCTGCTCCCATGGAAAACACCGATAATTTATGCGCGAATCAACCTCGATGAAAGCATTCAATCGTAATTTGTCGTGGCTGCGGGGAAAACGAAACGGTCATTGGCGAACGCGAGCATTTACGTTGATGGAATTACTCACAGTCATTGCGATCATCGGCGTGCTGGCGTCGTTACTTTTTCCTGCACTCCGCTCGGCCCGGCAGTCGGCGAACAAAGCCAAAACCCGCGTGCAATTCAACCAGTGGGCGGCGGCGATCGAAGGATTTCGCAGCGAGTATGGTTATTATCCGGCGTTTCACAGTTCGAACCTGGTCAATCCTGCGGGACAAAACACCGACCCGTCGACGCTGCATCTTTTTCACGACGTCCTCGCGGCGCGTCGTCGGGATGGCTCGGCTCTGCCAGCGTACGCGACGACGACAAATCCTCAATTTCCGGAAGTGCAAAATCGCCGGTTGGTTTCATTTCATTCGTTTGGCGATTCGGATTTCACCGCGGACAATCTCTTGCACGACGCCTGTGATAATACCGTGATTGCCGTATTGGTGGACCGGGATCTCGACGGCGTGATCAAGGCGGGCACCGATTTTACCGCGCTACCGCCGGTGAACGGCCTGACGCCGACGAGCGCGGATTTTCCGGACGCAGGAATCCGTGCAGGAGTAATTTTCTATTCGGCGTCGCCGAACGCCTCTGTCGCGAATCCCGAATTTATTTTTAGTTGGAAATGAAATTCGCCGAACATTTTGCGCAATGGAAGCGATCGCGCGCATTTACGCTTCTGGAATTATTGGTGGTGATGGGCCTGATCGCGGCGTTTTCGCTGCTCCTGATTGGTCGATGGGAAAATGGCGGACGCGCGGCCTCGTTGAAATCGGCGCAAGCGATGCTGGCGAATCTCGTGACGGTGGCCCGGACCAACGCGTTGGCGAACGGACGGTCTTCGCGTATTTTGGTGCACGTCGATCCCGCGAGTCCCGACGATCCGCAACGCTATCTGCGTTATGTGGTCGTCCAACTCAACACGGTCGATGGATGGCAAACCGTTACCGACGCATTTCTGCCCGCGGGAATATATATCGTGCCCGGAAATTTTAGTTCACTACCGGGTGGTTTATTCGCGGCGAGTGGCATTGTACCTTGGCGGAAGGCGGATGGTACGGATCTTCGCTCCACGGCGTTGCGATCCGACCAGATTTTTACGGACACAATCAACGGCGTTCTTTCCGAGCAATGGGTCGGCGTGGTCCTCTCGTCGAATGCCGGCACGTTGCAGTCGGGTGATATCGTTCTCGCGACCGGTCGGCGCAAAGCTCCGGGTTCATACGCGGACGGCGATGCCCCGATCGAGCTGGGAAACCCGGCCGATGTGCGCGGGCTGACCTTAAGTTCCTATGGCGTGCCGGCGGTCATCAACGCGCGAACCAGCTTCTGATTTCGATGCTGATGCGTTTTCGCAATCCCGCGGGCTTTACCTTGATCGAAGTGGTCGTGGCGGTCGCGTTATTTGCCGTCGCAGTTACCGCCATGCTCGGACTGCTCCCGTCGGTGACGCGAGTGTCCGATCGCTCTACCGACACGATAAATGCATTGCGCCTGCCGGACGCACTGCGGATCGAACTGCGGCGCATGGCGGCGGTCGGAGGACTTGACGCGTTGGGCGAACAAACAAAACCTTTCGCGGCACTTCTGTCCGATACGTGCCTGCTCGTGGCCGCGCGCGATGCCTCCCGCGTGGCTGCCCTCGACTATCAGCCGCCCGCATCGGCGGATCAGATCAATCCCGACGCGCAATATTTCCTGATCGAGGCATGGCGTTTCAACGAGGCGGCACTGGCGTTTACTCCGGGCGATTCGGTTTTGGCGCTGCACATTCGTGTTTCGTGGCCTTATCGCATTCCCGGTTCACTCGCGATGACGCCCGCGACACAGCGGGAACACGTGGATTTCAATCTCGCACTGAACCGATGAGAAGAAATTCGCGAAATGGATTTACGCTGCTGGAGCTTTTGGTCGCCGCGACTATTACGCTGATCTTGGCGGGACTGATGCTGGTGGTGGTGACAAACACCTTGAATCTCTGGCAGAGAAATCAAAACCGTTTCACCGCGTCGGCACAGGCGTCGTTGGCGCTGGATATGATCGAACGCGATTTGCAAGGAGCGATGTTTCGCGCCGATGGCGGCACGTGGCTGGCGGTTGACGTCATCAACAACGCCACTGCGCTCGTCCCGCACGGATGGCTGACGAGCCCATCGATGAAACCCTCGACTGTGGAAAGCAATCGACTGGTTCCCGTTGTGGATGACGGCACCACGCCTGTGATCGGGAATGCGCGCTTTGGGTTGTCCGGTTGTTGGCTGCGCTTCGTCACGACGAATGTGGAATCGAGTGGAGCTTTGCCGATTGCTGTTTCCTACCAAATTGCACGGCGGCCGGTCAGTGGAACGATTGCGGCCAGCAATCCGGCGGATGTTCGGTATACTTTTTTTCGTTCAGCTGTGAGTACGTCGATGACCTTTTCGGCGGGATACGATGTCACCGCGTCCGGTTATGGAAGTGCATCGGTGTCGCCGTCGACCTCACGAAATCCAAAAACGCTGATGAATCCAAACACGACCGATGCATTGGCGACGAACGTCGTGGATTTTGGCGTTTGGTTCTATGCGCGCGACGACACGAATGGGGGACTGCGCCGAATCTTTCCATCCGATAACGCCGATTTCACGCACGTCGCCCACGCGGTCGGCGCAGTGGCCGACGACAATCGTTTTCCCGAGGTGGCGGATGTGATGGTGAGGATTTTGAGTGAGCGGGGGGCGACGTTGCTCGAAGAATTGGAGCATGGAGGCGGACATGTCGTTCGCCCGACAAACTTCGCCTCTGACGCCGAGTGGTGGTGGGGAATTGTTGAAACTCATTCCACCGTATATGTTCGTCGGATCGAACTCCGCGGAGGGACAAGATGAAGATGTTTTCCGTGAGGCGACAGGAGGAGCGCGGATTTGCACTCGTGCTTACTCTGACATTGGTCGCGTTGCTGGTGCTGGCGGTGTACGCGTTGACGGCGCTGGCCCGGATCAATTCGAGGATCGCAGAAAGTACGAGCCAACAAACTGCCGCCCGACAAAATGCGCTGCTGGCGTTCGACGTCGCGTTCGGCGCCCTCCAACGACAGGCGGGCCCCGATGCGCGTGTGACCGGAATGGCAGGAGTGAGCGGACAGCCGGTGCAAAGTACGTTTCGCCAGTGGGCGGGCGTCTGGAATGGCACGCCTTCGCCCACGTGGCTCGTTTCGGGTGCAGTTGGTTCAGAGTCTCCGTCGCTTTCGGGGAGCCGGCTAACCATCGTTAGTTCGGGCTCGGTCGGGAATCCGACTGATACCACGGATCAGGAACCCGTTGAAGTTGGCTTGATCGATTTGCCGGGATCCGACGCCCAGGGTTTTTCTGCGAAGATGGGACAAATCGCTTATTGGGTGGGTGACGAGGGAGTGAAGGTGAGCGCGGTCATTTCCGACGACGAAGAGCAACCGAGTGGAGTCAGTGCCGCGGGCATTCGGCCGAATTTTCGGATTCTTATCTCTGCTGCGTACGATCCCGCCGCGCCAATCAACACGAGTGTGATATCGCTGGAGCAGCTCAAAGTGCGCGTTTCCGGTTTCTCGTTGGGACCCTCATTTCATTCGTTGACGAGAACCCATTACGCTCTCGCGAGCACGGCTGCGAATGGGGCGCCTCGTCCCGGGCCATACGTGGTGGGTGCCTTCAACATTAATACCACCTCCGAAGCGGCATGGCGGGCGGTGCTCGAATTCCCTGATTCTGATCACTCCGTGTTGGATTTGACCGCCCCGCGAAGCTTGAGTGCGGCGCGCCAGATCCGGAACTTTATCACCGCGCGCGGCCGTCCGTTCGATTCCGTCGATGACTTGATTAACTCTGCAATTATCCAGCAGGCATTCGACGCTGCTTCGCCGAAAATAACCACCATCACCCAAACTGATTTTTTCAACGCGTTGCGTCCTGTTCTTGCCGCCCGATCAGATACGTTTCGGATTCGCGCTTATGGCAACGTGCTCGATTCGGTGGATCACTCAACGGTTCGCGCTTCCGCGTGGTGTGAGGCGATCGTTCAACGCACTCCGGATCTGGCCCCCGGCGATCTCGGGCGGCGATTTATCGTTACCTATTTCCGCTGGCTCGGTCCGGCGGATATTTAGTGGAGATTGGTTACCCGCTGATCGGCTTCGACGCGGCGGTTGGTCCGATGACGCGTTCGATTACAGGAATCAAACCATCGAGCAGGCACGTGCTGACTTTTCCCAGTCCTTTGCAATCGACTGTGCCGCGGTCGGTGAAGCGAAATTTGTCGCGCAACAAATCGGCGGTGTGCTTGGTGAGTTGGACGCGATTGCGCAAGCCCGAGGATTGCATGCGGTGAGCGATGTTAACGGTCGCGCCCCAAAGATCGTAGGTGAACTTCTTGCGTCCAATCACGCCGGCCACCACCGGACCGGAATTCAAGCCGATCCGGACGCCCAGATTGAGACCTCGTTCGCGATTGAGTTCGTCCAACGCGACCAACATTTCGAGTGACATTTCCGCGACGGCCTCGGCGTGGTTTGGGCGCGTGTCGGGGAGTCCGCCAACTACGAGGTAACTGTCGCCGATGGTTTTGATTTTCTCGAGCCCATGCACATCGGCAATGCGGTCGAAACGCGAAAATAAATCGTTGAGCAGGGAAACGAGTCCCTCGGGATCGGTGTGGTTGGAGAGGTTGATGAAATCGACCAGATCGGCGAAGAGAACCGTCACTTGGGGATAATGCTGCGCAATGGTGCGTTCACCTCGCTTCAAGCGGTCGGCAATGGTGACCGGCAAAATATTCAGCAAAAGGCGATCTGATTTCTCGCGTTCGATTTTCAATAATTGCTTTTCATGCTCGAGTTCAATGAGCCGGATCTGGTCGAGGTCGCGCAGGCGTTTGCGGTCGAGCGAGGCGACGATGCGGGCCCCGAGCAGTACGGAATTGACCGGCTTTGGCAAAAAATCCTCCGCCCCGAGTTCGATGCAACGGACCACGGCATCCAATTGATCGAGGCCCGACGCCACGATGACGGGAATGTGCCTTCGCGTCGGATCTTTTTTCAGAGTACTCAAGACCTCGTAGCCGTTTACGTTGGGCATGTCGATATCGAGCAAAACGAGATCGAATTCGCGCTCCTTCAGGAGTTCGAGAGTCTTTTTGCCATCATCGGCTTCGGTGAGATCGTTGTAGCCGAGTCCGCGGAGGGTCAGGCAGAGGACGGCGCGCAGGCCATCGGAATCGTCAGCAACGAGAATGGACGCTTCCTTGCCGCCGAGACCAGCCTTGGCGATCTGCAATTGAACCAATTTTTCTACGGAAAGCCGGCGCGCCTCAGCCTGTTGCAGCAACTGGAAAGTGCGGGTTTCGTCAGTGTCGCTCGGGATGCTCAATTCCGAAAGCGTAAGGGGAATTCCGCATTTAGAAAAGGTTTCGTTTCCGCAATCGGCTGCGGTCCGAGTGACGCAGCAGGGTTGGGGCGGGCGTCGGCTTTGGGCTACGGGAAAAATTAGCAAAAAAAGCCCGGCGCGCTGACGCGGCCGGGCTCGGTTGGAAGGATCTGCCTATGCAGTCGCTTAATTGACGTTGGCCGAGCCAACGAGGAAAGGTGTTCCGGGAAGGGCGAGTTCGCCCGCAAATTCGAATTTATCCGTGCCGGACGCTCCGCATTTGTAGGTGATCTTATTGCGTGCATCGACGAGATCGCCGATGCGGAACGAGAGTATTTTCTTACCGCTGAAATCGGCGACCGTTAAGATCGGTCCGCGGACTGCGGTGCAGACTGCGACCGGATCGCCCATGCGGGAATCGCGGATCGTCATGTGCACCATGCCTTGTCCATTGTAGGTGTGGCAGGCCATGACAGAACGGTCGCCCCGGCACGCGACCCAGAACACGCTGTTAAAACAATCGGGAATACCGCTGTTGCTGGTCGATGGAATCAAGGGAAGGTTTTTCACGTCGCGACGTGAAAAACACATGCTGACGGGATTTTTTCCGACCTGAAAGGAACCAATTTCCCCCAGCGTTCCTTTTTTCTGCCAGGAAGCGCGCCACAACAGCGGGGAGGTATCCAAGATGTGGATAGTTCCATCTTCGGTGGCGACATACGCTTTGACGCGATCGGTGGACCAGCGGTTGACGTACAGGCCGGCGAGCACCGCTGTCGGTTTCGCATAGGCTGCTTCCCAAATCACCTTGGGTTGGATGGATGGGTTGACGTCGAACGTTTGCGGAAACTGGCTGGCGCCGCCGCCCCGAGTCGAACTGCTGGTCGCGTAGGAGCTGTCGGAGGACAGCCATGACGTCCGCATGTAGGTGAACAATGGAGTCAAGTCCACGATCGCCACCTTGTTTTCCTGCTTCGAGGCGACAATGGCGTAGCCGTTGAGGGCGATCATCGAACTCGTGTTGAGGTAGTCGCGATCGGCGGTGGTGGAGAGTTTAAAGGCGCCGAGATCCTTGCCGTTCGTTTGCGATGGACCGTTCCAAAATCCATTGCTTGCCGCCGAGACGGAACTGGGGGCGGACATGGGAAGGTCGATGTACCCCAGTAATTTGAAATCCGACCAACTGCCCTCGTTGGGCAGGCCCATGTAAGGCATGGTGTGGGACGTAAGATATTTCCCCTCCAGGGCAACGACCGCGAGTTGTCCTTTCAGCGTATCGGTATCCCAGATGGTCACTAGGGCGAATTCGTTTTCGCTGGTGATGGCGATGGACGTTGGGATTTTATTATTGGGAAACATTAATCCCGGATAAGGACGGTCGGCTCCTCCGCGACTCGTTTGCGTACCGGCGACTCCCATGAGTCCGTCCCGATAGATCACGATGGCTTCATTCTGGGTCATCCCATATCCACGGTACATCGCGACCGGTTGCTTTGGAGATTCGCCGTTCATCTGAACGTAATAGGCGTCCCGGGTTTGCGGGTCGGAATGCGGCGTTCCGCTGGCCCAATCGAGCCGTGGGCTGATGGCGAAAACCTTGGAATAGTACGCAAACAGAGCAATGCGATCGAGACCGGCGTCTGCCGGGTTGTCCGGGACGTATCCGACCTGACCGCTGTCGCTCCAGTAGTCCCCATCCGTGGCGGGAGCACGGCCGAGTTCCCATGGATTGACGCGCGTGATACCCTTCGCATAAGCCGTGGACGCGGGCTTGAAGAGCGTCGGACGGTCGTCGGCAACTCCCGGGCTCAAGGCCGAGAAAGTCGGCCCGAGTTTATCACTGATCGAAGCGGTGCTCCACGTCATGGCCTCAAGCGTATAGTTGGTGCGGTCGACGAGCCCTTGCGCATTGAAGATGGTGCCACCCGACGCAAAACTGAAACTGAGAAACAGACCCGTAACACAGGGAACGACGCGCGGAATGAGCATGATGGACGATTCGGTGAGATGTTTAAGTAAAGTAATTACTCTGGCTGTGAATACGTCTCCCAATTTCGCCTGCGCGAGGATTATTTTTGCGCGTGTTCACCCTATTTTCATAGGGGATTTCAGTAGAATTATCCGCGGCATATTTTCAACCTGTGCTTTGGTCGCGCGATGAACGACTAATGCAGCAGGCTTTTTCCGAAATGGGATGATCGGGTTTTTCAAAAACAAAAAATGAATTTTGATTTTAAGGTTTTTTTCAACTGAAGCATGGGGTAGCACGGCAAATTGCAACGGTCTCGGCGTTGATTTTTTGAAGATACTTCGTTCAGTGTTTCCGAGTTTATTTCCCAACGGGTACCATCGCCAAAACGCTCAAGGGTGCCAATTGCTACACTCGCGCGGATTGGTCGATGGTTTTGGAACTGGCGATGAGGCTGTTCGCATGGGAAAGCTTGATTTGCTGGGACCAACGAGCAGACGGTTCTTCCACCAGTTTAAACAGCACATACGCAGTTGCCGAACAGATCGCAATCGTGACGGGCATCAGGACCCAATGAGCCGAGCCCGTAAAATGCGGCAAAGAGGCGTTCACGATTTTAACCCCGAGCGGAAAATGAACCAAGTACAACGAATAAGAGATCGCGCCAAAAAAAGCTCCGAGTTTCCAATGGATCGTCGGCAGATACAAAATCGCGACGCTCGTCAAAACGCCGGTTGAAATTTGTGGGATAGAAGAACCGGTGAAGGCGGCGGCGATCACCAGAACCGAAAGGATCAAACTCTCCCGCGGACTCGATCGCCCCGTTCTCAAATAGCACGCGGCAAATCCGAGGAAAAAACAAGGCGCGTGCCGCAAAGTCTCCGCATAAGGGATCAACCAAGTCGCAAGAGCCAGACATCCGCTGAAAGATAACCGCCGGATCGTATGATTGCGGGAAAAGAGCAGGGGAAACAGCAGGGAAATGAACAGGTAATATTTCAATTCGACGATCAACGTCCAGATGACCGGATTTTCTGACGGCACCCGCAAATAGACGGCAGAGGTTGCGAGATCTGAGAACGAGAAGTCGGGGGCGCCGCTCTTGAAATGAGACGACGTGCGCGACAGCAAAAAGGTGAAGAGGAGCGCGGCCAAAAAAGTCGGTTGCAGACGCACGAGGCGCTTAAACCAGAATCGGCCAAAATCGACGAGTTGATAGCCGCCTTTTTCCATGCTGTACGGAATGATGAAACCAGAAATGACGAAGAAAATTTGCACCCCAATCTCTCCGTGTTTCGCGATCGCCGCCAGATTGTCCGGCAAGGTGTGTCGGTAGTGGCAAACGCAGACCATAAAAGCCGCCAGTCCGCGCAAATAATCGATGGTCGCGTTTCGTTGTTTCATGATCTCTCGCCGTGACGGTGGGCGCTGCTTTTCCTTGGGCAAGCCGGCATCAAGAGAAAAGCCGGTGTCAGGTTTTCCCTGACACCGGGCTCCACCTGCGCAGTACCGTAGTGCCGGCGATCGACCGGCGAGTAACCCGCGAGAACGCTGAGACCCTTCAAAGCGGTTGGGTGAATCCATCCATTTGGAAATAAACCACGGATTTCCCGGATAGACACGGATGACCCCGAAGTTGGCTGTCACGCTGCACTTTGATTTTAGTTCGGGTAGATCATTCCGATTCCTGCCTCCGCCATCGGTGCGTATCGGTGAGATCAGTGGTTTTGCGGACCGGTTTGTCCTATTGCCACGAAGCCGCTTCGGGTTGAAGGGGCGGGACGCGACGACCGACCTGCTCAACCACCTGTTTTTAGGCGGTTATTGTCCGGCTCCCAAATTGATTTCATCGCGAGCGATGTCTTTGTGGGGCGAGCGGGCCAAACGGTTTCGAGACCGAGGGGAGGACCCGGAAGCCGGAGGCCGAGCCGCCCGGCTCCGGGCCTTTTTTTAGGTGAATGTCCGGTTTGATTGGACGCCCGGCCCTTAAAACAAAAAGAGCGACCTTGGAGGGTCGCTCTTTTAAGAATTGGTGCCAGGAGCGAGGATTGAACTCGCGACCAAAGGCTTATGAGTCCTCTGCTCTACCACTGAGCTACCCTGGCGAAAACTAACTAATTCAACGATTTGCAGGAGTTGTAAGCTCCCGAATTTTGGAAGTTGTCACCCGATGTTGTCACCGTATGCTTCCGAGCATGAAAATCGAAGCTCAAAAAGAGGCTAAGAGTGCTCGTAAGTTGGTGTTTCATCGGGTGGCAGAGAACCTGTATCGTTTGGAATCTAGCGGTGGTTATTACGCTTTGCTCAAAAGGGGTGACAAGCAATTTCGTCGGTCACTGAAAACGAAGGACCGCAAGTTAGCTGACCGTCGTTTGGCCGAACTTCGAACCCAAGTCGGTTCACTCCGAATCACCGACGAGGCCAACCACACCTTTGACCAGATCGCGGCCCGCTGGATGGCCACAACCCAGCACACCTTGAAGCCAAGCAGCATCACGCGCCGGCAAACCTGCCTCAAGAATCTCTCGCCGTACTTTCGAGGGCTAACTATCCGCAACATTCAAACTCAGCATTGCGAGCGCTGGGTGGTCGATCGTGCCGCCAAGATCGCACCGCAGACCATGGCGCACGAGCTGAACGCCATGCGGGCCGTATTTGACTACGCGGTCGCGTCGGGCCTCACGCTTTCCAATCCGGCAAAAAACATTAAGCGGAAAAAGGTCACTCTCACGCCAATGGTCATTCCGACGAAGGAACAGTTTCGGCAATTGCTTGCGACGATTCGCGAATCCGATGGACGCGAAGACAGCCAGAAGAAAGCAAAGGCGGGGGCGGACCTCGTTGAATTGTTGGCCTATTCCGGTTGCCGAATTGCCGAAGCAACTTCGATTCGTTGGCGCGATGTGGACTTCGTGAAAAATACCCTGACCGTCACCGGCGGCGATGTTGGAACCAAGAACCACGAGCACCGGACAATTCCTATGACAGAAGCCTTACGGAAGCTGTTGATTCGGCTGAAAGAGGAGCGCAAAGCGAAGTCAGAGGATTTCGTGAGCCTGATCAGTAGCGCCAAGAAAACACTCCAAACGGGATGCCGGCGGTTAGGGTGTCCGCAATTCACACATCACGATTTTCGACATTTCTTTGCGACCACGTGCATCGAAGCCGGAGTTGATATTCCGACTGTTAGCCGCTGGCTTGGTCATAAAGACGGCGGCGCTCTAGCGATGCGTGTCTACGGACACCTACGACAAGAACATAGTAACAATATGGTGCGGCGTGTCGCCTTTTGATCGAAGCGGCTGCAATTACAACCGAGTGCCTCCGTTATTTAAACATATATTCCAATACGGTAATTCTGCCGACCCGAAATTGTGTTTTCATAATTATCGGGATCTCTCGCCCGCACATCGCTAGGAGATGCTATTTTCGTTTCGTCTTTTCAGGTTTTCGATCGGAAATTTCAAGCCTCTCTTCTTCCGGCTTTGACTGTGCTTGTGGTACAAAACTCATCGTCGAAAGTGTTACCATGGGCCATGGCCCTCGAGCTGTGAGATTGCACACAAGCTCTCTGACCGCTCCATAAAGAAGCGAAGCACCCGTAACATTCACTAAGCGAACTGGGTCTTCCTTGTACTGTTCTGATATCACAAAAATTCCTATGATTTCGACGGACCCAGTATATGAAGGTTTACCTTCATTTTTCGGGTCTTCATTCATGTTAACCACAAGTGCACCCTGATATTTGCGAGGATTGTCCGCAGCTTGCGATACGGTGAAATTACATACGACCGTCAAAACTCCCTGCATCTTTGCATCAAAGTGCGGACGCAGTTCAATTTTGCTAAAGAAGTGACGTTCAAGCGACAGAGCTGGCATAATTATATTTCCGCTCAATACTTAAGGATGCGATACGGTTGTAACTTTCCCCTATAGACTGGTCCGAATTAGAAAACGATACGGTCGTAACCATTGTCGGCGCATTTTCCCACTGAGAAACAACGGGACGTTCGTCTTTAAGCACGTCAATCCAATGGGAGGTGGTGCCCTCAGGCTGTAGATGATTGCAAAAATCACATTCGAGCGCTTTTGCCACGCGCACCATGGTTTCAAGAGTGAAATTATTGCGACCGCTGCACAGCCTCGTGACTTGAGCAGGCTTCACGTGCAGCCTGCGCGCTAGCTCAATCTTATTGACGCTTTTAGAGCGCATTTGCGCTAACATCTCTTCGGTAAAATTGAGCTTCGCCATTGAGACCCAATAGGCGTGATCTTCTTCAGCTTCTTGAAATAATTCGTCGAAGCGATCAACGTAGTCCGCGTCCGAGTGATATTTATTTTGGTTGGACATGTAAGATTTGGTTTCTTTTCTTCGCCTCAAAGTAGGCGTTCTTCAGATTTAGAGCTCTAGTCTTTTCTTTTTTTGGCATACCCTGACTCTGCTTAAAATAACCGTGAGTACAAATAATGAGGCTTCCTTCATCGTAGAAGCAGATCAATCGAAGCCCCCAGCTCTTGAATTCGTAAAGACCGTCTCCAAGTGAGTTATATTTTTCTTTGTTGTCGGGTGGTCCCTTCGCTGCAGAAAAATTCAGCAACGCCATTAAATCTATCCAAGATTCTCTTTGGTTTGCACGCGCAGCTTCAAAGAACTTATGAGTTGGACAGTTGTCGCGCTGTTTGGGTTCATGATTAGGGTCTTTGATTTTTGCCAGATCCGTTGCTTCGTAGGCGATAGCGCGGATGGGGCGCGTATCTCCCGGCCGGCAACGAATTGGTAATGTCTTCATCGGCAAATTAACTTTTAAGTTAAATCTGGCAAGGGTGGAGACGAAAAATAATTTCTTGAAATCACCCCTACAGCGAGGAAAGTCTGTTGAAGAGAGTCAACTAGCTTATGCAGGCTTAATTACGCGATAGAGTCATGCTGACTCTGGTTTTACGAATTGAAGACGACTACTTGTAAAAGCCTGATCTTTTACGTGTCATCTTACCTCGATTATTTTTTCTAAAATCGGCGTGTCAGTGAGATAATTCAAAATTTATAGCGCCACCGATTTCTTTGGACACGGGACAGTGAACCCGAAAACCAATGA
>JBEPTW010000093.1:0-14589 GCA_041691855.1 Verrucomicrobiota bacterium | reverse complement strand
CGCAAGCACCGGCCCTACAGCAAGCGACGCAAGTTATTCCCCAGACACGCCCTAGATGGACGATTGAAAAAAGAGCTAACACGAAACGGCGCGGCCAGTAGCAACGGGCCTCTCTGCCCGTTGAAGGGAGCCTGACAAAACCCCGCAGGCACGGAGGCCTGCGGCTGCGCGCTGACTCGGCATCTCGACGCGAGGGAAACGCCAAGAAGTTTCCCGACGACCATCCGTGCCAATCCGTCAAATCCGTGGTTTCAGTCGCAGAATTCCGGATGAGAGCAAAGCGCCGCAATTCGTGTGGTGGGCTACGTGACGGCGGCCCACCGGTCCCGCCCGACCTCGAATCAATTGCACTTTCCGCTATGGCAGCACTTCCAACCAGAACGGCACGGAGATAATCGTGCCGTCGATGTTCACTTGGCCCCAAATCACGTAGCGGCCTGACTGCGGAATCGTTATTTTAAAAGTGAGTTCGGGATGAATTGCATCCGGTGGCTTCGATAAATCGACTTCCTGGGGATGCAAATGCGCGAATCCGCTGCGCGCCTCGTCGAAGGCCACAAGATGAGCAAATGCGCCCATCACTGTTCCCAAGGGAACGCGTTTCTTGATTGTGCCCTGGCTCTCGATCCGAAGGCGCATGTCCACCGGTTTTCCCGCGTGAATCTCCGACGGAATCACCAGTTCGAAATTAAAGCCCGCCGTCTGCCACGTCGTGTTCGGGCTGCGCGTAACTGTCGCCACAATGCCGGGCACCGCAAAATCAACGGAAGCATATAAACTGCGCGCCGTCGCCGCCGGCGTGAAATCCGCGAAGACGCGGTAAAGTCCGGGACGCTGCGGGGCCATCGAGAAGGTCCACTCGCCCGGATGCTTCCCCGGCTCGGGGTGAATGTGTTGATAGTCGGACAACGTCGGATCGACGGCCATCAGGTGCAGTTTGCGCGTGTGCGCGACCAGAAGATCTTCCGGCGCGATCGGTTTCCCGCTCGCTGTATTCATCGTCAGCATGAAGTTCGTCATCTGGTTCAACATCGGCGGACGATCGGCCTTCAACGACAACACCACGGGCGAGCGCACTTGGACCACGGGAATGAACTGGGGATTCGCGGGATCGCAAAAATCCAGCACGCCTTTCCCCGCCATGCGAAAATCCATGTGACTCAAATGACTCCCGACAGGAAGACTGCGCACGCCCACAAATAGCGCGACTGCGACAACCGAGATAATGATCATCTGGCGCCACGAATGAGGTTTCGCGTCCTGTTCGTCGGGAATATCGTCCCACGGACGAATGACCTTCCCGTGACTGTCGCGCACTGGAGGGGCGTCGCTCATCCTCGTTTCAAATGTTCAATAAATCCGTCCACCTTCCACGTGCTCCCATCCTCGCGGTACGCGATCTTGCCCGCTTCATTGATCAGGATCGTGGAGAGCGAGTGCTTGATCGTCGCGCCTTCGAATTCACGGATCACTCCCAGTTGAGCGAGCAACTGGCGGACGGCCGCATCGGGTCCGGTGAGGAAAGTGAAATTGGAGGTATCGATTCCGCGCACTTCCGCGTAATCCTTCAGCACGCCCGGCGTATCGTTTTCGGGGTCGAGCGTGATTGAAACAAGTTCCAGATCCTTCACCCCCGCGTTGTGCGCCGCTTTTTGGAGCGCCATCATTTTCAGCGTCGCCGCCGGACACATCGTGGCGATGGGACAGCGCGTGTAGATGAAATTTAACACCACTTGTTTCCCGCGAAACCGGCTGCCGGCGACCGCTTTTCCCGTCTGATCAAGCAGCGTAAATTCCGGCAGCGTTTCACCAATTTCGCGATACGCGCCCTGACCGCGCATCACGGTATCCTGGGCGAGCGCGTTGGTGGCCGCCGTCACCGCACGGGTGGTCACCGCGTCGTTGGGCCAGATTTTTTCGAGCGACAAGTCGTCGCCATGCCGCACGACCTCCGCGCGAATGTGCTGACCAGCCTTGGCGTTTTCCAAATCGCCGTTCGCCACCTTGAATTCCATGGTCATCGCCATCATGAAACCCTTGATCTCGTCGTGGGTCACCGAAAGCGTGCCACGGGCGGGATTCACGGCGACAACTTCCCCGGTGAGCGGATATCTCTGCTCGCCCGGAACGGTTTCGGAGGAAGCAGCCAAAGCAGTATTTTTCGTCTCGCCGCTTTTTTTGGCGCAACCGAAGGCGAACACCACAATTCCAGTCATTAGTAAACATGCGGCCAACCGCGCAAAGGGCGAATAACTGGGCTTCATCCCCCACACACATTTGCCAGCGAGCGGAATTGTCAAAAGGTTTGCATCGGTTTCACGCGAGGTATCACTTGCCGATTCCCGCGCTACAACTCCCACTGATGACCCGCACTTCGTCCTATAAACCCGGCCTGGCATGGTTTGCCGCTCTTGGCGCTGCGTGGGTTTTTGTACTGGTAGCGCTCGGTGCCTTTACGACCACCATCGGAGCGGGCATGGCTTTTGCCGACTGGCCGCTCTCCAACGGCTCGGTGAATCCCCACGGTTGGCTGACGCAAATCGACAAGTTCGCAGAGCATTCCCACCGGATCTCCGGCACGATGATGGGATTGATCACGATCATTCTGGCCGTGTGGTTGCACCGGACCGAGCAGCGCGCGTGGTTGCGCAAACTCGGGTGGTGGGCACTCGCGATCGTTCTCATTCAAGGGCTGCTCGGCGGTACGCGCGTGATGTTCGATCGCATTCATGTTCCCGGTTTCGACATGTCGCTCGGACAAATGCTGCGAATTCCACACGGGGTTCTCGCGCAAGTTTTCGTGTGCGTGCTTTTCGCCATTGCGGCCGGCGTGTCGCGTCCGTGGGTGGAAAACACCGCGGGTGTGGCGAGTGAGCGCGTCCGCCGGCTCGGCTGGTGGTGCGCGGCACTCCTGCTGCTCCAACTGACCATTGCGGCGACGATGCGGCATAATTACGCGGGCATGGCCATCCCGACTTTTCCGTTTTCTACGCCGGAAGGCGGACTGTTGCCGGTCACGTGGGATTATCGCGTGGTTCTCCAATTTGCCCATCGCGTAATGGCGGTGATCATCGGGATTTTCGTGCTGATCTACAGCCACTTTCTCTGGCGCGACAAATCGCTGCGCGTGCTGCTGCGCGGGACCAGTTTTTTCTTGGTTGGTCTGGTCGCGCTGCAAATCTCACTCGGTGCGCAAATCATTTGGACCGGTCGCAGTGTCTATGTCACCACGGCCCACGTGCTGATCGGCGCGTTGACCCTGGCCACGACGTTCGCAGTCGCTTTTTTCACCCATCGCGGATCGATTGAAGAGGCCCATCGATGACCAAGGCTGAACCACACCTTTCCGTGACTGACATCGCGCCCGTCGGAGGACGCTCGCTGTGGCGGCATTATTTTGAACTGACTAAACCGCGCTTGAGCCTGATGTCGGTAATCACGGCGATGATTGGTTACCTCGCGGCGGTGCCCTACTCTTACGAATGGTCGCGGACTTTTTTTGTGGTGCTCGGCACCGGGTTTTGCGCCGGCGGCGTGGCCGCGCTTAATATGTGGATGGAAAGCGATCTCGACGCGCTGATGAAACGCACGGCCGACCGACCGATTCCATCGGGTGCGGTGCAACCTGGATCAGCTTTCGTGATCGGGTGGGGATTGTGCATCCTCGGCCTGATAGTGCTTTTTAAGTGGGTGAACGGGCTTTCCGCGTTTCTAGCGCTTGCGACCATCGTTGCTTATCTCGCGATTTATACGCCGGCCAAAAAATGGTCGCGCTGGAATACGGAAATCGGCGCGATCAGCGGCGCACTTCCGCCGATGATCGGCTGGGCGGCGGCGGGGCGCTCGAATTCCGCGCTTGGCTGGTGCTTGTTTGCCATTCTCTACACGTGGCAGATGCCGCATTTCTTCGCGCTGTCGTGGACCTACCGCAAAGATTACGCGGCGGCGGATATGAAAATGCTTTCTGTTCAGGATCCGACTGGGCGACGAGTCGCTCGACGGGCGTTTATTTGGACGGTGCTGCTCGTGACCGCGAGTGCCATGCCGACGTTGCTCGGCTATTGTTCATGGTATTATTTCGCCTGCGCCGTGCTTCTGGGACTTTGGTTTCTGAAATCCGCGATCACTTTCCTGAATCCGGTCCGACGGGAAACGGAGGCGCGACGGTTGTTTTTCATCTCGATCGGTTATCTGCCTCTCATTCTGGGCGCGCTCGTGATCGACCGCTTTATTTTCCAATTTTAAGAAATCCCGCTGCGATTTCCTCCCACGAAGATGACCGTACACAATATCCCGACCCTCAACGCCGCATTGAACGCGACGGCCACCGTGTTGATCACGATCGGTTTTATTTTGATCAAGCGCGGCAAGAAAGAAGCGCATCGCGCGGTCATGTTAACGGCCGGGTTCGTTTCGGCCGCGTTTCTCGTCGGCTACGTCACGCACAAGATCCTGATTCACGGGGTACACACTCCCTTTGGCGGGGAAAATCCGGCGTTGCGCGCGTTTTACTACACGATGCTGATTACGCATATCATCCTTGCCATCTCGATTGCCTACTTGGTGCCACGGACTTTTCTTTTCGCGATCAGGGGCGACTACGTCACGCACAAGAAGTGGGCGCGATTCACGTTTCCCATTTGGTACTATGTTTCGGTGACGGGCGTGTTGGTTTATTTTTTCCTGTATATCTGGTGGCCGGCGGTACCGGTGGCGAGTTGAGGGTGGCGGTCAGGGTTTGAGGGCAATCCGCAGCGGGGTCGCTGCGGCTCCAGGACTTGACCATCGGTTTCAGGTGCGGCGCATGGCGAATGGCCGGGCGGTTTCCCCACAAAAAAGCCAGACCCGGAGGGCCTGGCTCGATGGAAATGCAATTTTTGCGCTTATCGTGGTTACTTAACCACCAGAACGCCTGTCATGCCGGAGAGAAAATGCGCGGGAAAGCTGCAAAGATAGTGGTATTCGCCGGGCTCGGTGGGAGCCTTAAAGGTCACTTCCTCGCTCTGCTTCGGTCCCAGCAGCTTCGTGTGGGCGATGATGTCAGCCTCATGGGAAGCTGGAATGTAATCGGTCGCAGCAGCGCTGACCGCCGCATCAGCAATGGTCTTCGGGTCGACGCCCTTCTTGAGGAGGATCCAGTTGTGGCCCATGGCCGCTTTTGGCAGGTTGCCCATATTGGTCATGGTAACCTTGACCTCTTGTCCCGGCTTAACTTCAAGGCGGGTCAGATTGAATTTCATGCTGTCGTTGGCATTGAGATCGAACGATGCCACGGCGTTAGCGTCGGCGGAGGCCGAAGACGAAGCGGCGGCGGGAGCCGCCGCGGTGGAGTCATCTTTTTTGCCACAACCAGCGAGAATGACGCTGCCTGCCAGCATGGGGAGGAGGATATATTTTTTCATACGGACAATTGATCGCACAGACCACGGCTTTGCGCAATCCTGCATCCCGGGTTTGCGCCGGGCTAATAACCAATCGAGATTGCGTAATACCCGTCCCCGGTTCGGACAAAAGCCCTGAACTCCTTGAGGTTTTGTGATTGAAATGGCCGATATTTTGCAAACTCTGACTCGATATTGTTGCCGCAGCGCACACCGCTGATGCCTCCACTGTTACACATGACCCGCCTACGCTCCGAACATCGCAAGGTTTTCCGCTTTGCCACCGCTTTATCTGCAGTCGTCAGCCTCGCCCTTCTGTCAGGCTGCAAACTGTCCGAGGTTTTCAACCTCAGCGGCCCACAGTCCACGATGCTAACCGCAGGCCCGGTCGCCAAATCCCAGTGGGATCTGTTCATGGTCACGGTTTACGTGACGACTTTTATCTTTGTCGTGGTCGGCGGCGTGCTGGCCTACGCCCAGATTAAATTCCGGGCAAAGTCCGAGGCCGACGAACATGCTGAGCCACCGCCACAGGGTCACGGCAATCCCCTGATCGAAATCGGTTTGATTGCCGCCTCCGTGGGTCTGCTGGTCATCATCGCGATCCCGACCCTTCGCGATATCTGGTACACGCACGACGTCCCGGAAGCAGAGAAAGCAAACGCCATGGACGTGACCGTCACGGGTTACCAATGGTGGTTCAAATTCGAATATCCGACCGAAATGATCAAACTGCCGAATAATGGCGGCGAAGCTCCATTGGTCACCGGCAACGAATTGGTCGTTCCCGCCAACGTTCCAATCCGGGTCCAACTCCGTACGGTCGACGTCATTCACAGTTTTTGGATTCCCAAGCTCGCCGGTAAAGTGGATATGATTCCGAATCGCGCGAATTTCCTGTGGTTTAAGGCGGATAAGCCCGGTTATTATTATGGGCAATGCGCCGAATATTGCGGCGAATCCCATGCGATCATGCGCTTCCGGGTGATTGCACTTTCCGCCAGCGAATATGTGAAGTGGCTGAACAATCAGAAACAACCGGCAAAATCGGTGTCCACTGACGATGTCGCCGCCAACGAAATGCCGCACGCCCAGTTCGCGAGTCTCAAACTGGAAGACGGCAGCGCCCTTTCCGGATCTCCCGAGTTTGACGCCAATCCACTCGAAGGCTGGAAAAAGCAGCAGCTTCCCGAGGCGGGCGAGAAAGCCGATCAAATCGCCGCCGGTCGCAAGCTGTTTCAAGAAAAGACCTGTTACTCCTGCCATACCATCCGCGGTCACGAGGGCATCGGCGTTGCTGGGCCGGACCTGACGCACGTCGGCGCACGTTCGACGATCGCGGCCGGCGTTCTTGAAAACACCCACGAACACATGCACGCATGGATCAAGGATCCGAGCCACTTTAAGCCGGGTAATAAGATGTTTTTCGGCGGCTACAACACACTCGAAGGCGACGTGTGGAAACCAAATCCAAAACTTCAGCTCAACGAACAGGAGATCGACGCTCTCGTCACCTACCTGCACAGCCTGAAATAAGTCAGCCGAAAATCTACCAACCTCCACTTTTATGGCCGAAGCACTGGCAAAATCTAGTTTCACCGGAACACGACACGCGCCTGCCAAGACGTTTGATCTTTTTCCCCGCCCCACCACAAAAACCGGCCTCATCGGCTGGTTGACCACCGTCGATCACAAGAAGATCGGCATGCTCTATGGTGGCTTCGCCATTATGTTTTTTCTGATTGGCGGCATCGAGGCTTTGATGATTCGCACCCAGCTGATCGTGCCAAATAACCACTTCGTCTCGGCTCAGCTGTACAACGAACTCTTCACGATGCACGGCACGACGATGATCTTTCTCGCAGTCATGCCGTTGAACGCAGCGTTTTTCAACCTGCTCGTTCCGATTCAGATTGGAGCGCGTGACGTCGCATTCCCCCGACTCAATACGTTTTCACTGTGGGTTTGGGTTGTCGGCGCCATCCTCTTGAATATCGGCTGGCTCTCCCACTTTGTCCCAGCTTGGAAATTCGGCGGCGCTCCTTCGATGGGCTGGTTCGGTTACGCTCCTCTCACCTCCAGGGCATTCACCCCGCAATTGTCGACCGACCTTTGGGTTTTCGGGCTGCAAGTCTTGGGCGTCTCCTCGATCGTCGCTTCGCTGAATTTCATCGTTACGATCATCAATATGCGCGCCCCGGGCCTCACGATGATGCGCTTGCCGGTTTTCACTTGGATGGCCCTCGTGACCAGTTTCCTGCTGATCCTCGCTCTTCCCGCCATCGCCATCGCGCTCTTGGAGGTTATGTTCGACCGCAATTTCGGCACCAATTTCTTTGAAGTATCCGGCGGCGGACAACCGATTCTCTGGCAGCATTTATTCTGGGTGTTCGGCCACCCCGAGGTGTACATCCTGATTTTGCCCCCGATGGGCTACGTTTCGGAAATCCTGCCAACCTTCGCGAGAAAACCACTTTTCGGTTACCCGATCGTCGTTTTCTCGGGTGTGGCCATCGGCTTCATCGGCTTCGGCGTGTGGAGCCATCACATGTTCACCACCGGCATGGGCACAATCGCCACAGCGGCGTTCTCCATCGCCACGATGGCGATTGCGGTACCGACGGGCGTCAAAATTTTCAATTGGATCGGTACGCTGTGGGGCGGCCGCATCGTCACTCGCGTGCCCATGATGTTTGCCCTCGGTTTCATCTGGATGTTCATGATGGGCGGCATGTCCGGCATCATGCACGCGGCGGCTCCCGCCGACGCGCAACAGCAGGACAGCTACTTCGTCATCGCTCACTTCCATTACGTACTGATCGGCGGATCGACCTTTGGCTTGCTGGCCGCCATTCATTTCTGGTTTCCAAAATTCTTTGGCCGAATGGTTCCTGAACTCTGGGGCAAAGTTTCGTTCTGGCTGATCTTCGTCGGATTCAACTGCACGTTCTTCCCGATGCACTTTCTCGGCCTGAATGGCATGCCCCGCCGCACCTGGACCTACGACTCCAACATGGGCTGGAACGCAGGTAATCTTTTCGCCTCCTGCGGCGCTTACCTTTTGGGCATCGGTATCTTCACCTATTTCGCAGTGCTTGTTTATAGCTTCTTCAAGGGCAAGAAATGCGGCAACGATCCGTGGGATGGTCGCACGCTGGAATGGTCGATTCCATCGCCACCACCCGAGCACAACTTCGCTTCGATCCCAAAGGTTCACGCCCGCGATGCTTTTTGGTATGAGAAGACCAACAAGGAAGAGATCGCCAAGGAAAAGGCCGAACTGATCAAGGACGAGGAATCCCATGGTGGCATTCACATGCCCGACCAGTCTTGGTACCCGTTCTTTTCGGCGGTCGGCCTGCTGATTGGAACTTACAACATGGCCCAGATCCATTTGCCCGTGATGTTCGGCGGTAAGGAAATACTTTCCAGTCACATGGCCCTCGCGATCACGGGCGGCGTGATTCTCCTCCTTTCCTGCTATCTTTGGGCGCTCGAAGGCCCTGCCGGTTATCATATCCACCTTGATGCCGACGGCAATCCGACCGACTCCCACGGCGGCCACTATTAAGCAGCACTACCGACACCTCTCATGAGCAGCCACGCGGCCACCGGTCACATCGACCACCATCACGACCACACGACCTCAACCGGCATTCCGAACAAGAAGCTCCTTTGGTGGGCTTTTCTTGCTTCGGACTGCATGTTTTTCGGCGCGCTGATCTCCACCCATCTTGTCTATCGTCTCAACCCGCCTCCGGGGAATGCGAATCCGACCCAGGTCTTCAACATCGAGCTGACGTCATTCTCGACGTTCATCCTTTTGATGTCGTCGCTACTGATGGCTCTCGCCGTGAATGCCATCCAGAAGGGCAATATAAAGAGCACCCGGCTGATGCTGCTGGGTACGATGTTCTTTGGCTGCATCTTCCTTGGCGGCCAAGTTTTCGAGTTCGGTCACTTCGTGCATCAGAAGCACATGACCCTCTCGAATAGTATTTTTGGCTCAACTTTCTACACCCTGACCGGCACGCACGGAACACACGTTGCGATCGGTGTGCTGTTGCTGGGTATGATGTATGTGCGCACATTCAAACCCGCTGCCGGCGGCGGCTTCTTACTCAACTTCGTTCATCTCGCCGCCATTTGTGTGGTCATGGGGGTTTCCTTCATCTTCGTCGTTCCCGGGCTGATTGAAGTCATTTACGGACATGGTTTCGGTGAATTCCTCGGTGAAAAAGCCAAGCCACTCATCGTGGGGGCAATCGGCGCGATCACGCTGTTCATTCTTAGCCGGCAACGCGGCGAGGTGGATTTCGGCGAGAAAAACGCCATCGATATTGAAACCATTGGCCTCTATTGGCACTTCGTCGACATCGTCTGGATCATCATCTTTACGGCCGTTTACCTTCTCGAATATCTCTAAGAAGCGGCTTCCCGCCCTTCCCTCTCCCTATGTCCGCCCCTGCTGCCACTCAGCCTGCCGTCGCCCACCACGAGCCGAGCAAATTTCATTTCTACGTCCAGATCGCGATGATCCTCGCGGTCATCACTGGCGTCGAAGTTGTTCTGGTTTATTTGCCCCTGCCAAAGAGTTTGGTCATCGGCACACTCATCACGCTCTCGGCCGTGAAATTCATGTTCGTTATTTTCTATTTCATGCATCTGCGGTGGGATAAATTATTCTGCACGATTTTGTTTTTCATCGGATTAATTCTGGCCGGATTCACGATGTTTGCGCTGCTCCATCTGTTCGGAGCCGACGCCAGCAAGCCCTTGAGTGCAGCAGCGATTCAGTCGGTCGCTTCGTTCACGGGGATCGCTTGAATTTCTCTCTTTTGTCGAATTCAGGCCCAAGCCGCGCCCTTTGCGCGGCTTTTTTTATTATCCAGCTTGAACCCTGCACGGGGAAAATATCCGCCGACAATGGACATCTGCCCATACTTCGCTTCGCTTAGCGGGACTGCAGCCCGCAAACACCCATGATCGATTGGACCCACTGGCACAATGAACCCATCCTGACCGGGGGCCTGATTTTTTTGGGCTGGCTCTATGCGATCCTCACCGGTCCTTGGCGTCATCGCCTCGCGCCATCCGGCACACCCTATCCCCGAAGGCAGGCGATTAAATTCTATTCGGCGCTGCTCGTGTTCTATCTTGGAGTGGGTTCGCCGCTGGACCAGGTTGCCGAACGATTTCTGCTGAGCGCGCACATGCTTCAGCACCAGATTCTGGTTTACCCGGCGGCAATTCTTTTTCTCCTCGGGTTACCCGACTGGCTCGTGCGCCCGGTAACAAGTCGTCCTTCGCTGCAAACCGCGCTGAAGATAATTTCCAATCCGCTTACCTGCGGAATCACCTACATCACCGTCATGAGCGTGTGGCACCTACCGTTCCTGTATGACGCGGCATTGCAAGACCGTCTCCTTCACATCTCGGAGCATTTCATGATGTTTGGAGCGGGACTGCTCTATTGGTGGCCGCTTTATAGTCCGTCGAAGGAATTCCCGCGCATGAGCTATGGCAGCCAAATGCTCTACCTGCCTGCGGTTCACATCGGCATGACCCCGGTTTTCGCGTACGTCACTTTCTCGCCCAATGTCCTGTATCCCACCTATGAGTATGCGCCTCGGATCACCGCCATGTCAGCGGCAGGCGACCAATTGCTCGCGGGGTGCATGATGCAGATCGTCGGAATGTCCGTTGCCATGACGGCATTTGGAATCGCCTTTTATCATTGGTATAAGCACTCGGAACGGGCGTAGATGTAGAGGCACCGCGCAATGAGTATAGCGCAATGAGGTGCAATTAACCACCTCGGAAAGAACGTGGGTTTGCGTTAAAAAAATGCGCGCCAATCGGCGCGCATGGAAAAACAACCGTGAACTTGAGGGAATGTTTCCCGCTCAAGCGACTGGCACGGCCGGGAGGATGTCGTCGATTGAATCGCTTTCGACATTCACATCAGCGAAGAGCCATGAGGAGAGGTAGCGTTCGGCACTCGACGGAATAATCGCAACGATCTGCTTGCCTTTGTTTTCCGGCCGTTTCGACAACTCGATTGCCGCCCAAACCGCCGCACCAGCCGAAATCCCGATCGGAATACCGTCAAGCGCATTGACCTGTTTGCTGATTGGAGCGGAATCGACCTCTTTCACGCGAATCACTTCATCGTAGATCTTCGTGTTGAGTACTGCGGGCACAAATCCGGCACCGAGGCCCTGGAGCTTATGCGGGCCGGGTGCGCCACCGGAAAGAACCGGCGAGGTGTCGGGCTCAAGCGCGATAATTTTCAGACTCGCCTTGCGCGGCTTCAGCACTTCGCCGATGCCCGTGATCGTTCCACCAGTACCAATGCCGGACACGATGATATCCACTTTCCCATCGGTATCGCGCCAGATTTCCTCCGCCGTGGTCTTGCGGTGGATCTCGGGGTTCGCCGGGTTGGAAAATTGCTGCATGATGACGCTGTTCGGAATTTTTGCGGCTAACTCCTCCGCCTTCGCAATCGCCCCTTTCATTCCCTTCGGTCCTTCCGTCAGGATTAAACGTGCACCCAAAATTTTCAGGATCTTACGACGTTCAATCGTCATCGTCTCGGGCATCGTCAGGATCAGCTTCAATCCTTTCGCGGCGGCAACAAAGGCGAGCGCGATGCCGGTGTTACCGCTGGTCGCCTCGATCAGGACGGAATCCTTGTTGATCTTTCCCGACTTCAATCCCGCGTCGATCATGGCGAAACCAATCCGGTCCTTCACGCTGGAGAGCGGATTGAAAAATTCCAGTTTGAGGAGAATATCCGCTTGGGCGCCATGGGCGGCGGCAGTGCGATTGAGCCGCACGAGTGGCGTATTACCGATCGTCTCGGTAATGTCGTTGTATATTTTTGCCATAATAGTTGGAGGGTTAACGGTGAACTAAAAAACAGATATGCGTATAAGGCAATGCCGGCAAATAGGCCAAAGGCTCACCTGTCCGTGCCCCAACGATGGTGAAGGAATTTCTCCCATGGAGAAAAGAGGATTTTATCCGCCAAAAGCCCAATGAGCACGATCACGATCATGATGCCGACCACTTGATCCATGGCGTTCTGCTCGCGGCCGGAGTGCAGCAGGTAGCCAAGTCCAAAACCGCTCAGAATCGTCACGTAAATCTCCGCCGCCATCAAGGAGCGCCACGCGAACGCCCATCCTTGTTTCATGCCGCTGACAATGAATGGAAGCGACGCCGGCAACATGACGTGAACCCACATGTGCACTCCCTCCGAACCCATCGTGCTCGCCGCCCGGACATAAATCGGGTTCACGTTCCGCACGCCTGTCTCGGTCGCTAAAATGACCGACCACAGCGTCCCCATTATAACCACAAAAAGCATCGCGCTCTCAGTTTGCCCAAACCACAGCAGCGCGAGCGGCACCCAGCACACGCTCGGCAAACCCTGCAAACCCAGCGCGAGCATGCCCAAGGTATCGCGCAAGACTTGAACCCGGGCGCTCAAAAGTCCCAACGGGACCCCGGCGAGCAGACCAATCACATACCCGGCGAGCAATCGCTTCAGCGTCACCACGGTGCTGGACCACAGCGAACCATCGCGAATGATTTCCCAAAGGTAGCGACCCACGCTTTCCGGCGACGGCACCAGTACGGGCGACCAGATTCGCGCAACACAAACCAAATACCACGCCCCGATTAGCACGGCGAAAAAAACCATAGCGGTCAGGAAGCGTCTCATTCTTGCGCCTCCGGTCCGTTAGCCACCATGTGCCCCTTGAGCGCAGCCATGATACGCGTGGCGTGCGCCGCGAGCGCTACGCTGTTGATATCGCGGGGACGCGGCAGATCGATTTTAAATTGCTCGCGAATCCGCCCCGGATGCGGCGAAAACAACACCACGCGGTCGCCCAAACAAGCCGCCTCGCGCACATTGTGGGTCACGAAAACGATCGTCACTTTCCGCTGCGCCCAAATGCGCTGGAGATCGCCGTAGAGTTGTTCGCGCGTCAGTGCATCGAGCGCGGCAAACGGTTCGTCCATCAGCAACACCCGCGGATTCGGGGCCAACGCCCGCGCGAGCGCCACGCGTTGTTTCATCCCACCGGACAGTTCATGGATGTTGGCGTGTTGGAATTTCTCCAATCCCACCAGTTTGAGATAATATTCCGCCACTTCGCGCCGCTCGTTATTATTGAGTCCGGGCTTGCGCTTTAAACTGAACATCACGTTACCAAACACGTCCAGCCAAGGGAAAAGCGCCGACTCCTGAAACATCATCATACGTTCGCGGCTCGGTCCTTTGATGGGTTTCCCGCCGGCGACGAGCGCGCCCTCACCGGGCATTTCCAAGCCAGCAATCATGTTCAACAGCGTGGATTTTCCGCAGCCGCTCGGTCCCACCAGGCAGACGAATTCGCCTTCGCTCACCTGCAAGCTGACCTGATCCAGCGCGTGCACGCGACCGCGCGAGGTCTCAAACCACTTCGAGACATTCTCGATGGCCAGCCGCGCCGATGGCGGATTTTCAAGTTGGGTTTCGAGCGTCATGGCTTGGCGGAAAAAAGACGGGCCAGCGGAATGGAATTGCGCAGAAAGCCCACGCTCTGCGCATCGGTGACCAACGCCTCAAACTGGCGCTGGCTGACCTGATCAGAAAATTTCAACCTCTTCCACGCGCTCGCCACGATTTCCTTCGGCATCGCACGCCGGAATTCCGCCTTCAATCCGGCCTGCACCTGCGCTTGCGCTTCGTCCGGATGCTCGGCCAACCAGATCGTGAGTTCCTGATGCGCCACTTTGAACTTCGCGGCAATGGCGGGATGCTCTTTCAAAAACTTCACGCTAGAGACCAAGACGGTCGTGACGGCGTCGCTTTGCTCAACGAAAACACGCCCGTTCGCTTCCCTCTCCAAACGCGAGACCCACGGTTCAACGGTCCACACCGCGTCCAGTTTGCCTTGTTGGAAAAGTGAAATCTGCTCGGGGTTCGGCGTCGGCAAAACGGATACATCACCGCCAGTAAGCGTCACGCGAAAGCCCTGCTTCTTCAACCACGCGCGAGCCGCGACGTCCTGGGTATTCCCCAGTTGCGGCGTAGCGAGCAGTCGGCCTTTGAAATCCGCCGGATGCGTAATCTTTCCCTCGCGCGACACGACGAGAGCCGCGCCGCCAAACGCCGCACCGGCCAGGACGCGGATCTCATCTCCTTCGGAAC
>JBEPTW010000092.1:0-14641 GCA_041691855.1 Verrucomicrobiota bacterium | reverse complement strand
ACATCGAGAAACGCCTCACTTCGCACTTGGGCGCGCGGACGACGCTCAAACATTCACCGAAGAAGGGCCGGATCATCATCGAGTATCAAGGCAACGAAGACTTGTCGCGCGTGCTCGAGAAGATGGGCGTGACGCTCTGAGTTCCTTCGGCAGCCGCAGCAGCCGACGTTTTTCGTCGCGACAGGCGTCCCGCCTGTCCGATCACGAAAGACAAATCCCCACAGGCCAGAGGCCTGTGCTCCGAGTTGCTTGGCTACAATGTGTTTGTCGCGCCAGCGGACAGGACCGCGTGGAATCGAAAGCTTACGCCGCCGAAACCGGAAACCCGCTCAAAATTCCCAGTGCGCCCAGTTTGCCGGACAGTTCGCGCAAAGCGCCATCGGCGGCGTCACCCAGCGCATTCGCGACTCCCCAGCGGCCGAAGCGGTCGTTCCAGACCAGTCGGCCGTTTTCGAATGCGCCGATTTTGTGTTCCCGGCCGTCGTATTTCAGCGAGGCGGTAAATGAGCATTCAGCGTGTTGGGTTTGATCGACCCGCCAGTTTGTCAATTCAACCCTGAGAACGGGCGTATCGGGATTGGTCGTGTCATCATCGAGAAACACGATTTCGCCACGATAACCTGCGCGGCGAAAACCTTCCGCGAGCCGACTCGCGAAGGCCTCGGCGAGATCATTGGAAAGGAAAGGGCGCCAATGGCGCGGGGCTTCCACCGTGAGTTGCAGTTGTGCGAGCTCGGCCTTTGCTGGTTTGGCGGATTTTTCTTTTCCTTCGGCGCGAAGGCGCGGAACGCTGACGGACAGCGCCGCCACCATCGCCACGGTCAGAATGTTCTTCTGTTTTTGGATCAGGGTTTGCATGGGAACGTGTGGTTTGTGGGGACTACAGACAGGCGTAAAACGGCCGGGTGCCAGAAGTCATCGGCCACTCTTGGACGACGATTGTAAAAGCCCAGAACTTTGGTTGACAAAACCGGTCTGAGGACCTTGCTTCTCCAACCTTTATGAGCCTCGTTATCGGTATTTTAACTTTCGTCTTGGTCATCACTTCGCTGTTTCTCGTGATGGTGGTGTTAATGCAGCGAGCCCAGTCGGATGGCGGCATGGGCAGCGCGATGGGCGGAGGTAGCATGGAGTCCACCTTTGGCGCCGAAACCAATAACGTGCTCAGTGGCGCGACGATCAAGGCCGCGATTGTTTTCTTCGTCGTCAGCTTCGTCCTTTATCTGGCCCATATTTATCAGGTGAAACACCACGATGGCGTGGAAGGCAAATTGCCCACGATCAACGCGCCTGCTTCCGCTTCCACGATGCCTTTCCCAACGATGCCGGCGGCTGGTCCGTCGACCTCGTCAGGTCCAACGCCGATCAAAGCCGCCCCCAGCGCCGGCCCGGTGCCAGTTCCATCGTCATCCACGACTTCCAGCGGATCGCAACCCACGCCTCATCCGGTTGAACCCAAGAAGTAACAGTTTCCTCTTAAGCCCGGTCTTTTACCGGGCTTTCTTTTTTACGCTGGCGGCGTTTTGCGATTCGGTCGGTTGGGGACAAGCGGGATATCGCCCGGCACCCAGTTATATTGCGGCTGGAAAACCCGATCAGGCCGAGGGCGCGCGCGTGCTCCACGAGTTTCAAAACGTGGGGATTTCCGGTACTTATTGGTTGGATTTTCAATTGCAGGTGCTTCCGCATCGCGGCGAAGAAAAGACCATTGCCGGTGAATTGATCGGAACCCGTTCCGACCAAGGGCCGGTAACGCGATTGAAGATTGGTCCGGACAGCTGGCTGATTCAAAGCGGCTCCCAACCCTCGGCTTGGCGTTCGCAATCCGGCGCGAAACCCGAGCCGCTGAGTGCGGCGCAAACCTTGGATCCCCTCGCGGGTACGGACCTCACGATCTTCGAATTGCAGATGCCGTTTTTATATTGGACGGATTTTATGTACGAGGGATTGGATCGGATTCGTGGGCGCCCGGCCCATCGCTTTGTGCTCTATCCGCCGAAGGATCTGGCGGCGGCGCGGCCGGAATTAACCGGCATTCGGGTTTATCTCGACACGCAGTTTCCATCCTTGGTGCAGGCGGAACTCCTCGGGCCGAAGGGATCGGTGGACAAGATAATCACTATCCTCGACCTCAAGAAAGTCGGCGAGCGTTGGGTCCCGAAATCCATCGATTTTCGCAATAACGTGACGCATGGAAAAACCCGCTTCATTGTCCGGGCCGCCGCGTTGGATCTGGCATTGCGTGAAGATGTTTTTAATCCTACCAAATTGAGTCAATCCGCGCCTCAAATTCCTGCGGAAAAAATCCAACCGCTTTAATCCCATGTCAGACAAAACCTCCCGGCCATTTCCCGTCAGCATCGAAGTCGAATTTCTAGATCGCTTGAGCGAACCCGTCCGTGACGGGCGCGCCAAGTCGGTCAGCGCCATTCTCCGCACGGCGCTCGAGCAATACGACTTTTCGAACATGGTCGTGGTGCGTCCGTCGCAACTTCAGATTTCAGTTCGTTTACCGGTGGAAATCAGGAAAAACCTGAAGAAGATATCTCGCGCCAAGCACACGAGTATCGGCCAGCTGGTTCGCGTGGCCGTCGAAGACTATTTGCCCAAAATGGAAGCGGCTGCGGCCTCGACGGAAAAGAAATTGAAACAGAAGAAAACTGCCGCCGTTAAAAAAAGCATCGGACGCAAGAAGGGCGCGGCCTCGAAATCGCGCAAGTCCAGGCGGTAATTCTCCGCAAGGCGCCGGGGCCGGTCCGGGCGCGCGCGGGCGCGGCCCTCCGATTATGACAAACGCGCGTTGATCGCGCTCTGCCGCGAAGCTTGCCTTTAAAAGCGGCGGGGCTTTATTTTTTTTCCGAATGAGTACTCCGCATCCTCTCTCGGTTTGGGCCCAGAATGTATCGCCGTCGCCAACGCTTGCCATTGATGCCAAAGCAAAGGCGCTCATGGCCGCCGGCGAAGACGTGTGTAGCTTCGCCGCTGGCGAGCCTGACTTCGACACGCCGGAGTTTATCAAAGAGGCGGCGATTGCCGCGCTGAAGGCTGGTAAAACGAAATACGCCCCGACGCCGGGCATCGAGCCGTTGCGCGCTGCTGTCGCCGAGCGCTACGCGACGGAATACAATTACAAGATCGCGCCGTCCCAAGTCGTGGTGTCACCGGGTGGAAAATTTTCCTGCTATCTCGCGGTACTCGCCGTTTGCAATCCGGGCGACGAGGCGATCATTCCCGCGCCTTACTGGGTGAGCTATCCCGAAATGGTCAAACTGGCCGGCGCGGTGCCGAAGAGCGTGCTTTGCGACGACAAGGCCGGATTCAAACTCACTTCCGCGCAACTTGAGGCGGCGATCACGCCCAAGACGAAATTGCTCATCTTGTGCAGTCCATCGAACCCCAGCGGCGCCGTTTATACGAAGGCCGAACTCGCCGCGATCGCTGAGGTTTGCGTGCGTCACAACCTTTACGTGTTGTCGGACGAGATGTACGAGCATCTGATTTACGACGGCAAGGAACCGGTGAATTTCGCGACGCTCGGCGCCGAAATCGAGAAGCGCACGATCACGGTCGCGGGGTTCTCCAAAACTTATTCGATGACTGGCTGGCGGCTTGGTACGCTGGTGGCCCCGGCGCCGATTGCCAAAGCCTGCGCGGAGTTGCAGAGCCAGATTTCCTCTAACGCGACCACCTTCGCGCAGTACGGTGCGCTCGCCGCCTTGAAGGAAAAGGCCAAGGCAGTGGCGGCATTGGCGGAAATGAAAACGGCCTTCGATCGCCGGCGGAAATTCCTGCACGCCGAACTGAACAGGATTCCCGGTGTTTCCTGTCTGCTCGCCGGCGGAGCATTTTATCTTTTTCCGAATATTTCCAGCTTTGGGCTGAAGGACGTTGATTTCTGCGCCCGATTGCTGGAGCAGGAAAAAGTCGCGGCCGTGCCGGGCTCGGCGTTCGGTGCCGAAGGTTATTTGCGTCTCAGCTACGCCACCTCGGACGAGATCATCGCAAAAGGCGTGGCCCGTCTCGCGAAGTTCTGCGCGGGACTGAAGAAATAACCTCTTCACTTTTTCAATCGATGGCGACGGTTGCCCCAACCGTCGCCATCGATTGCAGCCGGCGTTGAGAATACGCGCACTTCGGTTATTTTTTCTCCGTCGTGGTTGAACTCGTTCCGGAATTTCTGCTCATGTAGGCCACCGCGCGGTTGACGAGCACCATGGGTACCACCATTCGCCAGCCATTGCTGTCGTGCTGAAGTTCGACATTGCTGTGATGCACGATGCTGTCGTCAGCGTGCTGCCATTCGGTCTGAAGGATAACGTCGTCTGCAGTTTGTTCGGTTTGGCCGATCACCTGCATTCCACCCACCGGATGTGGGCTGCCCGCCAGCGCGAAAGCCATTAATTTTTCGGGAGTGGTATAGTTTGATCGGATTGACGGAGGCAAGGTGGCCAGCAGGGCTTCGAGTTTTGCGCGACCTTCGGGTGTGAGGAGGATGGCCGACTGTTCCAAGTCGACGTCGCCTTCCGCCGCGGCCCAAATTTGCGTGGAAAATGCGGCGCGCGGTGTGGTCCGCCCGCTGTGATCCAAAGCGGCGACGGGCGTCAATCCGGCTGCGAGTAGGCTCGATTCGCGACGAACAGAGGTTTTCGTACTGACGGCATTGGAGGTCGAAGACGCGTTGGCGCTTATGGGCGCTCCGTTGGAGGAAGTGCGATCCAATTGCGCGAGGCTCGTTTTTAGCCGGCTATTTTCCTTTCTCAATCGAGCGACCTCTTCGCTTTGATCGTTAAGATAGCTGAGGTGCGTTCGCAGTTTTTCGTTGGTGTGCCGCTGCGCAATAAATCCCCCCGCGCCGGCGGCAATTAAAGCAAGCGCGAGGCCGAGTTGTAGTTTGGTGATGCTCATAAAAACGATTCCGGGAATGACAGTGGCGAGGCTGGCGCTGGCCAGGACGGTGCTGCTGATGGTGGTGGCGAAACCTGCGGGTAGCGCTTGCGCGGTGGAGGAGGCCAGCGCGGCACCGATGGCTGTGGCCGTTGAAGTGATGCCATGTCGCGACAGCAGCGCGTGCATTTTGTCCAGCGCGCGTTCGACCCTCATCCGCGCCGCATTTTCCGAGAGCTGCAAGCGGCGGCCGACATCTGCAAAAGAACATTCTTCAAAAAATCGAAGCAGCAGCGCGTCACGATCCTGCGCGCGGAGTCCGTCCAGCGCTTGGTCCAGATGCCCGCGAAGCTTTTTCAAATCCGGATCGGTTTCCGGTTCGGAGTCTGTTTCCTGCATGATGGTGGCTTCTTTTTCGCGCGACTGGCGGCGGCGCTCAGTGCGCACGAGGGCGGCGGCGAGGTTGCGCGTTGTGGTGTGCAACCAGCCGGTCAAAATGGGATGGCGTTCGAGTCGATGTGCTTCCCGGGCGAGGGCGATGAACACCTGCTGGGTTACGTCTTGGGCGAAGTGAGGGTCACCGCCGACCCGTGGCAAAGCCGCTCCGTACACGAATCCGACTCGCAAACGTACGAGCTCCGCGAAGGCGGTTTCAGAGCCGGTTACGGCGTAGTGGCTGAGGAGTTCGCGGTCGGTTGACATGCGCTGGATAACTATCAGTAGCCGCCGTTAAAGAAACCGCACAAAATTCGCACTGGAACTGGAGTGAAACAAATATATCACCCGACGGAATCGAGCCGGTTTAAGCCTCTGTTGCAGATTATTTCCAGGAAAATTTAGATGCACCCAAGCTCGAATCATCCTCGCCGCGTTTCAATACTTGGACGCCGGAATAAGTGAGGACCGCGATCACTCCGCTCAGCACCGCGAGTGAAAGCCATACCGGAAAGAAAAGCTGATGGAGCACAGCGCCGCGCATGAGGTCGACCGCATAAGCGACCGGATCGGCGTGGGCGGCGAGCTTCATCCAGGGTGGTGCCATTTCCAGCGGATAGAGTGCGCCCGAAAGAAAGAACATCGGCAGCAACACCGCGTTGCTGACGATTGGAAACACGGTCACCGAAGTGAACCGGGAGGCGAACGCGACGCCGATCGCTGAAAAGGTGATGCACGCGAGAGTCATCGATCCTAATAATTCCACCGTTTCGATCACACCAAGATGTACTCCGACCAACGGCGCGAAGGGCAACACGATCAATCCTTGAATTGCGGCTTGCACGGCGCCAGCGGCGACTTTGCCCAACGCGATGGCGGGGCGCGGGACAGGAGCTACGAGTACGGCTTTAAAGAAACCAATCTGCCGGTCGAACACGATGGAGATAGCCGCGAAGGTCGCGGTGAAAAGCATCGAGAGCGCGAGCACGCCCGGAAAAATAAATCGCTGATAGTTTGCTCCGCCTTGCTGCGAGCTGGACCCGATGCCGGCGCCGAGGACAAAAAGATAAAGCAACGGTTGGGCGAGGCCCATGACCAGTCGCGCACGGTCGAGCCAAAAACGTTTCAGGTCGATGACGAGGACGGCGTAAATTCCGCGGATCATGCTTCACCTCCGCGGCCCGGAGGCCGTCGGCCACCGCCGTGAGCCCCGTCGGGTTTTTCCCCGCCGAAACCGCGTCCTGTGAGTTTAAGAAATACATCCTCCAGGCTCGGTTCACGGACCGAGACGCGTTGTACTTTCACCGGCAGATTGCGCAGCAATTCCGGCAGAATTGCGGCTGGGTCGGCGTGGATGATCATCAGTTCGCTGGCAGTTTTTTCGGGAGTAAATCCGTGTTCGGTCAACCAAACGCGGGCTTTCGTATCATCGTCGGTTTTTAAATTAACCACGCCGCCACCCACTTGGGTTTTGAGTTCCCGCGGAGTGCCGAGCGCCACAATCTGACCGGCGTCAATGAGCGCGATGCGGTTCGCAACTTCGGCCTCTTCCATATAATGCGTCGTGAAAAAAACGGTGCGACCCGCTGCCGTCAAAGTGGAGACTTGGGTCCAGAACGCACGGCGGGCGTCGACGTCGAGACCGAGCGTGGCTTCATCCAAAAATAAAATGCGGGGATTGCAGACGAGGGCGCGGGCGAGTTCCAGCTTTCGTCTTTGTCCGCCAGAGAGCGTTTTGGCCGGACGATCCGCGACATCGCTGATGCCGAGATCGGTGAGGATTTCCGCCGCGCGTTTTTTTGCGGCGGAAGAAGACAGGCCATAGAATAAACCCATCAACAGGAGATTGTCGCGACCGGTCAATCGCTGTTCGATGGCGGGTTCCTGGAAAACAATGCCCATCGCGCGCCGCACGCCGTCGCGTTCGTTGACCACGTCCATGCCGAGGACTTTGGCGCCCCCTTCGGTTGGAGCGCGAAGCGTGGCGAGAATGGAAAAGAGCGTCGTCTTGCCCGCACCATTCGGACCGAGCAGCGCGAACATCTCCCCGGGCTGCACCGTGAGATCGATGCCGCGCAACGCCTGCACCTTGTCATACCGTTTGACCAGGCCCCAGACCTCGACAGCAGGTGCGTTTTTTAAATCGACTCCGAGCGGGGTGGAATTCACGAGGAGAAAAAAAACGACGACCCCAATGGAGGCAACTGCTTTTCGGCGAGAGCGGACTCAGTTGAGCTTTAGGCTGTATCTGGCAAATAAACCATCGCCAATCAGGTCTGCTCGGGGGCGCAGGAGGGTTGCTTGCGACGTACCGTTTTTCGCGCGTGAGGCCGGCGCGAACACCGGGCCCTACAGCAAGCGACGTAAGTTATTTCCAAGACACGGCCTAGATAAACATCGGACCTTACTACGAAAATAGTCACGGTCTCGTGCGGCTGACGTACACCTGGCGCGATGATTTTGCCACGGGTTCATTCAACGGTTCCACCACCGTCTTTACGCGGCCGAATACCGAACTCGACGCCAACGTTCAGATCAATCTGACGAAGAACTTTTCCCTGCTGCTGACGGCGCGGAATCTGACCGATGAAACGTATGAACAATATTTCACCGTGCCGAACGGCGGCAAATTGTTTGCCGATGCCTACAAGACCGGCCGGTCATACTCAGCAGCCATTCATTTCTCATTCTAAAACGCAGTCAGGGAGGCGGCGACAGCGCCACGCGAAACAGTCAGTCATCCAGACCCGGAGGCGAACGCTTCCGGGTTTTTTGGGCATTGGCGAGCGCACAGCCCAAGATCTCCTGATCCCAAGGAATCAGAGTGAGCTCAACTCCGCCGCGAACCGGGATAAAATGAATTTAACGCGGAGGGCGCAGAGAGCGCGGAGCATGACGTAATTTCACTCCGCGTCCTCCGCGAACTCCGCGTTAAAATGTTTATTTGGGCAGGTTGTTTCCCCCATTCGCTGGATTGGACCGTAAGTCATTCGAGTGACGGCTAAAATTCCCGGTAATGGTATGAGGAATGTTTTCTCCGGGCCAAGAAAACCGGACTGAAGATGTCTCGCGAAGGATGGAAAGAGAGCGAAGGAATCCTGGCAAAATGGCCGTCGTCATCTTCCCGTCCTTCGCGAGACAATCCGTCATCGCGAGCTCGCTGAAGGCGGGCGTGGCGATCCAGCTCACTGGATTGCTTCGTCCAGCGTCGATTTATACCTTGCGCGCACGGCTTTTGCCGCGGCGGGTGCCGCCATAGAGTCCGACCGATTGACGATAAGCAACCGGGGGTTGCCCAAAGGCCACGCAAAAGGCGCGGCTGAAACTATAAATGGAATTGAAGCCGCATTGGTCGGCGATTTCTGAAACGCGATTGGGCGTGAGCCGCAACAGTCCGCGCGCGCGTTCCAGGCGGAGCCGACGCAAATGTTTCCCGAGACTTACGCCGCACGACGCGCGGAATCGCGCGCGAAGATGGCTCTGGCTGATGCCCAAGGTCGCGGCGATTTCCTTGATGCCGAGCGGCTGGTTGTTCTGATGCGCCAGTTGATTCACATGCATGACCATGCCAGGCGCGGCGGCGGGCGCGGGTTTGCGGCGGGGCGCGGGTTCCTGACGGCGTAAGCGCGCCAGAAGCAATGCCAGGAGCAACGCCGGCAGCTCGGACATCCTTCCTTCTTTTTGATAAGCGGCAATCAACTCGGTCGCCAATGCCCGCGCTTCCTCGGTGAAGACGAAAGGCCGGTATTGCAACGGCTGCAGCGATTCGGCGTCCGCCAAATCGAAGGTGATGAAAATCCAGAGCAGGTCCTTCTGCCCCGCATCAATGTAGTGGTGAAATTGGAAAGGAAACACGAGCAGTCCTTCACCCGCACCCACGCGAATGACGCGATCGTCCACGCAAACCGATACCGTGGCGTGGAGCGCGATGATCAACACGAAGCGGTGATGCAAAGCGCGGCCACGACGCGGGCGATTGAGTTCGGCGGCGGACTGTCGTTGAAAACAGACGATATTATCGGGCAAGGTCAGCGGGCCAGGTCGACGGCCGAGCAGCTGGTGGGTCGGATGGGGAAGGTCGCCCGCCAGGGTCTCAAGGGTGGGATTTTGAAAGAGTAGCATAATTGGTAAAAACATCGTCGTTTCTGCCATTTATTATCTGGTGCACGAGCTCTAATATGCCGGGGTAATTTTTTGTATTCGCGATGAACACCCTGACCCCCTTGACCCGCTCGAGTTATGAACACGTTCCGCTGGCGATTTTTGCCAGCAGCGCAGTCGCGTCGCGGGCGGTGGCGGCGGAAGTGGCCCGTCTGATTCGCGAGCGGCAACGCGAACAGCGCAAGGTGGTGCTCGGTCTCGCCACCGGCTCGACGCCGATCGCGTTTTACGCGGAACTGGTCCGATTACACCGCGAGGAGAAACTGAGTTTTTCCAACGTGATCACCTTCAATCTCGATGAATATTATCCGTTGGCGCCGGAGCACGCGCAAAGCTACCGGCGTTTCATGCAGACCCATCTTTTCGATCATCTGGATCTGCCACCGGACCGGACAAATTTGCCTTCGGGCAGCGTGTCGCAGACGGAGATCGACGCGCATTGCCGGGCGTACGAGCAACGCATCCGCGACGCCGGCGGCCTCGATTTCCAAGTTCTGGGCATTGGGCGCACCGGCCACATCGGATTTAATGAACCGGGGAGTCCGCAACATTCGCGCACGCGACTCGTCACCTTGGATCCGCTGACGCGGCGCGACGCCGCGGGCGATTTTGGCGGCGAGGAGCACACGCCGCGATATGCGATCACGATGGGAGTTCGCACGATCATGGAGGCACGCCGCGTCGTGCTCATGGCGTGGGGCCAGCACAAGGCGGCCATTGTGCGCACTGCGGTCGAGGGAGAAGTCACGCCGCAGGTGACCGCGAGTTTTTTGCAGGAACACGATAACGCTTTATTCGTGATGGATGAAGCCGCCGCCGGCGCGCTCACGCGCTATCGCACGCCGTGGCTGCTCGGTCCGCTGGAGGATCAAGGGCTCAGTTGGGACGAACCCATGACGCGCCGCGCGATTCTCTGGCTTTCGCGAAAAAGAAAGAAAGCCATTCTCAAACTGACTGACGATGATTACAACGAGGCGGGCTTGCAGGATTTGCTGCGCGTGCATGGGTCGGCTTATGAAACCAATCGCGCGGGCTTTTATCAATTGCAGCACACCATCACCGGATGGCCGGGCGGACGCGATCCGCGCCGCACGCAACCGGGTGACGCACCGGCGCGACCGTTGCGCGCGTCGTCAGCGGGTGTTTTTCCCAAGCGGGTGTTGGTCTTGTCGCCGCACCCCGATGACGATGTGATTTCCATGGGCGGCACACTGTGTCGTTTGGTTGAGCACGGTCATGAGGTGCACATTGCCTATCAAGTTTCCGGGGCGAACGCGGTGTCCGACGAAACGCTCTGGCGAAAGTTGCTTTTTGCGCGCGACACCTTGCCGGCCGGTGGCGCGGGAATGTCTCAGCTGGACGAGTGGTGCCACGCCTACGAGACGACCGGCGCATTGCCCGCCATCCCGGAACTCCGGCGCTGGAAAGGTCTGATCCGGTGCCATGAGGCGACGGCCGCCGCGAGAGTGTGCGGCGTAGCCCAGAAACAACTTCATTTCATCGATCTGCCCTTTTACGACGCACCCCACGCCAAAGGCCGGCAACTGGGCCAGGCGGACGTCGATCGCATGTTTGAACTTTTGGCCTGCGTTCAACCTCATTTGATTTACGCTGCGGGAGATCTCGACGATCCACACGGCACGCATCGGGTGTGTTTGCATGCTCTGCAGGCGGCTCTTACGCGAGGCGGGAAGGAAACGTGGTTTGGCGAGACTGAACTCTGGCTTTATCGCGGGGCCTGGGCCGAGTGGGAAGTTGACGAGATTGATCTCGCTGTGCCGCTCAGTCCACAGGAAGTGTTGCGTCGACGCCGAGCGATTTTTTGCCACGAAACGCAGAAGGATCAGGCCTTGTTCCTCGGCGATGACCGGCGCGAATTCTGGCAGCGCACCGAGGACCGCAGTCATCGGCTCGCCGAGTCGTACAACGCGCTTGGATTGGCGGAGTACGAAGCGATTGAGGCTTTCAAACGTTATGCTCCTGAGGATTTTCTTCGTTATGTTCAACTCTAGCTCCCGTCGATCTGGCCCCACGATTATTTTGTTCCTTGGCCTGCTGGCCGTTGCCACCGTGAATGCCGCGATCGAGCCACCTTCCCGCGTCAACGTGATGCCAGTGCCCGCCGCGCTTCAATTCGGCGCGGGACGCCTGACCGTTGGCCCATCGTTCAAAATTGCGATTCATGGGGAAGACGATGCGCGTTTGCGCAGCGGGCTCGCTCACATGTTGCGACGAGTCGAAGAACGTACCGGGATAACTTTCTCGCGCACGGCCACCGCCGAGTACGTCGTTGCGGAAAATTCCGCCGCTGCATCATTCTCGATCGAATGCGCGGCCGCGGGCTCGGCGCAGCCGGCTTTGGGCGACGACGAATCGTACACGCTTGAAGTCACGTCGGCGCGGGCGGTCTTGCGGGCGCCGACGGTGATCGGGGCGCTGCGTGGTTTCGAGACGTGGCTGCAATTACTTCAATCCGATTCCAACGGCTGGTTTGTGCCGGCGGTGAGTGTGCAGGATCAGCCGCGATTTCCGTGGCGAGGATTGATGATCGACGTCGCCCGTCACTGGCAGCCGATGGACGTCATCAAACGAAACCTCGACGGCATGACGCTCGTGAAACTGAACGTGCTCCATCTACACCTCACCGACGATCAGGGTTTCCGAATCGAGAGCAAAAAATTCCCTCGTTTGCAGCAGCTGGGTTCAGACGGGCATTATTTTAGCCAGGACGAAATGCGCGAGATTATCGCTTATGCGACCGACCGCGGCATTCGAGTTGTGCCTGAGTTCGATATTCCCGGCCATGCCACGAGCTGGGTCGTCGCTTACCCGGAATTGGCGAGTGCACCAGGATCTTATTGGATCGAACGCACATGGGGCGTTTTTGATCCGGTGCTCGATCCCACCAATCCCAAGGTCTACGAGTTATTGGACGGATTTCTTGGAGAAATGGCCGGCTTGTTCCCCGATGCGTACATGCACATCGGCGGTGATGAAAATAATGGCGAACAGTGGAGCGCGAATCCGAAAATCCAGGCGTTCATTCGCGAACATAGTCTGAAGGACAACGCCGGTTTGCACGCCTACTTCAACGGGCGGATGCACGCGATCCTGGCGAAACATGGCAAGCGTCTCATCGGCTGGGACGAGATATTGCATCCTGATCTTCCTGCGGGCAGTGTCATTCAATCGTGGCGCGGTCCGGAAGGAATGGACGCCGCAACGAAGCAATCGTTTCCCGCGATTCTTTCCAACGGCTACTACATTGATCTTTGCCGGCCGACGTGGGAACATTATCTGAACGATCCCGCGCCGCCCGACGCGAAACTGACGGATGCGCAACGCCGGCTGGTTCTCGGCGGCGAAGCGACCATGTGGGCGGAATGGGTGACGCCCGAAACGATTGATTCGCGAATTTGGCCGCGCACCGCCGCAATTGCCGAACGCCTGTGGTCGCCTGCTACAATCCGTGACATGCCGGATATGTACCGCCGTCTTGCGATCGTCAGCCAGCGACTGGAAGAAAGTGGCTTGCGCCATGAAAGTTACCTTGGCCCCGCGCTTCGTCGTTTGGCGGGGGATGCTGCGTCGGTCGCTGATCTGCAGGCGTTGCGGAGTTTCGTCGACTGGGTTGAGCCCGTTAAAAATTATCAACGTGGGAATCAGCAGCCCAACTCAAATCAATTTACGCCGCTTACAGGTGTCTCGGATTGTGCGCGTCCGGACAGCGAATTGAACCGGTCGTTTGCGCTACAGATCGATGAAATTGTCGTCGGCCACGCGATCCCGGCGCCCGTCGTGGCGGCGGCACGTGAAACGTTCGCGTCGTGGAGCGCGATCGCGGATGAACTCAGGAACGGACTGCTGACTCGTTCGCCGCGCCTGCATGAAGTGGAACCAGTGATTGCCGCGCTGATGACTGCCGCCGAAGTGGGGCGGAAAGGACTTGAGGTGTTGGTATCCGGAAAGGCGCCGTCCCCGGATTGGTTGCAGGACCAGCTCTCGATTCTCGATCAGGCGGCGCAACCTCACGGGGCGGTGGAGCTGCCGGAAATCATTTCATTGCGGCGGTTGATTGTCGCTGCGGCCGAACGGCAGCACCGCGGAAACGTGAGCGACGACGATTGGCGTCAACACGTGGAGAGAATCGCCAATTTTCCGAAGCCGCCGGCACCCCAGCCCTGATTATTTGCTTTCGCCTCAAAACCCCAATCCTTCGCCCTTATGTCTGCTGCGATTTTTCCCGGAGATAACCTCGTATCAGCGACCAACCCCAAAGCAGGTTATAACCGACTGCTGCTATTCGTCGCCGGTCTCGGTGGTCTGTTGTACGGCATCGATGTTGGAATTATCGCGGGAGCCTATCCGTACATGGAAGCGACCTCCGGATTTAATGCCGGACAGCTTTCCTTTGTAGTGGCGGCGGTCTTATTGGGTAGCGCGATTTCCACGCTGTTTGCCGGCATGCTGGCAGATTGGCTGGGAAGAAAACTCATGATGACGCTCAGCGGGGCGATCTTTGTCCTCAGCATTCCGATGATCGCGCTCTCGCATGGTTATGGTTCGCTGGTGGTCGGGCGGTTGCTGCAAGGCATTAGCGGCGGTCTTGTCGGGGTCGTCATTCCGCTTTATCTCGCGGAGTGCCTCGATGCCAAAAGTCGCGGTAAAGGAACGGGCGTATTCCAATGGATGCTGGTGCTCGGCTTCGTGATCGCAGCGATCATCGCACTCTACTTTAGTTATCGTGTCGCGGAAGTCGCAAAGTTGGGGGACGCCTCGCGGTTGCTGGCGTTCAAGGACACGGCATGGCGGAGCATTTTCTGGGTTTCGCTTCCGCCGGGAATTTTGTTTGTGATTGGCAGCCTGCTCGTCGCGGAATCACCGCGCTGGCTTTTTCTCCGGGGCCGCAAGGACGCGACGCGTTCGGCGTTGCTTCGGTCGCGGGATGAGCTGCAGGCGGAAAAAGAGCTGCGGGAAATGGAAACTGTCGCGGCGGAAGAAAAAACGAAATCGACCGCGGGCGGTAAAGTCCGTGAGTCATTGTTGAGCCGGCGCTATGTGATTCCATTCGTCCTCGCTTGCATCATTCTCGCCTGCAACCAGGCGACGGGGATTAATTCCATCATTGGATTCAACGCTAATATTTTCATCCAAAGCGGAC
>JBEPTW010000091.1:0-14793 GCA_041691855.1 Verrucomicrobiota bacterium | reverse complement strand
AGGGGCTTGTTCATCAATGGTTCTGTCTCGGCTCCGCTCGACAGAACCCTCCTGGTCGTGCTTGGCGGTGCCGTGGTCGCCTTTGGGTTTCCCTTTGCCGACGCGAATATTCTCTGGGGATTCCAATCGTCATTTGAATTGTTGGTCGGACTGAGTTTTGCCGTTTGTGCCGGGGCGAGTCTGGCTTGGAAAATTCAAGGTATGTCTGGTTAACCTTGTTGGGCGGCCTCGCGGCACCGCTGGCCATGGGCGCGGGAGCACTGGCTGGGCCGATCGTTCTGACGATCGCGGGGTTGGTTATGCTCTCTGAACGAAGGGTGAGCCGCCGCAGTGCCGGGATGATTGCGATCGGGGCGATTTGTTGCGTTTGGGGACTGCTTTTGCGGAGCGGCTCCACGGTCATGGCGTTTGCGAAGGCGGAATCGATTTCCATGTTCCTGTTGGTGTGGATCCGGACGCTCGCATGGCCAAATTACCGGACGCCATGGTTTGCCGGACTGAGCTGTTTGCCGATTTTGCTATTGGTGATCAGGCTGGTGCGTGGAAAAAAGCGGCCTCAGCCACACGAACTTTTTCTGGTGGGGCTGGCGGTCTGGGCGGCGGGGTGCGCGGCGGGCGGTGCATGGACCCGCGGCGGCGTGGACCGCTTTCCTCCCTCGCGCTACTTTGAATTTCTTTCCCCGCTGAGCTGGGTTAATTTGCTGGCGTTGGGCTTGATTCTTGGGAACTCGTGGACCAGCCAGGCGCGGCAATGGCGAACGATGATGGCGGGAGTGGCGGTTCTTTGGCTGGGAGCTGCGCTGGTCGGGGACGTGGGCCTGTTGGAAAGATTTTTTCGTGTGCAACGTCCGGCGACGCAGCAATTGGCGGGAAGGGAATTCGACGCGGTCAATCGCGTTTTGAGCGGCGAGCCGGCAAGGGTCATGGCGCAGGCCGGCCTGCATCCCTCAGCTGTCATTCTGGAAAAAATAATGGGCTCCTCGGTATTGGCGCCCATTCTTCCGCCTGAACTCCAACGGCCACCGGCGAATTTGACCCGGGAAAATGTACTCGCGGCTAACCTTCGCGGCGGTCCCCACGGGTTGCATTGGCTGAGTGGAGAGTTCGACGCTGGAATGCCGGCGATGATTATGTTCGTTCGAGGTGACGCTGCGGACACTAGATTCTCACTCCTAGATCAAGCCTCCGGTGCGAAGGAGTTTTTTAAACCGTCGGGCCGTCATATTGGGGACTGGGCCGAATGGCTGGTTCGAGGCGGTCGGGGATTGCACCAATTGAACGTGGAAACTGACACCGCCGCTGCTGACGTTATTTTTGTGGTGCCACGGCCCGTCAGTACGCTGGGTTATTGGGTGAGGCGAGGGTCCGCGCGATCGATTTTATGGATTAGCGTGGCAATAATTTTTATGGCGATTGCGGGGGTGGCTGCTTCCCGTCTGGTCGACGATAAGACTGGCAATGACGCGTCACGTTAGGCATTGGCGAAAAGTGGAGACGCGCGAGTTAAATTGCGCTATTCAGTTTGAAAACACCGATGTCGTCCGGGAAATCCACTTCGCCAATTCTCTCAGTGGTAATTGTCGGTTACCGGTCCTGTAGTGAAATTAGGCCGTGCTTGGAATCCGTCCCGCAAAGTCTCAGTGGACGGAGGGTGGAAACGGTTGTCATCGACAATTCGAGTAACGTCGACGGGGTCGGCGATATTCTGCGGCGTGATTTCCCGTGGGTGTCGTACATTAACCCCGGAGCAAATCTGGGCTTTGGTCGGGCCAATAATGTGGGTTATGCGCAATCTTCGGGAGTCTACGTTTTGTTTCTCAATCCGGATACCGTGGTCAATGAGGCCGCGCTGGTGCATTGCATTCAGCGATTGGAAAAGGATCCGGGTATCGGGCTGATTTCGCCGAAGCTGGTGCAGGCGGACGGAACGATGGATCAGGCTTGTCGGCGGAGTATTCCGACGTTGTGGGATGGATTTTGCCGAGCGTCGGGGTTGGCTTCCGTCTTCTCGAAGCGGGCGTTTTTTTCGGGTTATAATCTTACGCATCTCCCGGTCGACGGAACTTATGCAGTGGGCGCGATCAACGGGGCATTTATATTGGCACCACGACGAATGCTGGCGGAGGTGGCGCCGGATGGGAAAGTTTTCGATGAAACATTTTTCATGTACGGCGATGACCTGGATTTGTGCATCCGCGTGGCACGCGCGGGTTGGAAAATCGTTTATGATGGCTCGGTCAGCATTGTGCACTTGAAAGGGCTGAGCGTGGCGCGGGATTTTGATCGGATGTCGCGCGCGATTTTCGACGCGAATCGGGATGTTTACTTAAAGCATTTCAACCCGGGAAATTCGCGATTGGTCCGCTTGAAATACGCGCTGGCCTTCGGAGCGTGGAAACGGATTTCGCTAATTCGTGCCCGACTGCGCGGGCATCGCCGGGTCCGGCCGGTTTGATTCACCGTGGGTGCAATCCGAAACTTGCTTCGGCCTGGTTAAATAGTCCGGATCGAACCGCAGAATTTTTAACCACTGATGATTTCGCTAAATTGCAGACGCGAAATCTGCTTTGCCCCTTCGACTAATCGTCTCCGGTTTTGATTTTGGAGGCGTCCGCCTGCCTCGCGCGGAGGTGCGCGGACAATCGCCCCAGCGCAGGTTGGTGGATGATCCCTGGGAAGTGGCACTCTTCAACAAGGCGTGCCGGGATACGATTACGCTGCAACGGTGCTCATCGCGGACAGGACTTGCGCGGAGCACTCCGCGTCCTCTGCGAACTCCGCATTTAAATTCTGGTGTTTTGCTTTCCGTTATTTGGAGCCTTTGCCTCCTTGGGCTAGAAGAACAGATCGTTGCGCGAGCTGAGCTTGAAACAGGATTTGTCTCGCGAAGGATGGGAAGGTTACGAAGGCCTGTGAATCCGAATTCCTTCGCTCCCTTCGGCTCCTTCGCGAGACATCTTCTGCCGGTTGGCCCGGCAAAAAATATTTCTGACTTCACCACGCGGAATTTCAGCCGACACGCGAATGACTTGTGGCGCAATCCAGCGAATGCGGGATGAGGAAATGGCTTACCCTAACCAAACATTTTAACGCGCAGTTCGCGGAGGAGTTGAGCTCACTCTAATTCCTCGGGATCAGGTGGTCTGATGCTTGAGCATGGGTGGCTTGGTAAAATGCCCCCGAGCTTGGCTCGAGGATCTCGCAATGAGTTGGCGAGAGCACAGAGCAGCAGCAGTCCGCTGGCTGCGGTTAGCCCCGCGCTGTGCCGAATAGGCCAGGAAAGTTGGGCGGAACCCTGGGATTCAGGAGCGAGGATTTCCGCGGGAAGGGTTGAGCGAAGGAGGGGATCGTCGATGACGTGTTGAACGACGCGCGGATTGGGATGAGGGCCGGAAAAATTGGGATCGCTGGTGAACGCCACGGGATCGTGCGTTGCGGCGTAAGTGCGGACGATGGCGAGATTCGCCCGGTCCTGAGCGCGTTTAAATGGGAGGTTCAGCGTGAAATTCGTTTCGGTTAATGTGATGAGCCCGGCCATCGCCACGGCACACCAGATGAGTCCTGCCATTCGAATAAATCGGGTGCGGCTGGAAAACAGAATGATCGTCGCGGCCAATTGCCCGACGAAGCCCAAGAGAAGCGGATCTTGGTAGCGCGAAAGCGGACGGAACTCCGGCAATACTCCGCCGCGCGAATAGGCGATGGCGGCGGCTTGCAAAAAGCCGACGATGCCCAGCGCCAGTGTGCATCGTTCGATTGGGGCCAAAGCGATTTTTTGCCGCCATCGGGTAAGTGCCAGCCAGACGAGCGGCAGTTGCATGACCAGAAAGCAAAGTCCGTTGTTGACCCACGGCCACGCCAGACAGTGAGCGAGAACAGCGAAGAAATTCGTCACACTTCCCGCGTGAAAAACGGAGTGCTGAGGAGCACCGCCACCGGCCAACAAAGCGATCGCGGTCACGCTGGCGATCAACGCCAGTGCAGTCCACGAGCGGGTGTGACAAGGATCGCCCCACATGGAAACGAGCCCAACCGCCAATGCCGCTACCGCTGCGAGAATGCCGCCAGCGTTCGAGAAAAAGGCGAGCCCGGCTGATACCAGACCGATCCACCAGTAGCGGCGAAAGGGCGGCGAGATGCACAAACCGGCGATTGCAATTACGCTCAGTAGATTTGAAAAATACACTCCTGACTGGAAACCATACAAAGCGTTTTGCCAGCCGCAGGTGGCGGTAAATAGAATCGTCAGTCCCAAGATGAGTGCGGTGTTGCCGTAGTGTCGCGACGGTTTGGCGTTCCAGAATACCGCGCCGAGGGCGGCGGCGGTGATCGCGTGAAGAGTCGCGTTGACCAGTAGCTGGGCCCACGGATTCCAGCTGTCATACGCAACAAACAGCGCGAGGTCGGTGAGGCGGGTGAGCAGGATGTGGTGCTCGTTGTGCGCGCGAAAAAGATCCTGCCAGCGCAGAGTGCCGTTGCGAAAGGGGGCGTAGAGACCGATGGCCTCGGCGTCCCATTGATCCCAGAAGGGCAGCGGCGATCCCCATACTTTGATCAACCACGCTCGGACGAAAAACACGAATGCCGCCAGACCGACACAGACTGCGGTGCGCCCGGTAAAATAAGTGGCCACACGATCACGCATCAGTACGCGTTTTTCCATCGGACCAGCGTGAGGGCGAGGATTTGCAGATCCAACCAGAGCGACCAATTCTCGATGTAATAAATATCGTGCTGAATACGCCGGGCGATGGAGCTGTCGCCGCGCAGTCCGTTCACTTGGGCCCAGCCAGTCATTCCGGGTTTCACGAGGTGACGCGGCAGGTAGTGCGGAATCTCCGCCGATAAGCGATCGACGTGAAAGGGTCGTTCGGGGCGCGGTCCGACCAGGCTCATCTCGCCGCGCAACACATTCCAGAATTGGGGGATTTCATCGAGATTCCACCGGCGCATGAATCCTCCGATCTTCAGTAGACGCGCGTCACTGCGACCAGTGCTTTGTTGTTCGTGGTCGCGCGTGTCTGCATCGGGTTGCATGCTGCGCAATTTCCAGAGCGTGAACTGCCGGTGGCCAGCGCCGACCCGAGATTGCAGGAAAAATACCGGTCCCTGCGGCGACTCGCGTTTGATGAGAAATGCCATGAACGCGACAATCGGTGCGCCGAGCAGCAAGCCGACGAGAGCGCCCGTCACATCGACGCCGCGTTTGAGCGCACGATTGAAAAGCCGGTTGATCGAGAGTTCTTCGACCCCGAGCACGGGGAGGCGACCGATGGTTTGCAGGCGCAGTCCGCTGAGGAGAATTTGAAACGAGGAGGGAACGATCTTCCATTCCACATAAGTTCGTTCGCAAATTTCCACGGCACGAATCATCAACTCGCGAGGCGTGTCCGTGCGGGCGGCGATGAGAACATCGATCTGATGCCGGCGTAACGCGGACTCAAGTCCTTCAAAATCGCCGAGGATATTTTCGGCGGCACCGTCGCCGGGCAATGGAATGACTCCACAAAAACTCAAAGGATGCGCCGGTTGTGAGTTGAGTTCTTTCGCCAGCGCCTGGGCTTCGTCGTTCCATCCCAGCACGGCCACGCGTTGCCGCAGCCGGTCGCGCCAGAACGGTCGCGTCACCAGAAAATAGAACAACGAACGCCAAAGCGACATGACGGCGATCACGCAGAAGAATGCGATCACCACAAACAGTCGGGAAATCGGTGGATCGAATTTCAACACGAGCGACAGACTCAGATAGGCGACTAACCAGAAGGTGGTGCCTTTGATGATGAGGCTGATGCTTTGAAATTTCCGGAGGAGCAGGTGTTCCTCGTATAAATTCAGCTGCGCATAGGCCGCGATAAGAAAGGCGACGCCCACCAACAGCAACGGGAGGTAGGCGGAAAAAACGGCGTTGGGTACCTTGAGCCCGAGGTGCCCGAGCGCCGACGAATACCGGAGCCAATAGCCGAGGACCAAGCTGCCGAACGCAAAAAAAGTATCACCGACCACCAGGACGGCGGGCAGCACGACTTTGCGCAAACGAGCGGACGGTGGGCGGTTCATTCGCGTTGGGTTAGATGCCCCGAAACATCCCGCCGATCTTTAGTGGAGTCGAACTGTTCCGGGTTGGTCGGAAAGTGGCACGGGCCTCCGGCCTGTGGGGCAGGGAACACGGGCGGGACGCCCATGCCACGGAGGAGCGGAGGGAATGACCGATAGGCAGCATGGTTGGCTTAGGTTCAATGCCCCGGAGCTTACTCCGGGGATCTTTGCGGTTGGGCAGTTGGAATGCCAGGAAGTCGATTGACCAACTCTCGCGCGAGGAGCCAGCCTTTTGCGGGAAAGAGGGCGGAGGCGAACGTCGAAACGAAACGGTTTTCCTGGCGCACGTAGAGATCAGTGAGGATCGGTCCGTCGGGGTGCAAAGCGAGTACCCCGTAGCCGAGGCGCCGTGATCTGGAACTTACCAAAAGCGTCGGTTCGTTCTCCAGTCCGGCCGTGAAAAATCCGTGCCAGTCTGGAAATGGGTGACGCTCTTTTCGACGGAGGAGGGCGGCGCCGAAGTCGGCGTCAGCTCCTCCGAGCGACGCAATATTAGGAATATCGCCCATTTGTTTCCATGCGTGCATCAACGTGCCCCACGAATATTTTTCCCCAGCCGCGGGCATTTCGCGCGACCGCAACAACGCGTTGACGGTGGCGGCAAAGGCGGCTGATTCCGGGCTGAATTTTTCTGGAGAGAACGCGCCGCCATTTTTCCACCAGGACCAAAGTTGTTGGGTGTAAACTGCAGTCGGTTCGGTTGGGGCGAGTTCAGCCAACAGGCGATCCGCTTCTTGTTCGATCTTCGGTCGCAGCGGAGCGAAATCCGGCCAGGCCCAAAGCGGAGCGGTGTAAGTGATCGGATCGTCGATCCACTCAAGGGCGAAGGCGCGAACGGCGCCCGATTCGTCACCGGCGCTGCGCAACGCGAGGCCGAGTCCGAAATAGACGCCACCGCGATGTGGGGCTTCCTTGGCGGCGGCGAGAAAATGTTTCGCGGCGCGAGTCGGTTTGGCGTCGTTGAGTGCGAGCCAGCCCAGATTAAAATGGGCGAATTCCTGGAAACAACCGGCCTCAAGTGATTGTTCCAATTGCGCGGTGGCGGCTCGAGCGAGCGCACGTTGCTTCGCCGGGTCGGCGGTTTGGAATCGTTCGTCGAGAAGCCGTCCAGCGAACTGTTGCCGGTAATACGGATCGTAAGGGGCCAATTGGGCGGCTTTCTCGAGTGCAACCGATCCATCAATCGAACGACCTGTTTCAAAAGCCGACATCGCCTGCTCGTACGCGCGACGTGCGCGTAAATCTTGAACATCGAGAACCAAGGGTGCGACTAAAACAGCGATAGTTCCCGCCGCGACATACCGCCGCGACGTGCGGGACGCCGCGATCGTTTTTGTGGCCGGATCGCCTTGGAAGAGAAGCGCGAGGTTGAGCACGACCAGGGCGTTCATCGCCGGCAAGTCCAGCTGATGATCCGTGAGGGAAAATAATCCGTATCCCACGATACTTGCCGCCGCTGCCGCGTGGATCGTTTGAAAGGTTGATTGTCGCAGCAGCTGGAAAAGCCGGCATATCACCGCACTCACTAATAAAACCAACGCGAGCGCGCCTCCGAGGCCGAGTCCCGCCCAGAGTTGAGCGGGCGTGTTGTGGAGTTGCAGGACGTTATCCACGCCGCCGTGGAGCCGCCAGCGTTCCTGCGGATAAACCAATGGCACAGTTCCCGGGCCCCAGCCAATCATCGGTCGGTCGAGTCCCATTCGCCAGCCGGCTTCGATCATGGCGTTTCGCTGGGCGTTGCTTTCCTGTGAGCTGTGTCCCCAGCCGCCGATGCGAACCATTTCGCGAAGGCGCGGATTGGCAGCTACGGCGAGGCAGAGAATTGCCAGCGTTAATCCGACCACGACAATTTTGTTTCGCCGCGACCATGGCGCATGGAAGCCAACGAGACCGGCTCCGATCGCGCCGACCGCGCCGATGGCTAAAACCCCGCCGCGACTGCTCGTCGCCAGCAGCGCGGCGAATGCGACCAATGACGCAGTGATCCAACCGATCCGCCGAGTACGCGTGGATTTTAAACTCTCGTAAACCAGCCAAGGCAGTACGAGCACCAGCGCACCAGCGGTGTAAGTGGAGTGACCGAAAGGCACGTCATTGCGGACGATGCCGGATTGCCCGATGCCTTCCCATCGCCATCCAATGAAGCTGACCACGGCAAGGATTGCGCCCACTGCCGCAATTCCTTGGGCGAGTAACTTGCTCCGGTATTCGCCGGACTGCGCCGATTGATTCAGCCAATCGTGCAACCAGAATAATAAGGCGACGCCGCTCAAGGTTGGCCAGATTCTCAGGAGGCTAAGACGGGCGAACGGGCTGTCCGTCGCGGCAATCAGTGTTGCCACGACCAGAAGAAAAAGACCGCCGGTCAGTAAAGAATTTGGCCTTCGCCAGATCGGACCTTTTGCAAATGCGGCCAGACACGCACCGATTGGAACAACCCAAACTAAAAAAAGCAGGGGAACCCACGGCCACGTGGATTGCCGGGTGGCTGACGGATACGCGAGGGTCACCGCCAAACCGGCCAGCGCGGCGAGCACCATCAAACGAGTTGTCCAAGGGGTCGTTTGCGTGGGATTAGGCGTGGTCACACAAAATGGCGGCGGAAGATTGCCGGCAAATCATCGCGTTTTTGTGGGCGCGGGCGCAAGAGCTTAACGTGGTTTGCGGGCCGTTCTGGTCCATCCTTGACGGGTGCGACGGCGTCCGCGCATCTTGGCGGGCTTATGGAGAAAGCCCTGTCCCCGTGGAAAATGATCGCAACGATTGTGGTAATAACCGCGATGGCTGTCGGGGGTTTTTGGTGGTTAAAAATCCATGATTTTAACGTCCGGCTTTCGATTGATGACGCGATCGCGGGTTTGCGCGCAGCGGGTCCGCTGCCTTTCTTTGGCGCGATGGCCATCCTTCCGGCGGTGGGATTTCCAATCAGTATTTTCTATCTCGCCGCCGCCTCTGCGTTTTCCGCGCAGCTGGGCGTCGGCGGTGTCATTGCTGCGTCTGGGGTGGCGATTGTCTTCGACCTGGCGATTAGCTATTGGCTTGCGCGCTATGGCCTGCGGCCCTGGCTCGAACAAATCATCGGTCGGACCAAATACAAAATTCCGGTCGTGGCCGCCGCCGATCAGCTTCAAATTACATTGCTCGTCCGCATCACACCGGGCCCACCGTTTGTGGTACAAAATGTGTTGTTGGGTCTGGCGGAAATTCGCTTCTTCACGTTTCTCTGGATTTCGTGGGTGATTAATATGCTCTATGCCTGCGGATTCATTATTTTCGGCGACGCTATTATCCACGGCAAAGGCAAGGTGGCCGTATTTGGACTGATGGCGCTCGCGGCGGTGGCGGTCGTCATGCATTTTGTGAGGGTTAAATATGGCAAAAAAGGAAAGTGAATTTTTGCTCGATGACGCGGGCCGCATCCGGAGCGTCACGGAATTCACCCACGAGGTGAAGGAACTGCTCGAGGAGGGAATTCGTCCGGGTTGGGTGCGAGGTGAGATTTCCAATCTGCGGGCGCAGGCGAGCGGGCATTTTTATTTTTCCCTCAAGGACGCGGGCGCGCAATTGTCGTGCGTACTGTTCCGGGGCGATGCGGCGCGGCAAAAGGTTGAACTGCGCGATGGGGCGCAAGTGGTGGCTTATGGAGCCTTGAGCGTTTATGAAACGCGCGGCCAATATCAGTTGGTCGTGCGCGCGCTCGTGGACCACGGCGCGGGTCGGTTGCAACAAGAGTTGGAGCAGTTGAAACAACGGCTCGCGGCGGAAGGGCTGTTCGACGCGACGCGCAAAAAGCCGATTCCACCGCTGCCCTCCGTGATTGGATTCATCACTTCGCCGACCGGTGCGGCGGTGCGGGATTTCATCAGCATTTTGCAGCGTCGGGGTTGGAATGGTCGCCTCGTGGTGTTGCCGGCGAAGGTGCAGGGAATCGGCGCCGCCGCTGAAATGGTCGAGATGTTGCGGATGGCGGAAAGCTGTGGAATTTTCGAGTTGCTCGTGATCGGTCGCGGGGGCGGCAGCATCGAGGACCTGTGGGCCTTTAACGAAGAACCGCTAGTGCGCGCGGTGGCGGCGTGCAACATGCCGGTGATTTCGGCGGTGGGGCACGAGATTGATTACACATTGTGTGATTTCGTCGCGGACGCGCGCGCGGAAACGCCCAGTGGCGCGGCGGAATTGATCTCGAGCAATTACGTGGCATGGAGTGGTCGCGCTGCCGACGCCGCGAAGTTGCTGACGACCACAGTGGACGATGCGATCGAGCGGGCCCGCGAGAAACTCAATCATGCGCGCAGCCGGTTGCGACTGCTCAGTCCGGTTGCGGCGATTGAACAAAATCAATTGCGCCTCGACGATCTCGCGAACCGATTGGCGGCGATCTTGCGTGCGACCGTGCAGACGCGACGTGGTTCGCTGGCGGTGGTCGCGTCGCGATTGACGGGCGCTTCGCCGGAAAAACGCGTCCAACAGGAATCGCATCATCTGCTCGCGCTTTGGAAGCGGTTGGAATCCGCGAGTCCAAAGTCCGTGCTCAAACGCGGTTACGCCATTGTGCGCGACGCATCGGGACGGCCCGTCGAACGCGCCCGCGGACTCAAGGCCGGGCAGTCGTTGGTCAATGAATTTCACGACGGCCAAGCCAAGGTTCGCGTGGAATAAAACCGGTAACCGGGACTCTCATGGTTGGTCGGACGCATCCGCTCCGGTTGCGAAGACGTAATTTTCAACTATATGTTTCCCATGAAAAAGTGGCCATTATTCCTCCTTACTTTACCTGTGGCCGCGACGATGTTCGCCGCAGGCAGCCTTAATCCCATGGATCCTCGCATGAAAACAAAAGACGCCAAGGAAACCGAACCGTATTGCGCCCCGGGCGATGAAAAATCTGCTTGTGGCCTCCCTTCCCGGGTGGTCATCGACATGAGCAAAACTGCGGTGAAGCATACCGATGCGGAGTGGCAGGCGTTGCTGACGCCCGAGCAATACCGCGTCGCCCGCCATCAGGGCACGGAGATGCCTTTCCGGAACGAATATTGGAATAACCATGCCGACGGCGTTTATTTCTCCGCTTGCAGTAACACGCCGCTGTTCGACAGCCGGGATAAATTCGAATCAGGCACCGGTTGGCCGAGCTTTACCAAACCGATCGAAAAAGCGTTCGTGGGCGAAACCACCGATTCCAGTTTCGGCATGACGCGCGTGGAGGTTCACAGCAATGTCGACGGCGCACATCTCGGACATGTATTCGAGGATGGCCCGGCGCCGACGGGTCTGCGTTATTGCATCAACTCGGCTTCCTTGAAATTTATGCCTCGCGCGGAATATAATGCGTGGGTCGCGAAGAACAGCGCGAAGGTGGCGTCAGCGAAGACCGAGTAAGCTCTTTGTGTTTAGCGGACCCGCCCGCGAGAGCACGGCAGCGGGGTCGCTGCCGCTCCCGTCCGGATTGGACCCGTCTGTCTAAACCTAAATTCCGCAGTTCCATCTCGTCACAGAGCTCAAAGAGTTCGGAAGGAGGCGACGGAGAAATACTTGTTGTGAGTTGATCTGCAAATTTGAATTCACCGACTGGGTGATAGTGAATTTGGGCGATTTACCGCGGCATTTCTCTGCGTGCTCCGTGCTTATCTTTATCTCGGTGTACTCTGTGTCCAACTCCGGTTTCTGGGCTAAATCGAACATGCCTCCATAATTTGGCTATACCATAATTTGGCCGTCGGGTTTGCCAGACTCCGCCGGAAGTCAGATGCCGTCGGGCGTTTTGCGGACGTGCAATCGCGGCCAACGGCTTACTGATACAACCAGTATTTCTTACTTTGCTGCTCGTAGATGTCGTCGCGCGTTTTCCAGTTGGCGAGGAATGAGGCCACGTCCACGTGCGCGCCTTGCGTGCGAATCGCAGTCCACCAAGCGGCGGAACCGACCAGTTTGTTGAACATGCTGGCGCGATCAGCGGGAGCGAAAACAAATGGATTAGTGACGCTCCATTTCACCGCGGTTTTCATCATATAGAACGACAGCTCGGTGGGCCGCCACGCGTCATAATCGACGACGTCGACATAGACTCCCGTGATGATTTTTCCATCCTTGGCGATGCCTTGCGCCTTGATGAATTTAATGCCGGGAATTTTGTACTGCTCCAATTCCTTGATGATTTCATCGGGCGTTTTCTTCGGGTAACCGATGCCGCGAAAAGCGTGGTTGATGCCGATGCCCCATGTAAATCCGCCGATTTCCGTGCCGAGGCCGGTCATCGCATAACCGACAACCGCCGCGTAATCCTGAACGAAAGGGGAAGTGGCAATCCATTTTAGCTGGGTGTCGGGCCAGCGCATCGCGCGCGTCCAGCCGCGCATCGGGATTACGGTCAGCCGGCCCTTCAGGCGCACCTTTTCTGGCACGGCCATCACTGCGGGCGCTTCTTTTGCCAAGCGCGCCAGCTCTCCGATGGTCAGTCCGTGGACGTAAGGAATTCGGAATGCGCCCACGTAACTGACAAATTCCGAGTCGAGCGGTGGTCCGTCCACCTTGAGTCCGCCGAGAGGATTTGGCCGGTCGAGGACGATGACTTCCACGCCGTTTTCGAAACAGGCCTCCATCGTCCAGCGCAGGCAGCTGATGAACGTGTAGGAGCGGGTCCCTATGTCCTGCAGGTCGATGACGATGGCGTCGAGGCCCTTGAGCATTTCCTTGGTGGGCTTGCGCGTTTTACCGTGCAGCGAATAAACCGGGAGTCCGGTGCGCTTGTCGATCGTATCGACAAAATTATCCCCGGCCTTGTCCGTGCCCCACAAGCCATGCTCCGGGGCGAAGAGCGCGACGAGTTTCACGTTGGGTGCGCGCCGAATGACGTCGATGGTGCTTTCGCCGCGGCGATTCACGCCGGCCGGATGGGTGAGCAGGCCGATTTTTTTCCCGGCAATGGCCGCAAATTTATCCGCTTCCAATACATCGATGCCGAGCATCACGGGAGGCAGTTTCTCCACGGGAAGCGGCGGAACGACCGCCGGGGGTGCAGGATTGATCTTTACGACGGGAGGCGTCTTCTCCGCAGGTTTCTCGGGTTTGCTCGTGCACCCGCCCAATGCGAGGACCAACACCATGATAGTGGCGGCAACGCTGCCAAGGGATATGCTCACAATCGTCCGGCGCGACATGTGGGATGATTTTTGAAAACGGCGGTTTAACTTTGCGAGGAGAATCGTGAGGGAAACCAGAGCTTCCAGCCATCGCTGGCGAAAGTCGCGCGTACGGCGGCCTCCAATAATTTTGCCGTTTGAGGCAACGCCTCGCTCAAAGCCATTCCGGGCGGGGTGATCGCGTGAAATTGGCCGCCTTCGTCCGTTCGTATTTCCAAGCTGCCGGCGAAAACGTGCGCGGGCTTGCCTGCCTGCCGGGCGAGAGCCACGAGCGTGCCCGGTCCTTTGCCGCTAAGCGACGTGGCGTCGAATCGGCCTTCCCCGGTTAGAACGAGGTCGGCTGCCGCGATGCGGTCCGGCAGCGCCAGCCAATCCGAAACAAGGGAGAACCCGGAAATCAATTTCGCTTGGCAGGCTGCCATTAACCCGAACGCAATTCCCCCTGCGGCACCCGCGCCGGCGGTGCCGGTCAGTTTGTCGGATTGACCGCAAGCCGCGCAAAGAAGTCTCGCGAGACGCTTGGCCTGAATTTCGAGTTTGGGCTCGTCGTCCGCCCGCAGTCCCTTTTGCGGACCAAACACGGCAGTGGCACCGCTTGGGCCCAACAGCGGATTGGTTACATCGCAGGCGATGAAAAGGGGCGGCAGCGAAATCGCGGCGCTCCCGTCGATCCGTTGGATCTTTTCCCAAGTCGCGGGCGTCGGATTCGCGACGGCCGTTCCTTTAGCGTCGAGGAACTTGAACCCAAGTGCCGCCAGTGCGCCGAGACCGAGGTCATTGGTGGCACTGCCGCCAACGCCAAGCAAAATGGCGTCAATCTCGCGGTGGGCTGCCGCGCGCAGGAGTTCGCCTGTGCCGTAACTACTGGCCTGCCATGGATCGCGCCGGGCCACTGGCAACAGGGCGAGACCACTTGCAGTCGCCATTTCGATCACCGCCAATGAACCGGTATTTGACGGCCCAAAATCAAAGCGCGCGCGAGCCTGCGCAGATAAATTTTCGAGCCGCACGAAACCGATGGGAGCGCTGAGCGTTGCGCCTCGCGGGCCGGTGCAGTTGTGACTTTCGGAATCGCCTTGGGCGGCAGTGGTCAGGCTGGCGCAAAACCCGTCGCCGCCATCACTGAGAGGGCACAAATCGCAGTACCATTCCGGATGAGTGGAGTGCAGTCCGCGCGCCGCCGCTGCGCACGCCTCGGCGGCGGTGATCGCGTCCTTGAATTTGTCGAAGGCGATTAGAACGCGCTTCATGACAGAATGGTGATCAGGTTTTTTTCGCGCGCCGATTTGCGACGGCTTCGGCGAGTTTTTCCAAAACGGGAATCGTCTCATCGAACCCGAGACAGGCGTCCGTAATACTCTGACCGTAAACCGGTAATTTGCCCGATTCGTATTTCTGACATCCGCCAACGAGATTGCTTTCGAGCATGACGCCGATGATGGCGCGTTCTCCCGCGCTCACTTGCGCCGCGACATCGGCGGCGACGTCCACCTGACGCTCGTGTTTTTTCTCGCTGTTGCCATGACTGCAATCGATCAGCACCACGGGCAGCGAACCG
>JBEPTW010000090.1:0-15108 GCA_041691855.1 Verrucomicrobiota bacterium | reverse complement strand
CCGTAAGTCATTCGAGTGACAGCTAAAATTCCCGGTAGTGGGATCAGGAATGTTTTCTCCGGGCCAAGAAAGTCGGACTGAAGATGTCTCGCGAAGGATGGAAAGGGAGCGAAGGAATCCGAAGAAACCGTTTGCCCGCCTCACGCTTCCTGAAATCGCGACGTCGTGAACAATAACCCGGAGTTGATCCGAATTGATCGGTTTGCCGCCTCACGCTTCCTGAAATCGCGACGTCGTGAACAATACAATGGTGCTGGCCAATGTGCAGCTGAGCCCGCCTCACGCTTCCTGAAATCGCGACGTCGTGAACTCGGCTGAGGAATCGCGGCTACCGTTCGTTTGACCCGCCTCACGCTTCCTGAAATCGCGACGTCGTGAACATAATGCAGCGCGGCCAAATAGCAATGCGCAGGCCGCCTCACGCTTCCTGAAATCGCGACGTCGTGAACATTTTGTTACGAAACCGGTGGCACGGCGCTACCACCCGCCTCACGCTTCCTGAAATCGCGACGTCGTGAACGGGTCGTCGACGTTGGACCAGGCAACTACACCAACCCGCCTCACGCTTCCTGAAATCGCGACGTCGTGAACGGCTGATTCATTTGTTAGGCGAAGAGGCCCTTGGTCCGCCTCACGCTTCCTGAAATCGCGACGTCGTGAACACTGGTTGGGCACAACGTCACATTCGAGGGCAGCTTGCCGCCTCACGCTTCCTGAAATCGCGACGTCGTGAACGGCCGAGGTCGCGGTTGAGGCGCAACCGGAAAACCGCCTCACGCTTCCTGAAATCGCGACGTCGTGAACGACCACCGATCACGGGCCGCTGGCGCAGGTGGCCCCGCCTCACGCTTCCTGAAATCGCGACGTCGTGAACGAGTTCGCGGAACGCGCCCTATCGGGAACCATCAACCGCCTCACGCTTCCTGAAATCGCGACGTCGTGAACGTTATCAATAAGAGTAGTAGAATTGTTTTCATTACCGCCTCACGCTTCCTGAAATCGCGACGTCGTGAACAACGCAGCGATACGAGGAGCACACACCGGGCAGCACCGCCTCACGCTTCCTGAAATCGCGACGTCGTGAACGCTTTTGTGCTCAGCTCAAAAAGGTGCTGATGCTGTGCCGCCTCACGCTTCCTGAAATCGCGACGTCGTGAACGCGAATGGAAAAAAGAACAGGAGCGCACGTATCACCGCCTCACGCTTCCTGAAATCGCGACGTCGTGAACCGGCACGCTGACCGCAGGTGGGGGCCCGAAGCGCGCCGCCTCACGCTTCCTGAAATCGCGACGTCGTGAACGCCAACCGGCGGCGGCAGTCAGGTCCCCTTTGACCCGCCTCACGCTTCCTGAAATCGCGACGTCGTGAACGCGTGGAAACGAAGCATATGCGTAATCCCCTTTCCGCCTCACGCTTCCTGAAATCGCGACGTCGTGAACAGCCCCTGTGAGTAACCGTATTTTCTCCCTCTGCGGCGCTTGTGAACAACGAGCGCCCGGTCGAATTCGACAGAGCATTGCTGTAATGGCGTCCACTGATCGAGGTTTCCACTCGGAAAATTAGTATGCGAGCGCTCGTTGGTGAGCACTCTCGCACTGCCGCGCTCGCCTGTCTCTCGCGATTTCAAATAGCGTGGTTTACCAATGGCGGAGGTAAACTGGTCGTTGGCCGGTGGCCGAATAAAAGGCAAGCCGACCTTATGTCGGCGTCAATCTCCAATCGTCCAGATTGCGGTTGCAGCCAAACTTACACAATGGTCACCCGCGACCGTACCGCGTAGGGTAAACCAAGCGCGTCGATAATCAGCGTGGCGTCACCTGCTGCCGGCCCGAGTGAGACGAACAAAACTTGATCGTGGTCCGTGTTGATGATCTCCGCGAGCGCGGCCCTGGCTTGGGCGAGCCGAAGATCGTCGAGGGGGCATTCAAAGACGGAGTATTGGAGGCGTGTCCCATAGCTCTCCAAGGTTTTGGCCACTCGCCGCAGTCGCTTGGCATTGGCGATGTCGTAGGAGACAAGATAACGCAGACGAGTATTGGCCATGGATCACCTTGTTGTGAAGCCGTGATAGACTGGCGCATCGCCTCTTACGACTCGCCAGAGTTGCCGCGCTTGTACCTCCAGCATGCGGCGATAACTCATTTTGTAGCCGAATTGCGGATGGCTAACCTCGGTATCCATGCGCCGGAACCATGCTTCCCAGAAGCGGCGGCGTCCCTGTTCATTGAGGAACGTCCCGGTCGCCGCGCTGATAAAATCGTCGGGATTGATTTCGCCGCGATTGACGAGGGAAATCGCCACCGAATCGGCGATGAGTGGTCGAAATTCTTCCATCAAATCGAGCGCGAGCGCCGGCCGCCCGTAGCGTGGTTGGTGCATGAATCCGAGGAAGGGATCGAGTCCCACGGCGTGGCACACGCCGGCGAGCTCTTTGGCGAGAATTGAATAGCCCAGAGACAGTAACGCATTGACTGGATCGCGGGGTGGACGCCGGTTACGCCCGTGGAAATCAAACCTCCATTCGGCCCCTTTGAGCATCGACGCGAACTGTTCGAAGTAGAGACTGGCGGCAGCTCCCTCGCAGCCGAGGAGTTCGCCGAGATCGCGCGTATCCTCTGTGGCGTCACGTGCGTCGGCTAATAGCCGGAGGACTCGGTCGGGGACGTCGCCATTGCGCATGAGCATGGTGCGCTGATTGTGAATCTTCGCGCGGATGCATTCACGCGATTGCTTTAAGCGAAAGAACGGCTCAGCGAACATTCGTGCCTGGCCGAGTCGGGCGTCCACGCCACTTGCCGGGAGGCCGCGCAGCAAACCTAAGAATCGTCCCGAAGCGGCAAAGTAAGCTACGTCGATGCCATGTTCGAGGCACGACTCTGCGGCCTGAGCCGTCAACTGGATAGCCCCGTAGAGATAGATGGCCCGCACCTGATGCAGCGGAAGTTTTCGGACGACCTCTTTTTTGATGCTCACGACAAACTCGCCTCCGCGTTGTCCGACCTGGGAACCGGGTTTTTGCACGACCAGCAGTTCTCCGTCGTCGCGTGGCGGGCGCGGTGGCGGCATCGGATCGTGATCGGAGGGCGGTTCGCCGGTCAATTCCGGCGGCAGTTCGCCCAGCGAAAACCCCAGCCGCAGTTGAGTATCCTCGACGATTGCTCGTTCGCGCGCTTGAGCCCACCAATGGGATTCGCGCGGCAGGCAGATTGGGTAGGCGGAGCAGTAGTTGCAGCGTTGATCGTCCACGAGTGGCGGCGGCATTTTGCCGCTTGCGGCCACGAGGCGAGCGTCAGCCAGCGCTGCTTTCGTCTTTGAAAAAAGTTCTTCGGTGAGGGCGACGGGAACGCGGCGTTTATCTTCGGCGTAGTAAATTGCCGCAGATTCGACGGAGGTTCCATGCTCGCGCAGCAGCAACGCATAGGCGGCCATCTGCACCGCATCGGGTTCTTTGGCGACGCGCGTGTCGTCGTCAAGGCGGCGCGCGGAGCCCTTCTTGTAATCCACGACACAGGCCCCATCCGGTCCGCCTTCGACAATATCCACCACGCCGATCAATCCGAGGCTGGTGCTTTCCAGCCGCAATGAACGAAGCTTCGCGCCCTCAGGCAGACCTTCACGCAGAGCGGTGGTCTTGGCGTCATCGAGACGCGAAGGTTGGTCGGCCTGCCGGTGTAATGCTGTGCCGGTGGCCGTATCGGCGTTTTCCTCAAAAATGTTTTCGACCCACTGAAGATAGAAAAGGCGCGGACAATAGAGATAGTTGTGAAGCCGGCGCACCGGCATCGGCGGCTGCGCCGCAAGTTCGCCTGAAGTCTGGAGGCCTGATTCGGACATAAAGGGGAGTGGTTACATCGGAATATCGTCTTTGCTGTCCTGCCACTTGGCTACACGAGCCGCGTTGATCATGGCAATTCGGCTCAAGCACGTCTCCTTAACCCGACTCCAGTAAATCTTGGAAACGGCCCCCGATGTAGTACCAAGCAATTCATAACGCCTCTCGTTCGGGATATTGAATGCAGGTCCATTATGGATTTGAGGACAGGCGAAGACGTATTTTATTCTGCCAGATTCGGCCTCGTCATCTTCGGTTAAAGGCATCTCGACCGTCCTTTCCTGCATTGCAGCGACAACGGGCAACGTAGCTGGCGTGAGAACACGGGACTTTGCGGCGAAACTACCGCGCTTTGCCCTTATCTCCATTCCGCCATTTGTTTTAGGTACTGCTTTCAGAAGCGGAAAAACATCAAGGCGGTCTGGGTGAGCAACCGCCCTCAGTCCGATACTTACTGCTGCATTTATGTCTGCATTCGCTTCCAGCCCTTCATGTCCTTCGTTGTGTGACCGCACGGGCAGAAAAGAAGGTCCACCATCAAGGGGCAAAATCAGACTGGCTCGTGAATCCGCGGTAGTTAGCTGAGCCGCTGCTGTTTCGATCAACTTGGCCCGTGCGGATGGCATACGCTCACCGCCGCCGTTGGGTTTGATAATTGTTTCTCTCGCCCATTTTTTCCAAGGATGCTCTGCCTCAAATCCTTTCGATACCTCTACGCATCGAATGCCAGGCACGCCAGTTCGCGAACTAAACCGGGATGAGAATCGAGCATCCACAGTGAAGATAGGAAGTCCAAACACCTGGGCCATGTCTTGCAGCTTGGTCAACACTTGTCGATGCGACCATTCCATGAGCTGCCTATTTTCGAAACGTGAACGATCTTGGCTCGTGCGATAACGTGAAAGATCCTCCAACACGATTGCAGCCACCCTTGGTCTATTGGGGTTCTTCTTATAACGTCCGTGTACATCTCGCTCCGTTTTCAGCGCAGCCTTTTTTAATCCCTCAATTTCAACTTCATCTGGATTCATCAAGTCCACCCCGAGAGCTTCTGCGAGAATCAAGTGAGCCGTCTGATTTACCCGCTGTTCCCGTAGCTCATTGACTTTGGCGATCCACGCGGGAGCGGGTTCATGGACCTCATCGCGTTCGCGAACTGGCGACGGCTCCAGTCCACCGTTCGCATCTTGGTAGCGCCGTCGTTCCAGCTTAGCCAAACTTTGGCAGCAGCGTCGGAATTCCTGTAGCAACTCAACCCGTCGCATATTCAGACCGCGCATACCAGTAACGTTCTGAGCTTCGGCTGTTTCATCTGCTACACACTCGAGAACGGACTGCTGGCCTCCAGTTCCCTTCCCAGATGGCTGCCAATTCCAACGTTTTTTGATCAGTGGCCACACAAAGTGAGCTACCTGGGCAACCAATCCGCCAGTGCCTGAGAAGGACGTCATTGCCTCATCGATCTGCCGCGTCGCTTCCCGCTCCAAGGCATTCCAATCCCATGGGCTCGAAATGTCCGTGAGCTTTCTCCTAAAAGCATTTCGCGCGATGGCTTGAGCTTCTTTTCCTGTTTTGGTCCTCTGTTTCCCGAATGTGCGAGCTGTTTTTTCTTTGAGGGCAAAGGTGAGTTTTTCCCATTCGGACTTATCGACAACTGACAGCCGGAGCTTCTCCATGTGTTCCTCTTCCTGATCATCCGGAATATCCTCTCGCTGGCTAAAATCTAACATGTCGATCGCCCGCACGCGTTGCTCAAGTTGAAACGCCTCGAGTTCGGTGCCGCTCAGCTCGCGATACACATGACCATCTTTCTTCCACCGGCCAACCGCACGCCACCGCAGGTTAAACAGCATTCGCAATTGCCCCAGCCGTCGTGCCAAACGGAACTGTAGATGGCTCGCCAATTGAGGATAATACTTCGTCTCAGTCGCATCGAGCAGTGGGCTTCTTGAGGTCGCGGGAACAAGTTGCTTGGCCAAATGCACGAATGTGGCGATTTCCGCTTCGGTTGCCCTTCGACCGCGACTGCCACAAGGCTCCTGCTCAAACGTGTGGTGCGCTTGCCCTTTTCTTTTTCGCCACAGCTTCACGTCTTCACCTTGCAGTCGAAACGTTCCGACATCTTCGACCCCGAACGCCACCTTCCCCGTCTTAGCTTCGTCGGTCTCAGCCGAGATTACCCGTTGCCCCGCTTGTGGCTCTCCCTTGAACACTTTGGCACGGCACCAAGCGCCAGCAAAGCGCACCCCGAGGTCGACGCTCAATATATGAAACGAATCGAAATCTTTCACGCACCAGAGTTTTCCAGCGGAGAATTTAGTTGGTTTTTCCCCTTCTGCTTCATCTGAGGCATGCGCTTCCGAGGCGTCTGTTGTGTTCCTTTCAGTGACCGCGTCAATCGGCCAACGGAAATATTGGCGCGTGTATTTACCATTTAAAGGTGGACCGAACCGGACGGAGTTCTCCGTTCGCTTGGCAGGATCGGGATGCCTTTTATCATCAATCTTCGGGGTCGCTGCCGACAGTCCGTCAATGTCCACTGGCATCGCCATCGTGAGATGAAACGGTCCGGACTCCCGCGTGGGTGGAAGTAGCGACGAACTTACTTCCACGGATACAGCCGAATACGGTTTATTGCCCTTCATCGCCTTGGCTTTCGCTTCTTGATGAAAATCCGGAGCACCTTCAACAACTAAGGGCGGTTGATAAAACGCCTCCATTGACGAACCATCGGCCAGTGTGATGCGATCACGTTTCAGCCGCCGATAGCTCAACGTCAGCGGGTAGTCAGCGCCTTCCGGCCCGCTATCTTTATTTTTCTCTTTTACGAAAGTCGTGTTGGTCCGCACCGGACGATATTGGTTCGTCTCGTCTCGATCAAACAGGTCGATGTTTGGATGTTGCTCGATCGGGCAGTCAAAATCAAACGGTCTAAAGCTGACCTCACCGTGCCTGTTTTGGGTGCCTGGCAACGTGACGGAAATGGGCTTCAACCTGAGGCTTGTTTTCAAGCTGCTCGTACTCGCAGTATCGTCTTCTGCCAGTGCCTTCAATTCCTCGACGGCTTCTGCATAGCGCACATACCAAGAGAGAAAATTCTTCGGATGCCACGACTGCCGAGGGGACCAGTTCTCCTGCCAGAGAGGGAAGTATTCTAGCTCGCACAGTTTTTTAAACAACGCCGCACTGCCAAAACCGCCCCCACTATCAGATTGAGCGGCCGTCACCAGTGCCTCCAACTTCTCGACGTCGGGATCACCGATCTTAGCCGCCTTGAGAAAGTCTTCTCGCAAGTCTCCCCATCCACCGATAGTGCCGCGGCGCAACCCATAGCCAATGCTGCCGCCAATCTCCGCCAAAAGCTGTTCCATGAGTGGCCCGCGCGGATCCTCAAGAAGTCCCCCAAGTTGTTTGGTCGCGCCTTTGGTGTCCATCCACTCACCCTTGCCCTGCATGGCAAGTACCCGATTGGCTTTTGCACGATAATCGGCAAGTCGTTTGTCAGAGCGAATCCGATACTTGAAAACCTCCTCAGCTGCGCGTTTGAAGGCGGATTTATCGAAATTCCACCACACGGACCTGTCCTTGCAACCGACCCCAAGACAATTCGTGAAATAAGGAAACAACGGTTCGTTACCGACACTTTGATACGGCATATAAGTCAAGGGGTGGTTCCCCTCATCCAATATGGCGTGCTCCGGATCTTCGTTCCGCACGTAATCCCACACATCGCGGATGACTGCTTCACTGCAGCTTTCTTCACCATGCAGCAGGAGGTATCGAAGCAGGGGCTGCTCAAAAGAATTATCTCTGGCTCCGAATCTCAGCCGGGGAAATGAATCAACGGACACTTGCTTGGTTTCAAGCAATGCCATTGCACGCTGAATTTGCTCGAGCGAAAGACTGCAATACTTTGTCGTCTTTCCCGGGCTTAGCGACTTCCGGTAAGCATCTCGCAGCGTGGTGGCTTCGTTTTGAATTTTATCTGCCACTAACTTATTGATCACTGCACTAATTTTCTCCGGTGATTTCTTCTGCTTTGCCATTTCGTTCTCTCGATTGCTTCGATCCAGCTTCAATAGCCGCCACTGCTCCAAGTTGGCCGTCCGTTCTTCAAGAGCTTCGACTACTGCAGTGGTAACCAGATTTTGAAGGATCTGCGAATCGTTATTAGGGCATAACTTTAGATGCCGATGAACGACGTCGTAAACACCACCCCCAGGAATCGTCGTATCGCCATTTTCATTGCACAAAATCGCAATCCAAGTTCCTGCGAACGATTTCAAGTTTTCCAAAGCTTCAGCAACTTCCTCTCCTGACTTAGAGCCGACTGCTTGGGAAAACAGAATGCGATAGGTTTGCTCCAAAGAAGCATTTTCAAGTTTCAGATTATTCTTCTTCCAATCGTAAACCCTCATGCGAAACTCATTCAAATTTGAGGCACTGCTCCAAGCCGCGTTTGGATACCGAACCCTCAATTGGCTCACGAGTTCATCGGTTTTCTTCCCCTGTTCACCGATCGTAAGCGTCCGCCACAAAGGATTGATGTCAGTCACGTTCCCGTCAGAGCCTGTTTCTGTGGCATCCCGCACCAGCCCGATCAGACACAGCATATAGTAGCATACCGCATCCTGAAACACGCGGTGTGTTGTCTCGAAAGCACGTCGAGTTTTAAGATTTTCCCGAGGTGGCTTGGACGATTTCTGTCGCTTAGGGTCACTGGCCGAAAGCGTTTCTTCAATCAGCACTTCATAGGTTCGGTAGACTGTGTGCATAAATGTTCGTGAGGTTAGTAATTTGTCGTATCCTGAAAAAGTGCCGTGGGACTTCCATTCGTTTTTGCTGCCGGCTTGGGGATTTCGACGGACGAGACGCGGCCTTGGTAGATGCGGTTCATAGGGAACGGTGAACTTTGTTTTATAAAACTTCAGATCGCATTTTTAGGGATGGAAGAGGTGCCCGCTCTCTTTCGTGGAGCGGGCGGGATTTTTGAAAACGGGCCCGGAGGTTTTTATGGCGGTTTGAAATCGGGAGTCAAAAGTTTTGCGGCGGCATTTGAAAATTTCTCTGTGCGCAGCGACAATTATGGGCGCTGATTTTTCGTCTCGTGGCGAGTGAATCTGGTGGTGCGAAAGAACTACAGGCACGGAGGCCTGTAGCTACACGGGCGGCGGGTTGTTGCTGGGCGGGAATACATGTGATCAGTGCGCCTCGCGATGCAGGCTCACAGGCGAGAGGCCTGTGGCTACGGCGGCAGTTTGATTCTAGCCGGGAATGGATCGGATCACCGTTGATCAGAGTAATAAGTGGTTGATTTTTCTGGCGGCGCCCGACCGGTCGAGAGGCTGAATCGTCATCATCTTTGCCCAGGCTACGGACGACAGGCCGATCACCCGCGTCGGGTTTCGCGACGGGAAGAAGTTCCACAGGCCAGAGGCCCGTGGCTACGCGGGCTACCTTGCGTAGCGGAGGTTCGTCGGATCAGTGCCGATCAGAGTAATCAGTGGTGAAATGACTGGGCGGGGCTGACGGACGCATAAAAAAATCGCGCCGTGGCGGGCGCGATTGGGTGAGGACTGGATTTCTGACGTTTTGTGATTCCGATGGTCAGGTTTCGTGTTCGATTTCCACGACCTTGCCATCCCGGAACACGACGCGGAAATGTTCGCTTTCACGGCGCGAAGGATAGTCGGCGAAATACGGATACTGCGGACCGCCCCAAAGGCTGCGGTGATACCAACCTCGGTACAAGGTGTCGCCGTCATCGCTCTCGTAGTTGACGTAGGACCAGATCAATTCCTTGCCTTTTTCATCGATGCGTTCGCGAGTCCGGTCGGGGACGCCGAGGGCGAGTTCCACCAGCTCTTCGTTGAAGCCGATGTCCACTTTGCCTTGCTTGATCAAATCCTGCTGCGTCGGCGTGGCGCGATCGAACGCGGCGGGGTTTTGCCGGATGCGGATCTCAGGGGTCGTGCAACCCGCGAGAAAAATCCCGGTGATAAACGCCAGGGCGAGAGTGAGTCGTTTCATAAATTTAGGGGGTTGAATTAAACGTTATACCGTATCTGACGGATGCCATTGATTTCAGTTACCGTTTTAATCGCAACAAAACCGTAGGACGATTCCCGAAATTTGCAAAAAAGGAGGAATGCCGCAACGTGAGATCGGAACGGTGGCGGTGCACCCAATCTTGTTATTGCGCGCCGCTGGCTGTCTCATTTTGGTTTGTTTTCTTGGTTAAACCTAAAATATGAAACCGATTGAAAGCTACCGTTTGATCACCCCGGACGAGCTCGCCTGGCGGCCGTCGAATATGATGCGTATTCCAAATGCGGATTTTCTTGAACGCACGGGAAGCGAAATTCTTGGGGCAAGGTTGTGGCGGATGCCACCGAAGAGTGCCAATACCCTGCACAAACACGTGAGAGCGGAGGAATTTTATTTTGTCGTGGAGGGAACGGGCCGCATGCGCGTCGGCACGGAAACGCTCACGGTCCCGCGATTGGGCGGGGTCCTCGTCGGACCGTCGGTGGTGCGGCAGATCTTTAACGACACCGACGTCGAGACACTGTGGCTGATCGTCGGCGCTCCGGAGAAGGAGTTTGAACCGCACGAAGTCGGAAACATGAGCCTGATTTATCCCACGGACCCAACCCTGCTGCCACCCGAGTTGAAAGGGACGGAGTGGCCGCCAAAGAAATAAGTGGCCGCGAGATTGTCCGGTCGAATTCCATGTTACGCTGGATCGTCCGCGGACGGATTCTTTGGTGTCCGATAATATCGGACGAGTAATCATTTTTAATTGAGGCCCGTGACCTCAGGCGTCGACGTGCGCTCGTAAAGAGGGGTGGGAAGGACCGGTTTAAATTCTTCAAACATCGGCACGGCACCGAGCATTAACTTGCTTTAAGCGGGTCGTGGTGGTTAGTCAGGGACGGTCGTTCGGTGGTTTTTCCCCCATGAATTCCATTCCATTGCGTACTCTCGCCCGGGGTTTGTTCCTTCTGGTTTTGACGGGAGGATTTTTGGTTGCGGCGACGGGATTGCGAGCCGCGACGCTGATCGCCGCGAAGGCGACGATCGATCCAACGAAAACAATTACGAGGGAAAATCTCCTTGGCGACCGCCGGTTTGAGTTGAAAGGATGGAAAGGCGATTTAAACCAAACGCGAATCACCGATCTCGCGGGCAACGATATTGCCAGCTATCTCGTTCCGAAATCAGAGGGCGGCGTGATGACGCTGGCTCAACCGACGCGACCGTTTATCATTAAATCGAAAACGCCAGCGTTGGTCAGGTTGGTCGAGCATGCTGATACGGTCCTGCCGGGTGGCCTCGTGGTGGCGACGAATGGAAGCGAAGCGACTTCGGCGGTGTGGTTCCGACTGGTTTGTTCGCTCAGTCCCAGGCCGGCGCCTTGGAATGAAGGCGAGGCCGATTACGTGACGCAGATGAAATTTGCGGTGAGTCCGACCGCCGGTTCTCCGGCCTCAGTGACATTGCCCGCGCCGGTGACGGTGAGTCTTGAGTTCGATGGCATGGTCGCGAAGGACGTGCCGGATTTCACGATTACGCAAGCTGGTCTCGAATACCAGAAAACGGTCGAACTCCGTTTCCGCCCGTCGACTTCGCAGCCAAAACTCAAGGTGCGTTCCACTATTTCAGATTCGGACGTGATGATCGAGGCGCTGCCGCACCTGGAGCTGCGTCCAGATCGAACGGAGTTTCTCGGTTTCGGATTGGAAAGCCTCCCGATCACGGTCGCCCAAGTTAATCCTGACGGAGAACCGTCGAGCGTGGCAGCGCCGACCGCGGTGGATGTCCAAGTGCAGGGATCGGCGCGGCGTGAGGGAAACGATGTCGTTATTCCCGCCGGCGTGGCCCGAGTGGCGTTTCGACTGCGATCTGCGGGATTGGGGAAAGTGGCAGTGCGGGCGATGGTCGGTGCACTGGGCGCGTCGACTGAGGTTACGGCGAAATTTCCGCTGAGTCCGCTGCTCGCCGCGCTGCTCGGCGGAGCGGTTGGTGGTTGGTCGCGACGGTGGTTGAAAAGGGCGAGGAAACGCTCCGCCTTGCGGCACGTAGTCGAAGGAGTGGTCGTCGGCGCGGTTGCGTTCGTCGCCGGAGTTTTGGGCGTGGGTTATGTCAATTTACCGACAGCCATCGTGGCCACGGAGGCCGGCGCGTTTCTGACCGCTGTTCTCTGCGGGTTCGTCGGGGTCACCGTACTTACGGCGATTACAGATCGCGTGAAAATTGCTGGGGATTGACTAAAACCATAAGCGCCCACTCGGTGAACGCACCAAGGTTCAATCCACCGGCGAGGCTATCTTAAAACTGCGCTAGTACACGGTGATCGTCACTACCACGTTGCTGGGCGGTACGACGGTGACATTAACGGCAAGGGTTACGGCATTGCTGGTGATGGTGCCGCCTGAGTTGGTGATGACCACGTCGTAGAGTCCGGCGTCGGCTGATGTGACGGCGGCCAAGCTTAGGGTGGCCGTCGTGGCGCCGGTCACATTGACGCCGTTCTTGCGCCATTGATAAGAGAACGGTGGTGAACCCGTGGCGGCAATCGTCAGCGCGACATCTTGACCGGCGTTCGCGGTGACCGACTGTAACGGGGTGCTGACTCCGGGCGGGTTTGCTGCAGTCACGGTGAGTCCCACGTTTGTACTATAGGCGACGCCGAAAGCATTGCTCACGTGCACGCCGTAAGTTCCGGCATCGCTCAACTGGAGGTTAGTGAGGGTAAGCGTGGCGGTGTTCCCAACCGACGTGGCGTAGTTATACCATTGATACGTGAACGGACCGGTTCCGGTTGCGGCCACACTGAACGAAACAGTCTGACCGACGCTGCCGCTGAGGGGTAATGGCTGGAGTGTAATTGTTGGTGTCGTGCCCACGGCAAGTGTGGCAGCGCTACTCAGGGTTGAACCGGAGGTGTTGGTCACGACGCAGCGAAATTGATCTCCGTCCATCGCGAGGGTGCAGTTGTAGAGGGTGAGTTGTGATTGCGTTACGCCGCTGTAGGTACTGCTGCCGGTGAGATCGGACCATGTCGTACTGCCGGCGGGCTGCCTCTCCCATTGATAGTCGTAGTAACCGAAGGTGGTGGATGCATTACCTGCGGTTACTCGGAAGTATGTCGAGGCGCCGGAAGTGACTGACTTATCCGCAGGTTCGGCGGTGATCGCCGGCGGCGTCTCATCGACCGTAAGCAGTGCCGCCTGGCTGGTGGCGGTGCCTGTTGAATCGCTGACTGTGCAAAGGAAGGCATCTCCGTCCATCGCGGGTGTGCAGTTTATCGTGAGCATCGATGTATCGGTCCCGTTGTAAACTCCGCCGTTGACGATGGCGTTCCACGTGCTGGTCGTGGCAGATCGGATAAACCACCGGTAAGCGAGCGCCGAGGAGCCACCGGTTGAGGCCACCGTTAGCGTCGCGATATTGCCCGCGATCACCGTCTGACTTGCGGGGTCCGTCATGATGGTGAGCGCGGTAACGGGAAAACGAACTTCAACAACGAAGTGAGCGAACATTTTTTTATTTCCTGCATCGCTGGCCTTGAGGGTGAAGAAGTGAACTCCACCGGGAAGTCCGGTGAGCTGAACGGAGTTGCCGACCACTGTCGCTTGGGTTGAAGCGGGAACCAATGCAATGGTGGGAGCGGGGCCGTCCGGATCGGAAGCCGAAAACGTGACGGTGGCGGTGCCGTCGGTGGACAACACGTAGGGATTGTCGATCGTCACGACGGGACGGGCATTTCCGTCCAGCTCGGAAAGGAGTCCGTCGACGCTCGCCCGATAGCGCGAATCGGTGAGGAAAGGCGTTTGGCTGCGAAAGGTGGTCGGGCTGATCGTTTCGCCGTTGCAGAAATTTTCGACGGATTGTTCGACTGCCTGATAAACGGTGTTCACTTCATTCAGGTCCCGAGCGATGTAGACGAAACCGAGTTTGAATTGTTTTTGGGAAGTTTTGTAGTCGGGATTTCTGACCCCGTAGGTTGCGACGGCAGCGGCGTGGTCGAAGGTATCGACCGACGAGAAGCTCATCGTTTGATCGGAATTGTAGACGGGATTATTCAGCACGTACGAAGTTGGGAAACTGTCATTCAGGCCCATCAAATAAAGGGTTTGTTCTGAAAACACGGAATAGTCGTTGCTGCGTGCATTGGACACCCGCTGCCAGCGGAAGCCTTGGACGGGATCGCCGTGGATTTTGTTTATGGTCAGATAGCCGTCGGTCGAAAGTCCGCCGCCCAGCTGGCAGTCGACGGTGGAGTTCGGCAGCCAGTGACCGTTGCTCAAGCTCGGTTGATTCAGGGTATAGAAAATTTGCGCGCCCCATGCATGGCCCAATTCGTGGTCATATACTCCCAAGGCCGTCGAGATCACGTTCCCGCCTGGCAGATTGTAACGGCAGAAATCCACGGTGGCGAAAGACTGCGGTGTGCCGGGCACGCCGGAAGTTCCCAGTCCCGCTGAGCCTATTCCGGTACTGATGCCTGTGGCCTTGTAGGTCCGATCAATATAGTTGGGGACGTTTGATGCACCGGTGTTGGCGATGTAACAAATCGAGAAATAGTTTCCCGGAAAAAGACCCGTCAGCGTATCGAAATATCCCGACAGTCGGGGAAAATAAGGTGCGGATGGCCCTGCGGCGTAGATTTCGTTATAAGCAGTCGTGGGTGTCGACCAGGTGACGCTGGCGTCGATAATAAAGAGGCAATGCTCAGTCTGATAAACGGTCGGACTGATCTGAATCAGCGGAGTGCTCGCAGCGGCTTGCGCCAATAGAAACCCCGTGAAACTCGCGCCGATCAACGCCCGCGCGAGTACGCGTTGCAGTCGTGAGAGGATACATGACGGCTGAAGTTTAGGCCCGATGGTCTTCAATCTCCTCCCATCGACACAAAAGGTGGGGCGCCCTCGGGAACTGGCGGATTTTTACCTTAAGTTTTCTGCAAATTGGCGTCGTTGTGGGCGACTACGACGCGAGGGAAAGACTTCGGGGGATTCAGGTGTGATCGAGAGACTGAATGCCGGCGCGCAGATAGCCCATCGCGAACGCCATGCCCGCGTGCCATGGGGCGGCGCAACTCATCTGCGGCGCGTGATCGGGAATGATGACGCCTTCGAATTTGTTTTTGTTGAGAATGGCCAGCACCCGCAACACGTCGACTTCGCCGTCATCGATGAAGGTTTCCTTGTAGTGTGGAACCTTGTCGCGGACGTTGCGCAGATGAACGTAACCGAGGCGATGCTGTCGGC
>JBEPTW010000089.1:0-15364 GCA_041691855.1 Verrucomicrobiota bacterium | reverse complement strand
AAAAAAATGAAACGGCCGCTGCCGCTCTCTATCGCAAAGCGTCCGACCAGAACTTTGCCTCGGCCCAAAATAATTATGGCTTGATGATTGCCGAGGGCCGTGGAGGACTGGCAAAAGATCCCGTGCAGGCGTTGATGTGGCTGAATCTGGCGGTTCAAAATGGCGCCGACCCAGCCGCCCGTGATTTTATCAGCCAAGGCCTTTCGACAACACAGCTCGACGAGGCCGCCCGGCTGTTGGACGAGCATGACAAAAAAACTGGAATCGCATCGAGTACGCCGGTGGCGATGGGGAAATTAGCCACTACGCCCGCCGCTGCACCGTCGGCTCTCGCAGAAGCTAAGGATTTACCCGCAGGAAAGAGCGCTCCAGTCCACCCGCCGGCAAAAACTGACGGTGATGCGCTACAAAAGCTGGCGCGGCTTCAAAAGCAATTGGACGAGGCCAACCAGGCGTTGGAAAAAAGCGGGGCCTCCGTCGCCGAATTGACAGCGGAAAACGACCGGCTGGAAAAGGAACTAAAAGCCGCGAAGGAAGTCGCCGTGCCTTCAGCCGGGGCAATTCCGGAACGCTTGCCGGTAGTCCGACCGGATAGCACGGAACTGGCGAGCTTACGTGAAGAACGGGCCTCGCTGCGCGAAGAAAATTCCCGCCTGAAACAAAATGGCGCGGAGGCCGCCACGTTGCGCTCAAAGAACGAACAACTGGCCCGCGACAATGAGCAGGTGACGGCGTTCATGACCAGTAATCGCCGCGATCTCGACCAAGCGCAGGTCAAGCTTGCCGATTTGCAAAAACAGCTCGATGCGGCGAAGGCGGGAGGGCAGCCCGCAGCGAGCGATGCCGGCAAGATGGCGGGATCTGCCCCTGCGAATGACGCCGCAGTCCAGAAATTGACGGCGACGGTTGCGGAGTTAACCGCAGCGAACGATAAACTCGAAAAGGATCTCGATAATTCGAAAAAATCCACCGAGGCCGCGCTCGCCGCGCAATCCCAGGCCGTTTCCGCGACGCAGCCGGACGCGTACAAGATGGAGATCAGCACGCTTCAAGCGCACGTGAAGGAGTTGGAAAATCAGATCGATGATGAGCGCAACAGCACCGCCAAGGAAATCGCGTCGATGGCTTCCAAGTTGCAGCGGATGGGCGAGACCAATCACTCGCTCACCGAAGCCAATCGCGCTCTAGTGGGGGCAAAGGAAAACGATGCTGGGGCGTCGAACGATGAGTTGGAACAACTACGCGGCAAAGTGCGCGAGCTGACGTCGAATAGTGATGATCTTCGTCAGCAGAATCAGCGCTTGAGTGATGAGGCGCAAAAAACAAACGCCGATCGCGATGTGCTCAAGTTGCAGCTCACTGAAACTCAAAAGGCGGCGGTTTCAGTTTCAACGCTCGCGGACGAAAGAAATGCGTTGCAGGAGAAATTGGATGGTGCAGGCGCGGACTTGGTGAAAGCACAGCAGGAGACCGAAGTGCAGCGTAAGAACACGGACGATCTCAAAGCACAACTTACCCAGAGCCTTCAAACGGCTGAAAAAGCGCAGGTCGACTTGGCGGCTCAACAATCACGGGTCGCCGAGGCGGAAAAAGCGACGGATTTACACAACTCCTCAGTCGCGGAATTGACGCAGACCAATGGTCGATTGGGAGCGGAAAAGGAGGAGCTTTTGCGGCAGATTGATGCCCTTCATTTGGACGCCGCGCGGTTGAATGAGAGTGCCCGCATGGCGCAATCCAGGATTGCCGATGCGGCCGCCGCTCAGGAGCGACAACGCGCCGGCATGATCGCCCAGCTTCGACAGGAAAATAATGCGTTGTCAGCGCGGCTCGCGCAGGCTCAAGGAACGTTGGATCAAATCGCCTCGGCCGCCCGCTTGGGCACGCCGGCCGCAGCAATTGCCGCGGGAAATCCGGCGCCGGTGCGACCGGCCGCCGCCCTTAATCCGGGTGATGCCGGTGTTCGCTATCACACCGTGAGCGAAGGCGATTCACTTTCGCGGATCAGCATGCGTTACTACGGCACCACCAATCGCTGGCAGGACGTCTATCAAGCCAACCGCGACCTCTTGCAGGGTGCCAATTCACTGCGAGTCGGCATGCAATTAAGGATCCCGTGAGCGGAGATGGGATTACCGTTTCTGAGCGAGGGGCACTGCGCTCGTCCATGAAAAAGGCACGCTGATGATGGCGTGCCCGAAAAACAACTCGGTGAGATCAAGCTACTGCGACGTGGCCGATGCTGGCGGATTGGGCTGAAGATTTGGCCAGGTGATTGAAAAACTGGTCGCGCCTTTCGCGGGCCGTGTCGACGCACTTGGTGCCGAGTGATCGGCGAATGCGCTCCTTGGTGAAGGGCGTCGGATACACTGTGTAGTGAAGAAACCATGTCCCGTTATTATTCCACAGGTGATGGTTCAGATTTCCTTCGCTGATGCGAAGGGAGGCGAGGGTGAGGATGTTGGCTGGCATGATGCGTGAGCGGTTGGTTTTTAATTAATCGTTCGCGCATCAGGTTTTCCCAAAAAACGAAAGCCGCCTGAGGACATCAGGCGGCTTTCCGTTTTTTTAGGAGGAGTTTTTTTGTTAGAAGGTTTTACCCTTCTCACATCCGGGTGACGCTGGTCACTCGAAACCACCGTGATCACTCCTAGACCCGGTTGGCAGAACCTCCCGTTTCCAGTCGGTCCTTTCCTGATGCGAGATCGACGGTGCAAAATTTCCGGGGCTACGCCAGAAGATTTTTTGCCGGCAACCGGGACGGTTCCCAAGCACCGTCTTAACTGGCTGATTTTTGTCCGGTTATAGAGGGCGCCGGCTGCGATTTATTTTCATCTCCTGCCGTTGTCGAGGGACGGAAATAATAGCCGAGACTGCCCGCCGCGCTATCGTCTCATTCCTGGGATTTCTATCTTCATCGGGAGCTGCGGCTTGGGAATGCCGGGGTCCGTCATCTGCAGCGTTCCAATTTTACTGGGTGGTCGCGATTGGCGGAGGGGTTTAAGCACTTCCGTGAAATATTTCTTCCCGTCGGTGGACATGTTGGTCGAAACTTTCGTTTTCTCGCCCACCAAAAGGACCTCTTCGCATCCGAAGCAGATGAGGGCGGCGGCCACCGGATTGCCGTTTCGGTTCCAGCGCAGCGCATAGTCGGCGTGAAAGCCGCCGCAAGCTTTGGGGAAAGGGGGATCATCACTGTTGGGGACGACAAACAGCGTCTTCTCCATGAATTGTTGGGTGATCTCGTTTTTCTGGTCGGTCGAGACGTCCAATGATTTTGGATAGAAAAGCTCACCAGCGATATTCTGGATATTCGGTTTGGCCGCTTCCACCGCGCGAATATCGCTTTCCCAATAGGGGTGGGGAAGCCCTTCGAGCACTTCGACGGAATCCGCGTTTTTAACTGCATCGTTGAACCACTGAACGTCAGCGACCTGAGGACCCGAGAACGGACTCTGGGCCCTGAGTGCCACGACAGAGATCATGACAGCAAGGAAAACGGGTAGGCTAATTCTGCTCACGCTCCAAGTAATACAATTCGTTTTTCATTTGGCAGCAAAAAAGCCGGACAATTTTGTCCGGCTTGCGCGAGGGAAGACTACTTTCCGGTTTAAGTGAGCGTGACACCCTTGTTTTTTGCCGCGCGCAGCAGCGCATCGGCCATGTCCGAAGGAGTGGCGGCGACCTCGATGCCGCATTCCTGGAACACGGCGATTTTGGCGGCAGCCGTGTCTTCAGTGCCGCCGACGATGGCCCCAGCATGTCCCATCCGCCGGCCGGCGGGAGCGGTCGCTCCGGCGATGAAGCCAGCCACCGGTTTCTGGCAGTTTTGCTTGATCCAGCGGGCCGCTTCGACCTCGGCATTGCCCCCGATTTCACCGATCAGGATGATTCCGTGAGTATCGGGATCTTCATTGAAAAGCTTGATGACATCGAGATGGGAAGTTCCGTTTACCGGGTCGCCGCCAATACCGACCGAGGTGGATTGGCCGATGCCTTTGGTCGTGAGTTGAAAAACGGCCTCGTACGTGAGTGTGCCGGAGCGGGAAACGACGCCGACGTGGCCCTTTTTGTGAATGTAACCTGGCGCAATGCCGATCCGGCACCCTCCGTTTGAATCCTTGCCGGTGCCGGGAGTGACGATGCCAGGGCAATTCGGGCCGACCAAACGGGTTTTGCTGCCCTGCATCGCGCGTTTAACGCGGATCATATCCTTGATCGGAATACCTTCCGTGATGGCGACGGCGAGATCCAAACCGGCGTCGACGCATTCGAGAATCGCATCGGCGGCGAATGGTGGCGGGACGAAGATCACGGAAACGGTCGCGCCGGTAGTTTTGGCCGCTTCGGCGACGGAATTGAAAATGGGGACCTTGTGTCCGGCGTGCTCGAAGAATTGGCCGCCTTTGCCTGGCGTCACGCCGGCGGCGACGACCGTGCCGTAATCGAGCGAGAGTTTGGCGTGGCGCCCACCGAAGTCACCGGTGATGCCCTGAACCATGATCTTGGTGGCGGGAGTAATGAGAATGGACATGGGAAATTTCCGCGGGTTGGAGGTTCAGGCGACGAGTTTGACGATTTTCTGCGCGGCATCGGCCATGGTATCGCCCGAGACGAGCGCGAGACCCGAAGAGGCGAGGGTGGCTTTGCCGGCGATGACGTTATTGCCTTCAAGTCGGACGACCAGTGGCAGCTTGAGGCCGACTTCCTTGACGGCATCGACGATGCCGCTGGCGATCACGTTGCAATCCATGATGCCGCCAAAAATATTGACGAATATTCCTTTCACGTGCGGATCACCAAGGATGATTTTGAAGGCTGCCACGACCTGGTCTTTTGATGCGCCACCGCCGACGTCGAGGAAGTTCGCGGGGCTGCCGCCGTAGTGCTTGATGATGTCCATCGTGCTCATCGCGAGACCGGCGCCGTTGACGAGGCAGGCGATGCTGCCATCGAGCGCGATGTAGCTGAGGGAAAATTTTGACGCTTCGATTTCCTTCGGGTCTTCTTCGTTGAGATCGCGCAAGGCCACGATTTCCGGGTGACGATAGAGGGCATTGGAATCGAATGAAACTTTCGCGTCGAGGGCGAGCACCTCGCCGGTCGGAGTCGTGACCAACGGATTAACTTCAATCATCGCCGCATCGGTTTCCCAGAATGCGGTGTAGAGATTGCGAATGAGTTTGGCGGCGTTCTTCGTCTCGACGCCCGCGAAGCCGAGTTTGCTGGTGAGTTCGCGAACTTGGAAATCAGCGAGACCGTACGCCGGATCGACGAGCACCTTGAAGATTTTTTCCGGGGTGTGGTGTGCGACGGTTTCGATATCCATTCCGCCCTCGGTGGAAACGACGATCACCGGTTTCGAACGCGCGCGATCAAGCAGGATGGCGAGGTAGTATTCCTTTTTGATGTCGCTCGCGACGGTGAAGTAGATCGTCTGGACCTTTCGTCCGGCAGGACCGGTCTGGAGAGTGACGAGAGTATTTCCGAGCATCTTGCCCGCCATTTCCTTGGCGTCGGCCTTGGTTTTGCAAAATTTAACGCCGCCTTTGAAACCATCGGTAAACGTCCCCTTGCCGCGTCCGCCCGCATGGATTTGCGATTTCACCATCGTCGGGCCTTCCGGGAGTTGGGCGAGGGCGTTAATGAATTCCTCGGGCGTGGTCGCGACCGCACCTTTGGGAACCGGAACGCCGAATTTTTCGAAAAGTGCCTTGGCCTGATACTCGTGGATATTCATGAGGAAAAATGGTGAGGCGTGATTTTAGCCATAAACAGAAGGGGAAAGATATAAAAAACCGCGAAAGTGCGCCCGCAGTGTCGTTAATTAACCTTTGATAACTTAGCATTAGAAGAGCGGCACACGACAGGATTGCGTTTGCAGCGCCGGGCGGCAGCGTCGGACGCATGCAATCGCACGAGGTGCTCAAGGAAGTACTGAAGAAAACCAGCGCAAAACAGATTTCGGCAGACATGGGCCTGTCGCTCTCACTTATCTACAAATGGGCTGAGCCGCCGACGGACGAGACCGGGAGCGGAGCGAATAATCCGCTCGATCGAATCGATCAGCTTTTGAAAATCACGAACGATGATCGCATCGCGCAATGGGTGTGCGAGCGCGCAGGAGGTTTTTTCATCAACAACCCGAAGTCGAAGCCGCATCCCTATCAGCTCATTCCCTCGACGAATAGTATCGTTCAAGAATTTGCCGATATGCTGGGAGTGATCGCGATGGCGGCGTCGGATAATGCGATCACCAAGGAAGAGGCGAAAGCCATTCGCCGTCGTTGGGAGGATTTAAAGTCGGTGACGGAAGGTTTCGTGCGACAATGCGAAGAAGGGAATTTTGCGGCGGTGAGAACAGAATCGTCGACCTCGCAGCCTCCTGCCGCCGGGAGCTAAAAATCGGATTTTTCAGGAGGAAAAAGGACGGCGCCGGTATCGGCTCCATCGCGTGCGCGGATGAATTTGCGCGGGACTTTATCCGCCTAAACGAGTGATTCCTCATCGCTAATCGGCGGGAAGTGAGGCGAATGCATCAATTCGGTTTATGACATCGATGAATTTCTTCGATGGCAAACAACCTGCTTAAAGGGTGGGGAGTCCCCGTCGTATGGCGACGGGCGATTCGATCAATAAACCTAACTCAGAAACCTACACTCATGACCAAGTATTCTTCCAGAATGACAGGTTGGGCCGCCTCCGCCCTCCTTGCCCTCGTTACGACCGCCTCGGCCGAAATTAAACTGAACGATAATTTCTCGGTCAGCGGTTATATCGAAGGTTCCTATCAATATACAGCTCCGAAGCCGGGTGATTCTTCCGATCATTTAGGCATCGATTCCTCCCAGCTGCTCTTCACGACGAATTTTAAACCGGTCACCGGCGTCGTCAGTTTGTTCTATGTACCGAACGCTGAGCAGGAGACGACTCTCCTCGATGCATACGTCACCTACGATGCCGGCAATGGCCTCACCGTAACTGGTGGCAAATTCCTGAGCTACCTCGGTTACGAATCTTTCTTCACCGTCAACAATCCGGAAATTTCCTTCGCTAACGGCGATCTCTTGGCCCCAATCCCCGGCTACCACAGCGGCGTGAAAGTCGACTATGGCACCAAGGAATATGGCGTCGGGGCGGCTTTGGTGGATTCCGTGTACTCTCCATTCTACCTCAAAGGTGACGGTGAATTGAAACACAACGCGGGCTTTGAAGGCTATTTCACGTATAAGGCGGTGGAGAATCTGACTCTCTGGGCCGGTATCGCGTATGATACGAAGGGCAGCAAGGACATCCCCTCGCAAGCGCACGCTGTAACCACCCTCGATTTCTGGGCCCAGTACCAAGTCGATAAAGCCGTCATGGTCGCCGCTGAATATGCTCATAAAGACGGTGGTCCGGGTTCCAAAGGCTACAATTGGCTCGCTCTCATGACGTATGCTTTTACGGACAAGCTCTCGACCGCTTTCCGCGTTTCCGGCGAAAAGGTCACCGATGGCTCCAGCTTCACCAAGTTCACCATCGCTCCCGGCGTGGCGATCACCGACAAGCTGACGGTTCGCGCTGAATACTCCTACTACGACTACAAGCATTCTTCGACCGACAAGACGAACTACTTCGGTGTTCAAGCCTTCTTCAAATTCTAACCGGCTGCTCGGTTAACCTGCTCTGACGGGTAGCTCCTGATCGGACTACCCGTCTTCGCGCCGGCGCTTGGCGCGGCGCTTTTCTTAGAACCTCACCCTGTTTCAACTCTTTCGCGGGTCTGCTGGCCATCCCTTTTGCCCAGACGTTCCGCGCAGCTACCACACCCTCCAGATATGATTACCAAAATCACAAAATTGCTCAGCGTTGGAGCCATTGCTCTCAGCGCCTTGGTCGGTTCCGCTCGCGCGGCCGACACCGTTAAAGTCGGCGTCCTCCACGATCTTTCCGGAACGATGGCGATCAGCGAAACCTCGCTGCGCGACATCCTTCTTTTCACCTTTGACGAGATTAACGCCAAGGGCGGCGTCATGGGAAAAAAGATTGTCCCCGTGATCGTCGATCCCGGTTCGGATTGGCCGACCTTTGCGGAAAAATCCAAGCAACTCTTGGAAGTCGACAAGGTCGCAGTCGTGTTCGGCTGCTGGACCTCAGTGAGCCGCAAGTCCGCGCTTCCGGTTTTTGAAAAGGATAACGGACTGCTCTTCTACCCGGTGCAATATGAGGGCGAAGAAGAAAGCCAGAACGTTTGCTACACGGCGGAAGCCGTCAATCAGCAGGCAATCCCGGCCGTGGATTATCTCCTCGCGCAAGGTAAGAAGAAATTCTACCTCCTCGGCACCGACTACGTTTATCCACAGACGACCAACTTGGTGCTGTTGGAATATCTCCGCAGCAAAGGCGTGCCGTTGGAAAACATCGGTGGCGGTTTTAAAAAGGACAGCGAAGGCAAAATTATCTCGGCCGGCAAATACACGCCGTTTGGTCATAAGGATTACCAGCAAATCGTGGCTGAGATCAAAGATTTCGCCGCAGGCGGCGACGCTTGCGTCGTCAGCACGCTCAATGGCGACACCAATCCGCCGTTCTTCAAGGAATACGCCGCTGCCGGGCTGACTGCGGACACTTGCCCGGTCGTTTCCTTCTCGATTGCCGAGGACGAATTCCGCAGCTTGCCCGCCAAGGATCTCGTCGGCCAACTCGGTTGCTGGACTTATTTCCAGTCGATCGATACTCCCGAGAACAAGAAGTTCCTCGCTGACTTCCAAAAATGGCTGAAAGACACGAAGGCCGACGGCGTCGTGAAGGAAGGCCGCGTGGTGGACTCTCCGATGGTACTCAGCTACGACGGCGTTTACCTGTGGAAAGCCTGCGTCGAAAAAGCCGGCAGCTTCGATGTGGACAAGGTCCGCGCTGCGTGGAAATCGGGTGTTTCGTTTGATGGCCCCGGCGGCAAGGTCACGACCCAGCCCAACATGCATCTGACCAAGACGGTTTACATCGGCGAAAGCAAAGCTGATGGACAGTTCAAGATCCTGAAGACCTTCGCCGATGTTTATGGCGAGCCGCACCTGAAGGGAACCTTCAAGGCCAAGGAGTAGTTCTTCGTCCGGGTTTCCGGTTTCGACCGGATACACCGAATTAATCTCACAAGGGGCGGCTCCATCGGGACCGCCTCTTTTTTTTCAAAAATTAATTATGATGGCAGCTTGCGAAAGTGATCGGCACTCCACCTGCTAGGTTACGTTCTCATTCCAGTTCGTCCATTACGCATCAACCCCATGGTTTGGAAAAACATTCCCCGTCCTTTTCTCTGTGCTGTCTGTTTGTTGGTTGGGCTCGTGTCCACTATCTGCGCGAAAACCGCCGCACCGGAAGAGGCGCGCGCCACGATTGTCCGGAGCATCCTCGCTACTGACGATGGCCAGAAGCGCGAATTGATCACCTCTCTCACTGGAAGAGGGGATGACGCGATCCGTGAGTTGTTCACCGCCTGGCGGCAGGACGGCCTTTTTATTTATACCGGCCCGGACGAAAAAAAAATCCCGGTGGAGCTGACCGGCAATAAGGACGCGGATGGAATGCAGTCCGCTCTGCGGGTGGATAATGGCGAAGTGTTAAATGATCACGCCGGCAAACCCCTGCGCTTGGATGCAACCCGATTGGTCGCGGTGGAACACGACGCGGCCCTTCGCCGCGCCATGAAAGCGGTGGTCGATTTGCTTGATCTGGGTTCGCCCGATCTTTCCAAGCGATTGCGGGCAATTCAGACAATCGGTTTCGCCCAGAAATCCGAAAATCTGCCCGTGTTGAAAGCGCGTCAGGAAATTGAAACAGATGACCACGCCAGGACGGCGCTCCAGCTTTCCATCGCCTTGATTCAGCTGGCCGATCACGATGACTCCGCAAAAATAAAAGCACTTTCCGAACTCGCCGTCCTGCACAGTTCGGCCAGCTACGATCTGATTAAAGCCACTCGCGCAAAAGCGGCAACCGCTTCAAAAATGGCATTGGTGGCGGCCGCGACCAGAGCGCTTGCGGCCATCGATCAGCACAAATCGGTCGTTAATTTCTTCGGCACGCTCTTTCGCGGACTGAGCGCGGGGAGCGTTTTGCTCGTCGTATCGCTGGGCCTTGCAATCACGTTTGGCTTGATGGGCGTCATCAACATGGCGCACGGCGAAATGATCACCGTGGGCGCGTATGCCACCTATATCACACAAAACGTTTTTGAGGACGGGATGCATTTCACCCTGCCATTTATCAAGGTGGCCGTTCATCTGCCCGGGCTTCATCTGACGGGCTGGGCGCATCAGCTTTATTTTATCGCGGCGATTCCGATCGGATTTTTGAGCGCGGCCTTGGTTGGGATTTTGCTCGAACGAAGCGTCATTCGTTTTCTCTACCGCCGGCCGCTGGAGAGTCTGCTGGCGACATTTGGCGTCTCGTTGATTTTGCAGCAGCTGTTCAAACTTACGTTTGGATCCAACAACGTGAACGTCGACAGTCCCATTTATCTGAGCAGTAACTGGACGGTGTACGACATCACCTTCGACTGGAATCGGGTCTTTGTGATTGGTTTCGCCGCCTTGATCGTGCTCGGCGTGTGGCTCGCGCTCACCAAAACGCCGCTTGGGCTGCTCATTCGTTGCGTGATGCAAAACCGCCTGATGGCGTCTTGCATGGGCGTCCGGACTGAGCGCGTAAATATGCTCACCTTTGGCCTCGGGAGTGGACTGGCCGGGCTCGCCGGTGTGTTCGTAACCCAGCTTGGAACCGTCGGTCCGTCGATGGGGCAGGAGTATATTGTTGATAGTTTCATGACGGTGGTGGTTGGTGGCATCGGCAGCATTTTCGGGACGGTGGTCAGTGCACTCGGGATTGGCCTCGCCGATCAGTCGCTCCAACAAATTCTCCTGAATCCCGTTCTTGGAAAGATTCTCGTATTGCTCGCGATTATTTTGTTCCTGCAATGGCGGCCGACTGGTCTCTTCGCGGCGCGCAGCCGTAATCTTGATTAAGCATTTCATCCCAGCTCCGCTTCATCCGCATGAGTTTACCTGCTAATCCCCGTTCGTACTTCCTCAGCCGCCACCTGGAGTTCACCGTGATCGGTGTCTTTCTCGTGCTGCTGACCATTATTTTCCCGTTTCTCAATGCGCACGGGATGATTAGTGACTACACGATCACGTTGTGGGGAAAATATCTTTGCTACGCGTTGCTCGCCATTTCTGTGGATATTCTTTGGGGCTACACGGGTTTGTTGAGTCTGGGACAGGCGTTGTTTTTCAGTTTGGGTGGATACATGCTCGGCATGTATCTCATGCTGCAGATCGGGATGCTCGGAAGTTACGCAAAGGCGGGACAGAATCCCGCCGGTTTGCCGGATTTCATGGTGTTTCTCGGCCATACTTATCTCCCCACGTTCTGGCGCCCGTTCCAGTCGTTTAGCTTTTCAATCGCGATGGTGTTTCTCGTGCCGGGATTGGTTGCGTTTCTCTTCGGATTTCTGGCGTTCCGCTCGCGCATCAAGGGAGTGTACTTTTCGATTCTCACCCAAGCCCTGACTTACGGCGCGACGCTGATGTTCTTCCGCAATGATTTCACGATGGGTGGCAACAATGGATTTACCGATTTCAAATTCATCCTCGGCCACTCGCTTGTGGACAAGGTTGCAGGTCCGGCGACCTTGCGGGGATTGTTCATCGCCAGTTCGGTGACGTTGCTCATGGTGTGCCTGTTCTGTCACTGGCTGAACGGAACCAAATTCGGAATGGTGCGGCAGGCGATTCGCGATGGTGAAAATCGGGTGCTCTTCAGCGGTTACGCCACGGCAAATTTCAAACTTTTCGTCTTTGTCGTGGCGGCCTTCATTGCCGCAGTGGGCGGTGCGCTTTTCGTGCCGCAGGCGGGCATCATCAATCCGGACCAGATGACCCCGGCCAAATCAATTGAAGCCGTGGTCTGGGTGGCCGTCGGCGGGCGCGGCACCCTCATCGGGCCGATCATCGGCGCGATCGTCATCAACGCACTCCGCAGTTGGGCCACTCAGGCCTACCCGGATTCCTGGCTCATTATCCTGGGTTTGATTTTTCTGATCGTCGTGCTCTTTCTCCCGGGTGGGATCGTCAGCCTTCCGGAAAAATTCAGCGCTTGGCGGAACCGTAGTCGCAATGCGTCCGAACCCGTTGTCGCACGCCCATGAGTCATCCCATTCTAGCGGTCGAGGACGTCTCGAAGTCGTACGATGGTTTCAAGGCCATCACCGATCTGACTTTTTATCTTTTCGAGGGCGAGCTGCGCACCGTCATCGGTCCAAACGGCGCGGGAAAATCCACCTTCTTCGATCTCATCACCGGGCGAGCGAAGCCGGACAAAGGGAAGATCGAGTTCGGTTTTAATCCGCTTTCGCGCGATCTGACGGCGCTCAACGAGTACGAGATCAATCGCCTCGGTATTGGGCGCAAATTTCAGACCCCAAGCGTGTACGTGGAACACACGGTCTGGGACAACCTCGTGCTTTCCCTCAAAGGCCCGCGCGGAGTTTTTGCGTCATTGTTTAAGCGCCAGTCTTCCACTGATCGGGACCGGATTGATGAGCTGCTTAAACTCATCCGACTCGACGGCAAACGCGACTGGAAGGCCGGTTTGCTGGCGCACGGGGAAAAGCAGTGGCTGGAGATTGGCATGCTGCTGGCGCAGGATCCCAAGGTGTTGTTGGTGGACGAACCCGCGGCTGGCATGTCCGATGAGGAAACTCACCGCACGGGCGAGTTACTCATCAGCCTTGCCGGAAAACACAGCATCATCGTCATCGAACATGACATGACTTTCGTTAAACAGATTGCCCGCGATAATCCCGTCACCGTGCTTCACCAAGGCCACGTCCTCTGCGAGGGGAAGTTCGAGGAAGTTCAATCCAATCCGAAGGTCCGCGAGGTTTATCTCGGCCGCGGCAAACACGGCACCCGATGAGCGCACTCCTCCAAGTTTCCGCAGTTGAGACTGACATCGGTGGCTCCCGCATTCTGCGCGGGGTAACCCTGGAGGTTAATTCTGGCGAAGTCGTCGCGCTCATGGGCCGCAATGGCGTGGGTAAAACGACGACGTTGAAATCCATCACCGGCGTCCTGCCGGTGCGGGTGGGCTCGATTATTTTTAATGGCCAGCGCATCGATCAGCTGCCGATCGACGTGCGAGCCCGCGCTGGCATCGGCTACGTGCCGCAAGGTCGCGATATTTTTCCGCACATGACGATCGAAGAAAATCTTCACGTTGGCCTCGTCGTCCACGGCCGACGCGGTGCCGAGGCGAAGCGGATGCTTGATCGCGTGTACCAGTTGTTTCCCGTGCTAAAGGAAATGCTCTCACGCAAAGGCGGCGTGCTTTCCGGCGGACAACAGCAGCAGCTGGCCATTGGACGCGCTTTACTGACCAACCCCAAGCTCCTCATTCTCGATGAACCGACGGAGGGCATTCAACCTTCGATCATCGACCAGATCGGCGACACGCTGAAAAAGCTTAAGATCAGCAATATTTCCGAGGAAGAGGCGACAGCCGAATCTCGCCAAGATGCGGCGCAGATCATGAACGCGGTGGGCGAGCTGAAGAGTGAAGGCGCCCTCGCCATCCTGCTCGTCGAGCAATACGTGGATTTTTGTCGCGAGGTGGCTGACCGGTTTTATGCCATGGATCGCGGTGCGGTCACAACCTCTGGTCCGATCGCGGCGCTGACCGACGAAGTGGTCAAGAAGCATCTGCAGGTGTAAGCGACGAAATTCAAATGACGAATTGCCGTGAAGTAAAAATTAGATCATTCGTCATTCGGTATTCGTCATTGTTAATCCCATGCACCTCACCCCGCGCGAACGCGAAAAACTTCTCATTGTCACCGCTTCTGATCTGGCGCGACGCCGGCAGGCGCGGGGGCTCAAGTTGAATTATCCCGAGTCGATCGCGATCATCACCTACGAAATCATGGAGGGAGCCCGCGACGGAAGGTCTGTCGCTGACCTCATGAGCTTTGGCACCACCATTCTCAAAATTGCCGATGTAATGGAAGGTGTTTCAGAAATGATCCACGACGTGCAGGTCGAGGCAACTTTCCCCGATGGCACGAAACTTGTCACTGTTCACCAACCGATCCGCTGAACCGACGCTTTTTCGTCATTTGTCATTCTCAATTCCCCATGATTCCCGGTGAAATAATTGTCGCTACTGACGAGGCGCTTCCCGCCAATCTGAATCTCGCGACGCTGACGATTGATGTCATCAACACGGGCGATCGTCCCATTCAGGTGGGTTCGCACTATCATTTTTTCGAGACCAATGAGTCGCTGAGTTTCGATCGCCCGGCCGCGCGCGGCTTTCGCCTGAATATTCCCGCTGGGACCGCCGTGCGCTTCGAGGCTGGCGACACGAAGCGGGTCGAGTTGGTCGCGCTGGCTGGCCTGCGGGAAGTTTATGGCCTGAATGCCAAAGTGAACGGCAAGCTGGATCGTAAATCGAAACCGGTTTCCGCTGCGAAGAAAACGGCGAAGGTCCGGAGAGTTGTCAGGAAATCAAAACGCAAATAGATCCGCCATGCCGCTCAAACTCACCCGCCGCCAATATGCCGAAATGTTCGGGCCGACCACGGGCGACCGCGTGCGTCTCGCCGACACGGAGCTCTTCGTACAAGTGGAGCGCGATCTCATTGCGGAGGGTGGAGGTTACGGAAACGAAATTAAATTTGGCGGCGGCAAAGTGATTCGCGACGGCATGGGACAGTCGCCCACCGCGCGCGATGCAGAGTCGCTCGATTTGATCATCACCAACGCGCTGATCATCGATCCGATTCTCGGCGTCATCAAAGCGGACATCGGCATCAAGCACGGTCTGATCGTGGGCATTGGTCACGGTGGTAATCCGGGAATTCAAAGTGGTCTTGGTTCAATCTACGCCGATCCACGCACCAAAAAGAAAAATCCGATGATTGTCGGCGCGGCCACCGAAGTGCTGGCGGGCGAAGGCAGCATCATTACAGCGGGTGGCATCGATTCGCATATTCATTTTATTTGTCCGCAACAAATCGACGAAGCCATCAGTTCCGGCATCACCACGATGTTGGGCGGAGGCACTGGTCCGGCGCATGGAACATTCGCGACGACTTGCACGCCTGGCGCATGGAATTTGCATCGCATGCTCGAAGCCGCCGAATCGTACCCGATGAATCTGGGTTTTCTTGGCAAGGGCAATTGCGGCACGGCCGCTCCGCTTCGCGAACAGGTGTTGGCTGGAGCGATCGGGCTCAAACTTCACGAAGACTGGGGCACGACGCCGGCGGCGATCGATACCTGTCTCGGCGTCGCGGACGAGTTGGATGTGCAGGTCGCGATCC
>JBEPTW010000088.1:0-15453 GCA_041691855.1 Verrucomicrobiota bacterium | reverse complement strand
ACCAGAAAAATCCCGATGACAAATAATATGACGACCGCATTCATCAGCGTTTCGGTTCCACCACGAGATTGAAACCCGTGCGTCGCACCACGCGAACGTGCGTTCCGGGCGGCAAGGCGCCCACCTCGACGCGTGCTTCATAACGCCGTCCATTTATTTCCACCTGACCGCTCGGAAATAAACCGGTGGCCGCAACGCCATCGAGTCCGACCAACGATTCCTGCGCTTCGATTTCGGCCAGCGGCGCTCCGGTTCCCTGCACTGCGCCTGTCACTGCCAGTCGCCCCCAAAGCCAGCCGTGCGGCAAAAAGCGCAGCAGCAGAAACGCCATTCCGGCAGCGATCACGAGGCCAAGACCTAAATTTTGCAGTGGCTCGACAAAGGCATCGCCCGACCAAGCGACGGTTACCGGTTGTCCCGGCCAGAGATCGGCCATGGCCCAGACGAGTGCACCGAGCATGGAAAGCAAACCGCCCGCCGCGATCACGGTTACGCCCGGAAAAAACAGGAGTTCGAGAATCACCAGCAACAAGCCAATTACGAAAAGCAACAGCGGCTCGTGTCCGGAAAAACCCGCCACATAATTGCTTAGGAATACCAGTCCCAACAACGCGATTCCGCTGATGCCAAACACGCCAAAGCCCGGCGTCTTGAATTCGATAAATAGCGCGAGTAAACCAAGCCCCAGCAGGAGGGGACTGAGGCGGGTCAGGTATTGCGCGAACACCTCCGACCACGTCACCTCGAATTGCTTTATCTCATAGTTACCGGCGCCATATTTTTTGGCCAGCAACGCCGGGATATCGTTGGCAATCCCTGCACCGAGCAACGACCGCGGCGGCTCTCCGTAAGTTTTATTCGCCTCGGTCGCGGTCAACGAGAGCAACTCGCCTTTCGGCTTGATGACCTTGTCACCAATTTTGAGTTCATAGTCGGCGTCGATCATCGCGGAAATGACTTCACCCCGATAACCTTTGCCTTCTGAAATCGCCCGAACCCTCGCCTTCAAATAGCTGACGACTTTCTGCTTCATCGTCACATCGATATCCTTCCCGTCCGACGAAACCGGCGCAGACGCACCAATCACGGCGGCCGGCGCAAACCAGATTTCGCCGGTGGTCGCCGAAATAAATGCGCCGGCAGACAGCGCCTCTTTGTTCACGTACGTCATGGTTTCGCCGTGAAACTTCCCCAGCGCCTCCATGATATCGAATGTCACATTCAGTGCTCCACCCGGAGTGTTCATATCGAGCACCACCGCATCGGCGTTTTGCTCGATGGCTTCCTTCAGGCCTCGGCGAAGGATGTAGAGGGTGGGCGTATTGATTTCCTCGCGCACCGGAATGACATAGACCATGGTTTTCTTTCCCGGCAGGTTCCGGCCGGAGTCCATCTCAGCTGCGTTTCCGGCTACAGCGCCGGCAAGCAGCGCGATCAATAAACTGACTATCTTCCACATCGAACCGACATACTACCCGTTGGAAGACCGCTAGCAAGCGCGGTGACAATCCGAAACAAGCCGGACGCATAATTTATCTGACTTTGTATTGGAACGCGGCGGGCATTCTGGTTTACCAAGTCATCATGGAACGCATCCCGTACCTCGGGCACACAATTTATAAATGGCAGGTTGGCGCCTCTTCTTTCCTCGCGGCCCCGGAATTGGGCGCACGCTTGATGAATTGGAACGTGACGCTCGGCGATGGCAGCGTCCGAGATGTCATTTACTGGCCGGAAATCGATACGCTCGACAACATCGCCGGCGTGCGTGGCGGGAATCCGATTCTTTTCCCTTTTAGTGGGCGAAGTTACGATCGGGGCGAAATTCACCATTGGCGCTCCGATGACGGACAGCGCCGGCCGATGCCAATGCACGGCTTGGCACGACAGGGGAAATTTCGCACCACCCGCCTCGACGAGGGTGGGTTCTCCGCCCAATTCATTCCAGACGAGGCCGCGAAGGCAGCTTATCCCTACGATTACGAATTTGTCGTCAGTTACCGCTTCGATCCGCTCAGTGTTTTTGTCGAATTACAGTTAACCAATCTCGGTTCGTCGCCGATTCCGTGGTCGGCCGGTCACCATTTTTATTTCACCCTGCCGTGGAGCACCGGCCGCAGTCGAAAAGACTACGTGTTGGAAACTTCCGCGACAAAATATCTGAAGAGGGACGACAACGGCGCATTGATCGACGGACCACGGGTAAACTCCAAAGAAACCCTCGATAACCCGCATCTCATTGACTTGATCCACACCGGACTCAAACGGGACGTCTTCGCCGTCACGGAAACCGCGACTCAGAATCGCCTGCTGTTCCGGAGCGGCATGGCGCACACTTCATCAAAAGACTTGGCAGTCGTAAGTTGGACCCTAGACGAGAAAGCACCTTTCTATTGCATCGAGCCGTGGATGGGGCCGCCCAACGCCGCCGAAACCAAAGTTGGCCTCCACACCGTAGCAGCGGGTCAGACGCAAAAATTCTACGTGGAAATCCAATTAAGTTAAGGGCGACAACCGCCGAAATACGCTATTTTTTCCGTTACTTTTCCTCCACTTCAACGTCTCACTTTCCATGTTCGATATCGGCGGCCCAGAGTTAATGCTCATCCTGTTTATCTTTTTGCTCCTTTTCGGCGCAAATAAAATGCCCGAATTGGCCAAAGGCCTCGGCAAATCCATTAAGGAGTTCAAGAAAGCGGCCAGCGGAATTGAAGACGAAGTCCGGCGCGCCATGGAAGAATCTCCACCTGCACCGACAGTGCCAAAAACCGCCGTTGCCATCCAGCCAGCGCCGAAGCCCGATAATCCAGCGCTGCCGCCCGCGTCAGCCGATTGATTCGAGGCGGCGAGGAGGGGCGACTTTGCGATCCTTCAGAGTATGCCAGCCGAAGAAAACGACGAGCCCGTCGCCATCCCCATTACGGGTGAACTCGATCTGCATACATTCCGGCCCAGTGAGGTGTCTCGATTGCTCGACGACTATTTTGCCGAGTGTCAAAAATGGGGCATTCATCGCGTGAGAGTTATTCACGGAAAGGGCACGGGCGCGTTGCGTGAAACTGTGCACACGCAACTTCGCCGAAATAGCAATGTAACTGGATACGCGGCGTGCGACGCGATTTCCGGCGGATGGGGAGCGACCTGGGTTACTCTCGGAAAAACCGATTCGCACTAGCAGCACAATTTTCCCCGCTGTACCATCCATCTCGCGAGACTGCCGCCCGTCATTCGGCCATTGAGATTCCAAGGCCAGACACCAAAAGTGCCACGGATGAGCACCACCCTTCTCTACGCGCTGGTCATGGCCGCCGCCCAGATCATCGTAAACCTGATCTCGTTTTTTCTCGGCTATCAAACCGACAAGATGAGCAGCGGCGGTTGGTTTGGATTTGTTCAGCTCGCGGTTTCCATCCTCATCTTAACCCTCGGCATCAAGGCGGTGCGCGACGAACAGGAAGGAAAATACATGACCTATGGAAAAGGCGTATCCACGGGCGTCGTGATCATACTCTATTCAACGATCATCGGCATCGTCTACAGCTATGTTCACCTGACTTACATCAATCCGAATTTTCCCGACTACTTTGTGGAGGCATCGCGAACCAAGTGGGCCGCCGTCGGCATGTCCGAAAGCGCCATGGAAAAAGCGGAAAAAGGCGTGCGTTGGTTTACCCGTCCGCTGATTTGGTCTGCGATCGGTGCCATCATGAGCGTGGCCTTTGGAACCGTCCTTTCCCTCATCATTGCTGCTTTCCTCAAACGCAATCCTCCTCAAGAGAGCAAAGTGTCCATTTAAAATAATGGAAGACCGCGTTCCCCGCGTTCCCGAATTATTCAGAACGATGCGGAAGCCTGATCGCGAAATTCCCTTTCGCCGGGTTCCATTTCACGAACAATCTTAGTTGTCCCAGCCTCCCCAGGCAGCGGAATGGTCTCCGACTGAAAGTCGTCGTTCACGTCAGAGTTCATTGTATCTGTTTCCAATTTCTCAAGACGGCGCCGGATTTCCGGAGGCAGTTTACTCCGCTCTTCTTCCGTATCGATCGGCCCGGTAAAACCAATCTCTCCCTTTGAATTCTTAAACGTAAGATTTCGCTTACCGTCGTTGGATTTGATATCGATGGACCCTTCATCATCAGAGTAGAAAACATCACTCTTGGGAATATCGACCACGGTGGAACCGTGATTAAGGCGCCTCGTCACGTGAACGCGCGGACGAGTCATGAAATTTCCCCGCTCATGCTCGATCATCCGCATCACATCCCGGGCGCCGTCCGGCCCCATGCCCGGCATTTCCCTCAACTGATCAAACCCAGCTTGAGGTCCGCCATTAAATTGAAAAAAAGCATTCGCCAGCTTGGGCATCTCACGTACCGCCAGTTTCACCTTTGCGGATATTTCCTTCCCCGCGCGCACAAGGGTCAGCTTGATTTCGTCGCCTTCTTTTTTCGATCGGATTAACACCCGCAGTTGGGGCATGTTGATCAGCAATTGGTCATCCAATTTTATTAACATGTCGTCTTCCTTCAGCACGCCAGCTGCCGGACTGTTCTCCAAAACCTGGGTGACGACCAATCCGGTATCCTTAGCCTGACCTAACTGCGCACCGAGCGTCCTATCGGCGGGCACCGTCTCTATTCCGAGAAAAGTTACTTTCTCCTTTTCAACCCGTTCCTCGTCGGGATCACCGGCCCGGTGAGGCAGATCGTCATCGACGCGACGACTTTTCACCCCTTTTTCGGCGCGGGCCAAAGGGATCAAGAGGCCCAATGCGAGGGCCGATAACAAATAGCTTTGATACGATTTCATAGGGAGGCGGGTTGAATGCTGATTACATACAAACTATTAATTAAAACTAAGCGGGACTATCCGAATTTCATCACGAGGAACGCTCCACTTCAGCAACGCGTTGGTTCGGGGATTTTTCCAAGTGTAGGTATCGAGGTAGCGATAACGAACGCGATGCGCGGAAGCACCCGTGTGGGTCGTAACCAATCCCTCGTCTTTCAGATCATAGAGAACATTCGCGGCTGCGACCGGTTTATAACCATCGCCAATCGCCGGAATCTTCGCGGGATCTTTTAACGACGGCTGACTGGCAGGAAACACCGCCGACCGTCCGGTTGTTTGACCGTGCAAAGATAGCTTTGACTTCCACCAAGTAAAAATCGCCAACGACAAGACAACCGCCGCAGCAAGTCCGGCCATCCACCCCGCATTGAAAGCAAAAGCGGGTCTCCAGCTCCTGCCAGTATCAGCAGTTCGGCCATCGAGTGGTGCCGCGAGTTCAGATGCAACTTCGTCGATAAGTCGCGACGAGAGACGCCGCAGTCTCAGGTTCGCCAATTCCCCTTCAAGTTCGTGCAGTGATTCATCCATGGCAAACGGGATTCAATTCCTTGCGCAAGGCAGCCAGGGCATAGCGATAGCGTGAGGCAGCGGTATTGGGGGGTATGTCGAGGGCATGCCCAATTTGTTCAAACGTGAGTTCGTTCCAGATTTTGAGCACAAGGACTTCCCGTTGCTCGACCGGCAGACGTTGAAGCGCGACTTGTATTCTCTGTCCACGATCCGTGTCGCCATTTGAAGGCAGTTCAAATAACGGCCGCCCGGTCTCAAAATCTCCATTGGACCTCTCTTCGCGCGCAATGCGTCGCAGCTCCCGACGCGCTTGATCAAGTGCCGCACGCCTGATCGAGACGATGAGCAACGCCTGCGCATCCCCCGGCAAACTGCGTTGATGCCGCCAGTAGCGGACAAAGGCCTCCTGCACGACGTCCTCTGCGTCTGCCAAAGAATGGGTCCATTGCCGCGCGCAGAGTAGAAGTTTGGGCCCATGGGCCTCGAACCAATCTTTCCAATTAATAGCTTCATGTGGCGCCTCCATTCTTTCGCTGGGGGATAGTTTCCTAAAGAGCGCCACAGACCAGAGCTTTTGTCTAAATTCCATCCGATGTGCTGGAATTCGGGCATTAAAAGGGGCCGGATGTTTAAATCCGGCCCCTGTTGCATTGTCTCCTAACTTAAAATATCTCAATCGCTCAACGCGACGAGTAGCCCTTGGGCCCGACGCGGTAGTCGATTGCCGCGAGAGCGAACAGGACCGCAACCGCAACATACGCACTCGCGATAGCGATCTCAGGGACGACGCTGGCTGCCACCTTGGTCAGACCGATCAACGCAATGATACCGACGATGACAGCAGCGATGATGGCTTTGTTATTTGTGTTCTTCATAAAATTGGCTGGTTGGTGTTTTTTGTCAGGGACCTCGTTTGGTCTTACCCAGATAATACGCCATATCTTGTAATAGTCTAAATACTTAGATTCTATGGATTCCATCGTTTACACCTATGGAAATATATCAACTTCGTTACTTCTTGGCAGTCGCTGAGACAGGGAACTTCACCAAGGCCGCCCAACGTTCTTTTATCTCCCAGCCTTCCCTCAGTCAGCAGATTCTTAATCTGGAAGAAGAACTCGGACAGAAGCTCTTCGATCGACTGGGGCGGAAGGCCGTTTTAACGGAAGCAGGGAAAACATTACTCGATGGTGCCCACCGAATTATCACAGAAGTCGACCAAACTCTGGGAGAGCTAAAAAGTGATCCTTTGCAGGGACCTCGCGTTTCCGTCGGGGCCATTCCGACCGTCGCGCCTTTTTTCCTGCCAGCCGTCTTGGCCCATTGCCGCGCCAATAACATTCACATCAGCCTACAAACCCAAGAGGACTTTCGCAGGCCATTGGTCGAAGCGCTTCTGGATGGGAAACTGGACTGGGCACTTCTTTCGCTGCCGTTAAACGAACCCAGACTTCACATCGAAAAGTTGTACAGCGAACCGTTGTGGGTGGCAATGAGCGCTGCCCACCGTCTCGCCACCGCACCAAACATAACCTTCGAGGAATTGCGCCACGAAAACTTCATCCTGCTGGGCGAAATGTCCACCCTCACCTCCCAGATCCAGCGCTATTGCGGCGAGCATCATTTCGAGCCGAAAATCGCGCACCGCTGTGGACAATTGGCGACCGTTAAAACGCTGGCGGCCATGAATCTCGGCCTGAGCGTACTTCCCCAAAGCGCCCGGAGCGCCACCGATCCGGAGGGGTTGGTATTCCGCCGATTCACGGGAATGACGCCTTCGCGTGACATTGTTCTCGCACGCCATCGTCGCCATCACCTCGGCCAAGGCGCATCGCTTTTCGCCGAGGCCGCCCGGGCGGTAGTCGGACCGGTCGCCACGGTCGGGTTACCCCCGCCCTTCCCTCCCGCAAAGCCAAAGAACGTCAGCTAGGTTTGCATGGGCGGCTATTATGTGAATCTTCGCTCGGCTTCCACTTCTTAATGTCCGATTCTGATCCAGTCCCACGCATCAACGAACGCCTGCTGCTCTTCACTTTGGCTGCGGTGCAATTCACGCATATCATGGATTTCATGATCATGATGCCGCTTGGGCCGGAATTCATGCGGGCGTTCGGCATCTCACCAACGCAGTTTGGTTTTCTGGTGTCGTCCTATTCGTTCAGCGCGGGTGCCGCGGGATTCGCGGCGGCATTTTTCATGGACCGTTTCGACCGGAAAAAGGCTCTGCTCGTGCTCTACAGCGGATTCATTTTAGGCACCTTCAGCTGCGCTTTGGCTCCGAATTATTTCACGCTCCTGCTCGCGCGAACGGTGGCGGGCGGCTTCGGTGGCGTGGCGGGCTCGGTGATTCTCGCCATCGTCGGTGACGTCATTCCCTTTGAGCGCCGAGGTCACGCGATGGGGATTATCATGACCTCGTTTTCGCTGGCCTCGATTCTCGGCCTGCCCATCGGACTGATGTTTGCCGGTTGGTTTAGTTGGCATGCACCATTCCTGCTACTCGCAGGCACCGGTTTAGTCATTCTGCTGACGGCGAGAAAAACACTGCCGCAATTGCTGCCGCACGGTCACGGCACTGCCCATAATACTTGGACGCAGATGCGAACAATCCTGACGCATCCCAATCATCATCGTGCATTCGCCCTCATTGCCGTTTTGACGGCCTCCGGTTCGCTGATTTATCCCTATCTGACCCCGGCGATGGTCGCCAATGTCGGTCTGCCTGAATCGGAAATGTGGTTGATCTATCTTTTCGGAGGCGCGGCAACCTTCATCACCGCGCGTTACGTCGGTCGCCTCGCGGACCGTCACGGAAAATTAAAGGTGTTCGGTATTACTGCGGCACTCTCTGCCATTCCAACGCTCGGCATAACCTATCTTCCGCCGATCGCCGTGTGGGTCGTATTGATTGTGACTACCACGTATATGATTTTCAGCTCCGGCAGAATGGTTCCGTCGATGGCGATGATCACCGCAAGTGTCGAACCCCGGTACCGCGGTGGTTTTATGAGCGTCAACTCCGCGATCCAACAAATAGCGGCCGGCGTTGCCACTGCAGGAGCTGCGCTGCTGGTCGGCAGTGACGCCGCCGGACATATCACCGGTTATCCACGTTTGGGTTGGCTCTCGCTTGTGTTACTTGCCGCCGCCATCCCGCTCGCGCGTCGATTGCGCGTTTCGGGAAATCCTAGTTCAATCGTCGTGGCCGAAACCGACCCGGTGATCGAGGCCACGGGCTGAAATTCCGAAATCAGCCAATCATCCTCATGAACACCACACCTAGTCCAACCACCGCTCCGTCGCCCGCGCTTTTGCGCCGGCCGGAGTTGCTCGCGCCCGCGGGCGACTGGGACTGCGCCAAGGCGGCCGTGGAAAATGGCGCGGATGCGATCTACTTCGGCCTCGAGCGGTTCAACGCCCGCATGCGCGCCAAAAATTTTACCGTCGCCGATCTGCCCGCGCTCATGGAGTTCCTGCATCGGCGCGGGGTGCGTGGTTACGTGACTTTCAATACGCTGGTGTTTGCCAACGAGCTCGCCGCGGCGGAGGAATATCTCAAGTCGATCATCTCGGCGGGCGTCGATGCGGCCATCGTCCAGGACGTCGGCATTTGCCGATTGATTCGGCGGATCTCGCCCGATTTTCCGATTCACACTTCAACCCAAATGACCGTGACGAGCGCGGCGGGGGTCAAGTTCGCCCAAGAACTCGGCGCGAACCTCGTGGTGCTGGCGCGGGAAAATTCCCTTAAGGAAATCGCGGCCATTCGCGATGCGCAACAGTCCGTCGCCGCGCCGTTGCCGCTGGAAGTTTTTGTCCACGGCGCATTGTGCGTCGCCTATTCCGGTCAATGTCTCACCAGCGAGTCGCTCGGCGGACGCTCCGCCAATCGCGGCGAATGCGCCCAGGCATGCCGCATGCCCTACGAGTTGGTCGCAGACGGACAAACGGTCGCTCTCGGCGATCGCCGCTATTTATTGAGTCCGCAGGATTTGTCCGGACTCAATGTGCTGCCCGATCTCGTCCGCGCGGGAGTCGCCTCGCTCAAAATCGAGGGCCGCTTAAAAAGTGCTGAATATGTTGCGAACATCACTCGCGTCTACCGTCGCGCGCTGGACAAGGTGATGGAGGAAATTTTCGGACCAACTGCCACGCCCGAATTGGACGTGATGAATGAGGTGCGTAACGAATCGGTGTACGATTTGGAAATGGGATTTTCCCGCGGTCAGTACACCGGCTGGTTTCGCGGCATCCAGAACCAAGAACTCGCCCATGCGCGTTTCGGCACCAAGCGCGGCGTTTACCTCGGGCGGATCAGCCGGATTGTCTCCGATCGCGTCATTCTGAAACTCGAAGGTCCGGCCAAACCGGGCGATGGCATTGTATTCGACGCCGGTCGCCCTGATGAAAAAGAGCAAGGTGGCCGCATTTATTTCACCGACACACAACAGGGCGAAACGGCGCTTCGCTTCGGCCGCGACGACATCGATTTCACTCGGCTGCACGTCGGCGACCGGATCTGGAAAACCAACGATCCCGAACTCGACCGGCGCGTGCGCCAGACGTTTGAGGGCGACCAGATTCGTTTTCGTCGCGAACTTTCCCTTGAGGTTCACGGCCACGCCGGGGTTCCGCTTACGCTGATCGCGCGGGACTTGGAAGGTCACACGGCCCAGGTTGATTCCGCGTTGCCGCTGGCACGGGCGGAGAAACAACCGCTCACCACGGAACGCCTGACCGATCAGCTCGGGCGACTCGGCGGCACGCCGTTCAAGCTCGGCTCGCTGAAAAATTTTCTCGAAGGCGAAGTGATTTTGCCAATCAGCGAGCTCAACGAATTGCGCCGTCGCGCCGCCGCCGAAGTCGAAGCACTGCGCGCCAAACCGCAGCGCTGGACCTTGAACGCAGAGGCTCGGATTACAATCGAAACACCGGCGCCGCCTCCTGCCAACGCCGCTCCTGAAATCGTGGTGGTTATTCGCGAACTGCCTCAACTCGCAGCTGCGTGGTCCGCCGGCGCGCGCACGATTTATTGCGAGTTCGAGAATCCCAAACTCTACCGCGATGCTGTCGCGGCTTTTCGCCAGCTTCAGGCAGAGCATCCACAACTTTCGGGAAGCACACCGGCTTCCATCTGGGTCGCAGCCCCGCGCATTTTCAAACCTGGCGAAGACTGGATCATCAAACAGGTTCTCTCCTGCGAAGCCGACGGTTATCTCGTCCGGAACTACGATCATCTCGAATGGTTCGCGGGGAAACGCGTTCGCGGGGATTTCTCCCTGAATGTCGCCAATCCCCTGACGGCGGATTACTTCGTTAACCGCCATGGCCTCGAGCGCGTGACGGCGTCGTACGATCTCAATATCGTCCAGCTTGAAGCGTTGCTGCAAACCACTCCCGGCACTTGGTTCGACATCACGCTGCACCAACACATGCCAATGTTTCACATGGAACATTGCGTGTTCTGCGCGTTTCTATCGACGGGAAAAGACTACCGCGATTGTGGTCGGCCGTGCGATTCGCACCGCGTCGCCCTTCGTGATCGCGTCGGAGCGGAACATCCGCTCAAGGCCGACGCCGGTTGCCGCAACACGGTCTACAACAGCCGTGCGCAAACCGGCGCGGAATATGCCTCGCGTCTCATCGAGCTCGGCGCCCGCTCATTTCGCGTGGAATTCCTCACTGAAACCGCCGAGGAAGTTCAACGCACCGTCGGTCGTTACCAAGAGCTGGTGGCGGGCCGAATCAGCGGGTCGGACCTCTGGCGGGAGTTAAAACTGGTTAACCAGCTTGGCGTTACCCGCGGCCAGATGGAAACGCCGCCGCGCGTGCTGCCGCGCAAGGGCGCCTGATCCGCGAAAAGCGGGTCACAAGTCTTATGGTCACCGCGCTATTATTGTCGCCTCGGGACCGACTGCTTCAATAGCTTCCGCCGGCACACGCATGAGCGAACTTCCCAAAGCCAACACGCCCGTTCAAGCCTCCGCCCTCGCGCCCTCCGCCGATTTGGAAATCAAGGATGCCCGGATCATTTTCGAACCGATCTGGGCCGATTTGGAATCCCATTTTGGACGCGAGCACCTGCGATTTCCCAAGGAGATAATTCTTCTCGGCGGCGCTCCCGGCGCCGGCAAGGGAACCAACACGGACTTCATCGCCAAAACGCGCGGCCTCACCTGCCAGCCGATCGTGATGAGTTCACTGCTCGACACCCCGGAAATGAAGAAGGTGAAAAACGCCGGCAACATGATCGGCGATCGCGAAGTCCTCGCAGTGTTGATGCGCCGGTTGCTCAAAGCGGAATATCGCGACGGCGTCATTCTCGATGGTTTTCCCCGCACCACGGTGCAAGTGGAATGCCTGAAGATGCTGTACGAAAAGATGACTCAACTCTGGCGCCAATTCTACGGCACGCCGCTGGCCATGCATTTCCGTCAGCCAGTCGTGCAAATCGTGGTGCTCTTCGTCGACGAGAAGGAAAGTATCAACCGCCAGCTGAAACGCGGCCGCGATGTCCTCGTCAGCAACGAGGAAGTGAAGCGTACCGGCCAGGGCGATTTACTGGAGGAACGCTCGACGGATTTCGACGAGAAGCTGGCGCGTCGGCGTTACCGGGTGTTCAAGGAACAGACGTGGGATGCGCTGATTTCACTGAAGGATGTATTCTATTATCACCTGATCAACGCGCAGGACACCATCGCCGAGGTCGAGCAAAACATCCTGAAGGAGTTTGAATACCAGAGCTCGCTCGAACTCGATCCGCGCACTTATGACCGGTTGCGGCTATTGCCGCTCGCAAGTGAGATCGTCATCCACGCGCGGCAGGAATTGGTGAAACGCCTGGACGGTTACGAATTCGGCCATCCCGATCTTTTTCAGCGAGTCGTGACGCTGATCGAAAAAAAGATGATGCCGATCATCACGCGGCATTCGCTCTCAGGTCATGCCCACATCAACAGCGAGGACTCCGTGTTCGACGAACAAATCGCGCTGGCCATGTTGATCGATATTTTTTCCGAACGCGGCTATCATGCCGTGGTCGATGTGCACCGTATTGAGATCCCCGATCATTTCGATGTCGCGACCGGCAAAATCACCTGCCGCATAAAAAAGGTTTACCGGACAATCATCCGCTTCAAAGGCTCGGAAATCCGGCGCGGCTGAAGGCCGGTCCGGCCTTCCGGCTCACTTACTCGCCTTTCATTCGCTCGTTGTAGAATGCCTCGAGGAGTGCGTGCGTCTTTTTGGGATCGGCTTGAGCGACCGCTTCCTTCGCGAGTTTTTTCGCGTCACTCAACTTCATCGCGCGAATCAGGTACTTCACGGAAGGCAGCAGCGTTGGTGTCATGCTTAATTCATCGAAACCCAATCCCAGCAGCAACGGCACATAAAACGAATCACCGGCCATTTCGCCACAAACGCTGACCTTTAATTTCCGCGCGTGGCCGGCATCCACGATCTGCTTGAGCGTGCGCACGACCGCCGGATGGGACGGGTCGTAAAGATGCGCAATCCGGTTGTTTCCGCGATCGATGGCGATCAGGTATTGAATCAGATCATTGGTCCCAACGCTGAAGAAATCGCATTTTTCCGCCAGCAGATCTCCAATGATCGCCGCGCTGGGGATTTCGATCATCGCTCCCACGCGCAATGACTCGTCATAGGCTTGTCCCCGCTGCTTTAATTCGGCCTTTACCTCCGCCAAAATTACCCCCGCACGATCAAGTTCCTCGGTGCCGCTGATCATGGGATACATCAGGTCGACTTTGCCGTGTGCGCTCGCCCGCAAGATGGCGCGCAATTGGGTTTTAAACAGCTCCGGATTTTCCAGACACATCCGGATCGCGCGCAAACCCATGAACGGATTTGCCTCGGGACCGATTAAGTGTGGATCTCCCGGCAATGGCTTGTCTCCGCCCACGTCCAGCGTGCGAATCGTGACGGTCGCGGGAGCCAAGGCGGCCACAATCTCGCGGTAAGCCGCGTACTGCTGTTCCTCGGTCGGCAATTTCATTGCGGTGAGAAAAAGAAACTCCGTCCGATAAAGTCCGACGCCGTCTGCGCGGTATTGTTTCACGAGCGCGACCTCATCCGGTTTCTCGATATTCGCGCGCAAGGTGATGGTAACGCCATCGAGCGTTTCAGCCGCGAGGTCGTTGACTGACATCAACCGGGACTCAAACGATTGTTTGGCTTTCTGGATTTTGCCGTAGCGGAAAAGCGTCTGTTCAGTCGGGTTGACGATGATCAGACCGTCATAGCCGTCGACCATCAGCCAATCGCCGTTCTTGATCCGCTTCGTCAGATCGCGCGTGCCGACCACTGCGGGAATTTTCATCGAACGCGCCACGATCACTGCGTGACTCGTGCGGCTGCCCACGTCGGTCAGCATGCCGAGCGCGGCGCTGCGATCGATGCCCGCGGCCTCGGAAGGCGAAATATCATAAGCGACAATAATCCGCTTATCGACCAGCTCGGTCAGGCTGGTGGCCGCCTGACCCAAAAGCACGTGCAGCACGCGTTTCGTCACATCCTTGATATCGGCGGCGCGCTCGCGCAGGTATTCATCGTCGATTTCGGAAAACGCCTTGATGTACCGCTCCGCAATGGTGTTGAAGCAGGTTTCGATGTTCAGACCGGATTTTTCAAAATCGCGGATCGTCTCGCCAATCAACGCCTGATCCTCGAGGACCATCTGGTGCGCATCGAAGATCAAGGCTTCCTCTTCGCTCAGGTTTTTTGTGACCTGCACCTGAATCCGGGAAATTTGCTGGCGCGTGACAACCAGTGCATGTTCAAACCGTGCGATCTCCGCGATGCGCTTGTCCGGATCGACTGTGTAGCGCGGAATTTCCAACTCACTCTGCAAGTAGAGAAAGGCCTGCCCGTAGGCGATGCCTTTGGATGCGGCAATGCCCTGGATGACGACTTCGCTTTGGGCGTTGGAATCCATGCAGTTGGGCTTGCCAGATTAACGAACCGTCTGGAGCGGTGGTCAATGCGGAACTAGACCAAGACCGCTTCTTGAACAAAAATCGTGTCACCCCAGCTCTCGCGGAGCAGATGTTTCATTTTCGTTACGAACGCGTTTTCGCCTCTCGAAGCATCGATCGCCGCGCCTTCGCCGATCAGCGCGAAGCATGTGCTCCCGCTGCCACTCATACGGGCTGCGACGCCCAATTCGGTCTGCAATTTTTTCAACATCACCGGTAATGCGACAAACTTCCGAAACGCGACGCCTTCCATGTTATTAAACAGCAGGCTGGAAACAGCATCCTCTCCGGCCATCCACTGCGAAAGCCGTTTTTCAGCTTCCGGGGCCGGGAGATAGTGTGCCGGCGCTTCAGCCGCCATCCGACCGTAAGCCCAAGGCGTACTGATGCCAAAATCCGGCTTGAACAGCAGGATTTTCCGGCCGCGCAGTCGCTTCGTCGCGGCTTCCGGCAATAACTCGATTTGGTCGCCACGGCCTCGCATCGTTACAGGCGCATCGTGCAGGAACAAGGCGCAGTCTGAGCCGAGCGCGACCGCCATCGCCGCGAGCTTTTCCGCCGGGAGCAAATTGCGGGAAAGAGCGTTCATTGCCCGCAAGGCGGCCACGGCATTGCTGCTTCCGCCGCCCAATCCCGCTCCCATGGGAATGCGCTTTTTTAATTCAAAATGCACTCCTTCACTCCCAGTGCCGTTCGGCCAACCCGTTGCCTCGGCGAAAGCAACCGCTGCCTTCAAAACCAAATTGGAATCGTCGCGCGGGACGTCGGGCGCATCGCAATCCAGCCAAAACCGGCTCCCGCTTCCCCGATCGACCACGGTCGCCTTCAATTCGTCGCCAAAATTCAAGGGAGCGACAACCGAAACCAAATTGTGAAACCCATCCGCCCGCTGATCCGTGACAGCGAGGAAAAGATTGATTTTAGCCGGACTAAAAATCGTGACGGACATGAATTTTTAATCACTAATGAACGGTATTGCCGGTTAATCCTAGCTCAAAACCGGCCGTTAATTCTCTCTTTGATTAGTCGTCATTAGTGTCCATTAATGAATCTCCCCGATGCCTTGTGATCTTATTCTCGCCCTCGACGTCCCCACGCG
>JBEPTW010000087.1:0-15505 GCA_041691855.1 Verrucomicrobiota bacterium | reverse complement strand
ACCCGCGTTTGAGGTCAAAACCGACAAAGGCGCGCTGAAGGTAGCCGCGGCCAACTATACCGTTGGCGACGCCACCGTGGGAAACTCGGGCGTCGCACTCGAGGATATTTCGTCGGTGAAACTGACGCTGCCTAAAGATACGTTTTGGATCGGCGAAGTTTTTCCCGTGACGTTTAATCTGAATGTAGCGCGGCGTTATTTTCATTCGCCCGCATCCACCGTCGAGTGGCCAGCCGCGCCGTTCATCGCAGAGGAATGGAGCAAGCCCGATCCCGGCGAAGCGCTCATCGGCGGCGAACGCCGGGTGGTGGCCGTGCAATCGACCCGCGCCTACTCCAAAAAAGCCGGAAGCTTCATCCTCAGTCCCGCGAGCCAGATGGTGAATCTCATCGTTGGCTCCAGTGGCTTCGGTTTGTTTTCCCAGCCCATCGTCGAGCAACGACAGTTGGATTCGAATTCCGTGACTGTCACCGTCAAGCCGCTGCCTTCGCCGCCGGCGGATTTTTCCGGTGCGGCCGGGCAATTCACTTTTGTTTCCAAGGTCGTTCCGCTGAGCACCGCCATCGGTGAACCGATCACGTGGAACATCGAACTCAGCGGCACGGGCAACTGGCCCGATATTTCCGGCCTGCCCCAACGCGACGTCTCCAGCGATTTTCAAGTCGTCCAACCAAAATCGAAACGCACGATGAAGGACGGCTCGCTCTTTGAAGGCACGCTTTCCGAGGACGTCGTACTCGTTCCCACCAAGGCTGGCACTTACAAGCTACCCTCCGTCCATTTCACCTATTTCGATACGATTTCCGGAAGTTATAAAACCCTCGCGAGTGAACCTGCGACGGTGACCGTCACAGCCAATGCCATGCCACTATCATCGGTGGTCAATTCAGGCACGCCGCTCCAGTTTGGCACCGGCGCCATGGCGAAAAACCCGCTCGTGCCCGCTTTACCGATGGGTGTTACGCCCGCCACCCCGGACAATCTTCCACGCGATCCGCTGCCTGATTCGGCCAACAACTCCGTGCCCCATAAAGCCAACCTCTTCTGGCTGACTTTCTGGATTCCCGCGCTCGGTTTGGTTTTGGTCGTGTGGCTGATCCTCGCGGCGATTCGATCGCGCGAAAACGATCCGCAGAAAAAACGCCGTATCGCCCGCGAAACCCTCAAGGAGATTCTGGCCGAGCTGAGTAGTGCAAGCGGTCAGACGTCAGCGCTAACCCGCAAACTCAACGCCTGGGAAAAACAAACTGCGATTCTCTGGGAAATTCCGCACGCTGCGCCCGGCGCGCCGCTCGTGGAATCGCGCATTCTCTCACGCCAAAAAGAATTGGCACCGGCGTGGACTACGCTTTGGAACGAAGCCGACCGCGCACTGCACAGTCGCGAACAAGCCTTGCCAAAGGATTGGATTTCCCGCGCCAAGACCGCACTCGACGGCGTGCAAATTCCCGGCTGGCCGCCCTGCTCCCTGCTCGCACCGCGCAATCTGCTTCCCTTCATGTTCGCGATCACGCTGATGCTGGCGCTCGCTCCCACGCACGCGTACGCCGATCCGGCCACGGACAATTACAAGAAAGGCGATTTCGCCGCGGCCGAAACAGAATGGAATAAAACCGTTGAGCAATCTCCCACCGACTGGATCGCCCGTCACAATCTCGGATTGGCCCTCGCCCAACAAGATCGCTGGGCCGAAGCCACCGCGCAATGGACCAGCGCATTCCTGCTCAATCCACGCTCCGAAGTCACCCGTTGGGATCTTGCGCTCGGTTTGCAGCGCTCCGGCATGGCGCCGACCGAATTGGTCGATCTCTCCCGCGGCAAAAATCGTTTTAAAATCACGCGGTTGGCGTCGCCGGGCGAATGGCAGCTGGTCCTGATCGTCGCCTCGCTCCTGCTGGCGGCCGCGCTCGTGGTGCTTCTCTTGCAAAGCTACAAACGCGCCGGCACGTGGGCCAAGCCCACCGCACTGATCGCGAGCCTCCTCGCGATGGTACTCGCGGCCTCAGCAACCTTGAGTCTGCACGCGTACGGCAACCTCGCCGATCCCGAAGTGGCGCTGGTCTGGAGGGCCACGACGCTTTTCAGCATTCCGACCGACGTCGACACCAAGCAAAAAAATTCCCCTCTCTCCGCCGGTTCGATCGCCGTGGCAGAAAAGACGTTTCTTGGCTGGACCAAATTGGATTTCCCCGGCGGCCAATCCGGCTGGGTCCGCACGGAAGATCTGACGAAGCTGTATCGGTAACCGAACTCGATCTCCAACTGTCGCGAGTAAATTCGCTCCTACAAAAACAAGGCGCAGGCATTCCTCAGCGCGTTGTTGGTAGCCGACACCACTCGCCCTTCACTTGGTCTGAAACCACTTCGCGTCGCCGGGCTGATGGCTCCAGTTGTCGATCAATGGAAAAATTTCCGCCACTGAGCGCGCGACGGCGTACTTGCCGCGAATCGTCGCGTGCATGAATTTCTCGTCGACGATTTTCTGGCAGAACCGGAGCAGGTCGTCGTAGTAACCGTCCTGATTGAGGATCACCACCGGTTTCCGCAGTGCTTCCAAGTGAGCGAGCGTGAGAATTTCCAATAACTCCTCCAACGTGCCCCAGCCGCCCGGCAAGGCGAGAAACGCGTCGGCGCGCGTTTCCATCAGCATCTTTCGCTCCCGCATCGTCAGCACGGAAATCAACTCGTCCGCTTCGGTGAATTCCAATTCCCGCGCTTTCATAAATCCGGGAATAACCCCGATCACGCGACCACCGCCAGATTTCACCGCGCGCGCGACCGCGCCCATCGAACCCGTCTTGCCGCCACCATAGACCAGCGTCCATTGCTGCCGCGCCATTGCGCTCCCGACTTCGCCGGCGGCCGCATAGTATTTCTGCTCGAGTCGGTCGCTGGAGGAGCAATAGACGCACAGGTTTTTCGGCATGACGGAATCTGAAACCACAAATGACCACGAATCAGCACTAATTTTCAGCGACGATCGCGTCACCGTATTTTCTGACTGATCTCCACCCCATTAGTGTTCATCAGTGTAACTTAGTGGTTAAATCAAACTCACTCTATCGCGGCCGGCTCGCGCCATCGCCCACCGGGCTGCTCCATGTTGGACATGCCCGCACCTTTTGGGTCGCCGGCGAGCGCGCGCGATCCGCCGGCGGTCACTTGCTGCTGCGCAATGACGATCTGGATGCGGCGCGCTGCCGGCCGGAATTCGTTTCCGCCATGATCGAGGATCTGCACTGGCTCGGGCTCGCTTGGGAGGAACCTATGGTCTCTCAGAGTGCACGGATTCCCGTCTACCGCCTCGCCCTCGAAAAACTTCACGCGGGCGGATTCATCTATCCGTGCAACCGCTCGCGTCGCGATGTGCTGGCTGCGGCCAGTGCTCCGCACGACGCCGACGAGTCGGACGAACCGCTTTATCCGCCGGAATTCCGTCCACCCGCAAATACTCCGCTACCGGCGCTGGTTGAACGCGAGACCACCAACTGGCGGTTTCGCGTTTCGGACGGCGAGGCGCTGATCTTCCACGACGGCCATTTCGGCGAACAGTGTGCCTTCGCCGGCCGTGACGTTGGCGACTTTCTCGTCTGGCGAAAGGACGATGTGCCCAGTTATCAATTGGCGTGCGTCGTGGACGACGCCGCCATGGCCATCACCGAGGTGGTCCGCGGCGCGGATTTGATGCGGTCCGCCTTCCGCCAGCTTCTGCTTTACCGCGCGCTCGGCCTGACGCCGCCCGCGTTTTATCATTGTCCACTCGTCACCGACGAAAACGGCCAGCGTCTGGCCAAACGACACGATGCGCGGTCGATTCGCGCCCTTCGCGAAGAAGGCATGACGCCTGAAAAAGTCCGCGAAAGTTAGGAGTATCCGCTCTTCCTGCAATTCACGGGAGCACCTACTTATTCCTCCACATCGCCGGCAGGATGTACTGCGAACCGAGCAGATAGTTTCGATAATAGAGCCAGAAAATCAGCACGCCGAGGCCCGTGAGAAAGCACATTTCGCCAAGCCCGCCAGCGGTGGTGCGGCTCGTTTTTCGCAGCGATTGCACCGTCCAGATAAGACCGGGCGCGATCGCAAATGCGACGACGGACGAACCAAATAGAACCATCGCCACGATGGCCAGAGTCCGAAGCAGGCCGTCATAAATCAACCGTGCCTTGTAGGCCGCGATCTCATTACACAGGTTAAGTAACAACAGACAGCACGGCAGGACATAGTAACGTTCGAGCGCAGCGTTGGTCTTCATGGGATTTTCGCTCCAGCTGAGCGGAGTTCCCGCCTTGCTAAAAGCTCAAATCTGCATTCCCAGTCACACGACGACCCGCATGGCCACTTACGTTTACGAAACCATTCCCCAACTCCCCGATGAGGCCCCCGTGCAGTTCGAAATCGTCCAAAGCATGAAGGCCGTCCCACTGGTGGCACATCCGGAGACCGGGCAACCCGTACGACGCGTAGTCATCGGCGGCTATGGGCTGATCAGCGGACGCGATAAAGCCACGCCCAGATCCTCGCCCGTCGCCGCGTGCAGTCCCGGTTGTGCCTGCCACCGCGGTCCCCGTATTCCCTCTCCTTAACTCAAAAAAATATGATTAACTATAGCCAGCCTGACCTCACCCAACATCCACCGCGCAGCGTCCGCGTTCGCATCGGCGGTTACGCCCATCTCGGCAGATTGCTCGACAAAGCCCGCGCCACACTCTCCGGCAAAAATGCTGAGTATCACTACAACTGTCCGCTCGATCAGCTCTTCTTCGCCTTCACGGGCATCGATCACGAGGTAATGTTGGCCGAGATCAAATCCGGCAAATCCGATGTCCAGATTCTCGCCTTTGTGAACGCCCACGCGAAGAAACTGCCCTATGACGTCAATACCTGGTCCGCATGGGTCGAACTCCGCGGCCCCGGCGGCGCAGAAGGTCACGAATGGATCGCCAGCACGTTGAAGGCACACAATTCAGCGCGGGACGACATCCGGTCATTCGCCGATCTACTCGATCTCGACGACTATCTCAGCTACGGCGGAATCGCCTGAACGGATTTTCGATTTCAAAACTCAAGTCGCAGCGCACTTCGGTGCGCTTTTTTTTGCGTGTTATACCAACAGCCCAAACCTTTTTCACCAAGGAAGCAAAGGACGCAGAGAACAGAATGAAATCCAACGCCGCACTTGGCGGTCTTTGCACTCTTGGTGTAAAGTACAGAAGCTCGGGCGACTGATTTTAATTGCCAAAACCGCACCACAACCACCGACCACGATTTTCGACCATGGTATCAGAACCGTACAATCGAAAATCAATAATCGAAAAACGAAACCTCAAAGCTCCGTGTACTTGTCCGCGCGGCCGCGGGCTTTTTCCACCGGATATTTTTGGGCATTCGCAGCCATCTTCCGCTGAATCGCGGCGGCGAGATCGATGCCGCAAATATTAGCGAACTCCAAGGCGTAGATCACCACATCGGCGATCTCCTCTTCGATGCCGGGACGCTTTTTCGGATCGTGCGCGACCTGCAGCGAGTCCTTCGATTCGGCCCACAAAAAATGCTCCATCAACTCGCCCGATTCCGCCGCCAGCGCCATACTGAGGTTTTTCGGTGAGTGAAATTGTTCCCAATCCCGCGCGTGCACGAAGGCGAGCACGCGTTCCCGCAATTCCCCCACTGTCGTCGTCCCATCAGTCAATGGTTTCATTAACGCAGGCTGCCAACGTCGCGTCATCCACGCAAGCCCGGCAGCCGCAGGCGCTTCGCCCATCATCTCCGTGGCCACACCGCAGATCAGTCCTGAAATTGGCCCCAACTGTATTTGTAGATTTCAAAAAAATATTTGGCGGCCGGCACGAGTTGTGCATTTTAGCTCTCGATAGACCAACATGGCACCGACGCTTACAGTTCAGCACCGCCCGGATGGCACTTCGCTTACGAAGGCCGTCCAACAGGCATGCTGCAACCATCAGATGCGCCAGACCATTGCCATGTGGTCTAATAAAGCCACCGGCACGGGCTGCCTGACCTGACGAAACCGTAAATCGGTTAACCTCAGCTCCCAGGAGTCCCGGCGGTCTAAAACCGACGAGAGGAGAAACCATGCATACCATCATACATCGTAATCACCATAATCGCTTCCCGAGCATCGAGTCCGCTTCACCGGACTTCCGTTCGCCGCACTATGACTGCATCGACATGGCGCAGGGCCTCAAGCTCGTCGTGTATGTGCCAGGCGTGGATGCGAGCGGCATTGAGATCGCCACGCAAGGCCCCGACGTATTTGTGACCGCCCGCAAGACCCACCACGTCCGCGTCAACTGGCAGGCGTTACACCTCGAAAAGGTGCAACGCGACTACCAGCTCAAACTGCGGCTCGGGGCGGGGTTTGACTACGAAGCCTTGCAGGCGTCCGTCGCCCGCGGCGTGCTCACCATCGCGTTGCCGAAAAAGCACCTGGCTCCGGCCAGCGCGCCCGATCTGCACCGTCAGGTAGCATAGCAGTGGAAAGCACAACCTGTGCGCATGTCTCTTGGCCAGCATGCGCACAGGTTTTTTACCGGATTTTGAGGAACAAAACATCCTCGATCCGGTTCTCACCTTGTACGGCATTGACCCGCCGTTTTCTAAAACCCCAAGCCTCCTCAACGCGATGACCTACTTCCCCAATCACCTCCGCAAACGCCCACTGGCCGCTCTCGCTGCGGCGCTGACCCCCGTTAAGAACGCCCTCACCCGCGATTTTTCCTCGGACCGTCTTCTCTTCAAACCACCGGCGCTGATCAATCCCCGCGTGGAACTGGAACTGCTGCCGATCAAATCGCTCAGCGTCACTCAGCGTTTAGAGCGCCAGTAAAACGCATCTGCTCCTGGCAAATCCAACCCGGCTTCGGCCGGGTTTTTTATTGCCCCGATGCGACGCAGAGCACTTGTCCATTGCCTCGATCGCAGACCAAAGTCAGAGCGGTCACGGCCATTTTTCTCACCGCTCCGGCACGAGCCACCCACACTCAAATCCAGCTCCCGCGTCCACCTTCAACCGCTCCACCAGTAGCGGCAGGACGCTCCGGATTTCTCCTTCGATTTGCCATGGCGGATTAAGGATCAACAACCCACAACCCTTCATCCGCAGCTGCGAACTGTCACCCGCAATGCGGATTTCCGCATACAACGTGGGTGGCGGTACCGATTCCAAATACGCCCGGTGAAACCCGTCCACTCGCACGCGTTCCGTCACTGGATACCAAATTGCACAAACAGCACTCGGCAGACGCTTCAGCATGTCCCTGACTCCGGTCAGGATATCCTCGAACTCGTCTTTGCTCTCAAAAGGTGGGTCGATCAGCACCAAGGCGCGTTTTTCCGGCGGCGGTAACGCTCCTTTCAAACCAGTGTAGCCATCGATTGCCTGAACCTTCACCCGCGATTCCCGAGCAAATTCAAAGTCCAACGCTTCCGCATCGTCGGCCCTCAACTCAAACAACGCCATTCGATCCTGCGCCCGAAGCAACAGCTTCGCCACCCACGGCGAACCGGGATAAAATTTCAACTCCGGTCCCGTGGCGCCTTGGCGATCGTTGAAACGCCGGATCAGCGCCAAATAATCCTCGATCACCGACGACTTCGCTGTCGTCGCGTTCCAAAAGCGGCCGATGCCCGCCGGGTACTCGGGTTCGCGCGAACGTCCGTCGGGCAGCGCGGAGGGAATCGACAAATCATAGCCGCCCCGACCCGCATGTGTATCGAGATACAGAAAACTCTTTTCCTTTCGCTGCATCGCGCGGATGAGCTGAAGGAGCAGAACATGCTTGAAGACGTCTGCATAGTTTCCCGCGTGAAAGTGATGACGATAATTCATGATCGTTTTTGCGCCGATGCCGCCCCGCCGTCCGGCACGAGCGCGTCGACATTTTAGCCGACGGGAATTTTCACTACGGATTTGCGCACCAGCACGGGACCGGCCTCCGGCAGCAGCGTCGACAGATGGCCGTCGACCGGAAAAAAAATCGCGACGTTTCCAGCGTTCATCGTGAGATGCGAAGTGGCGACGAAATCAGCGTACTTGATTAAATCCCGCTCCACCAAATAAGGCTGACTCACCGTCAGCCGCGAGATGTCGATCACCTCCATCCGCTCTGCGCCGGAGAGCACCAATTGCACGTCGATGTACTTCCGGTGCGATTCAAAAAAAACATCCGCCCGCGACTTGGCATTGTAAACTTGTTCCAAGGCAAACGCGCCGCCAACGAGGTCCACGCGTTCCGTCACGCCTGCTGCGATCTGGTTCAAGCGGCGGAAGGCCGCCGAATTTGGATCGAGCAAATCCGCGAGATATTCATGCGCCGCCGCAAAGCGGGGATCGTTTGCCGACTGGGCTCTCACCGTGGAAAATGGACCGAAAATAGCCATGCGAGCAGAATCAAAATAAAAAATCCTCGGCGCAAGCCCCGAGGCATTAAACCCCTGCATCGTCGCCATCAACCGTCGCTTCATTCGTAGCACAGGCCTCCGGCCTGTGGGGACCGGAATCACAGGCCGGAGACCTGTGCTACTATCCGACCTTGAAAGATCACAACCGCACTCGAGCTGGCTTCGAAATCGGTCGGGACCGTTGCCACCAACGATCCTTCCCCGAAACCACAAACGCGTCCCCGCTCCCAGTTACTGCAATAGCCGCTTCGATCGCTCAACCATTCCGATAAATTCATTCCGATATCCACCCGCATCCCGCCCGACTCCCGCCCGGCCCCACGCCGCGACATCCGCCAGAGTCGCCAATCCCTTGTACGGCGAATCCCGCAGGATCATGCCGAATGCCGCAACCGAGGACGCAAATTTGAAATCCTCGGTCGCGTCGGCGAAACGCGTCCCCTTGTCGTAAAGCGGAAACTCCAGCTGGTTCCTCCCGTTACCCACCGGGTCCTGATAGCGGATTTGCACGGTCAACATTTCAGTCGATCCGGGATTTCGCGCCTTCGAATTCGGATAGTCCGCCTTCGCCATCTGATACTTGAGCGCATCAACGCCCGACGCGACAGGCATCTCGATCCCGACCGGGACGACTTCGTAGAGAGCGGTCACCATGCGCCCGGCGCCGATTTCGCCGGCAGTGATACTATCACGGTTGAAATCATCCTTGGCGAGCGACCGATGCTCATAGCCGATCAAGCGATAAGCCTGCACCACCACCGGATTAAATTTCACCTGCATGCTCACCTCCTTCGCGATCGCGACGAGCGTGCCATTAGCCGCCAGTCGCGCCGCCTCGGAGACTTCGCGTCCTTTCAAACCAATGCGCACCAACCAGTGCTCCGGCGCCCACGGAGCGCTCGCGACTTCCAGATGCGCCGCAAAGGGCGGTCCGCTGAATTCTCCCTTGGACCCCGCACGCTCCGGTCCGGCATAGTCGTAAGGAAAATAGTTAACCAATTCCTCGATCTTCACCGCATTAACCGGCGGACGCTGGCCTTGCTGAATAAAACGACGGATGGCCGCGTACGACGCGCGATCGACTTGCACCGACAATAGGGAACCCGATTCCTCGGCCGCCGGGATCGCGGTATGCAATTCCACTTTTATTCCGCCGGCTTCGCCCGTGCTGTTTGCCGCCGTCAGCGGAACCTCGAGGTATTTTTTATTCTCATGCAATGGCGCAGTTCGCTGCCAATACACGAAGAAAACCGCGAAGCAGGCCGCCGCCAAACCGGACACCAGATAATAGAAATGGGGGAATTTGATTTTCTTTCCCAACATTCCCTCCGGCACCAACGGCCCGCCATCCAACCGGCGAAAATCCCGTCCGGGAATAATCGCCGCATGGGCGACCGACCGCTCACCTTCCGCCGCCGGCATCGACAGCGAAATCGGTTCGTCCGCTAATGCGTTTGCCAGCGACGCAACCGTCGCGCGAATCTCCGCCACCATCTGGCGCGCGGTCGCATCTTGCTGGAGCTGTTTTTCAAATTCCATGCGTTCCGCCGGCTCCATTTCATCGAGCGCGTATGCGGTCAGCCGCGGATCGTCGGGTAGAAGTGTATTCTGCATCATTTCCTCATTCTCCATTTTCAGTGGTCGGCAGACGTATTTATTAGTCGGGTTGCGCGGCCATCTCGCGTCGCAATGCCTTGATCGCGGTGTGCAGGATGAAACCGACATTCGTCACCGACAGCGACGTGATGCGGCTGATTTCCTGGTAGCTGAATCCGTTTTGAAATTTCAGCCGGATGACTTCCTGCTGGTTATGCGGCAGGTGGTCGATCAAGCGCAGCACCGTTTCGTGTTGTTCGTTGCGTTCGAGCGTCCGGCCGGGACGCGGATCGGCGGCGGTCAATCGCTCGGCCTGTCCTTCCTCAAAACGTTTCATGCGCCCTTCCTTGCGTAACACATCGTGCGCCCGGTTGCGGCAGACGGTGAAAACCCATTCAGCCAGGTGGCTTTCCACAGCGGCGGCCGGCTGGGCCATGAGACGGACGAATGTATCCTGCACCACGTCGCGCGCACGCTCGACGTCCCCGCCGAGAAGGCGGGTCGCATAGCGCAGGAGAGGCGCTTGATGGCGCGCCACCGCTTCCTGTACCAAGGAGCTGGAATCGTTTCCGACATGATGTTGTTCCGGTTCGATATTCACGAGACCTCGCTTCTACTACGGATGATTACCGGGTTTATTAGAGACTCGACATAAATAGTTGCGCCGCTCCTTGCCGCCATAGCGTTTGACGTTTTAGTGCAGACCATGAACCGTTGCTGCCCTCTGGTTTTAGCCCTTTTGTTTTGTTTCTTTCTCGGCGCTTGCTCCAGACACGAAACCCCGGCTGAGGAGGGCATCCGCACTCAGACCTTGCTGCTGGGCAACCTCGCGGAACCGCAGGATCTCGATCCGCATATCATCACGGCCTATACGGATATGAACATCGTCGTCGCACTTTTTGAGGGGCTTACGGTGCTCGACGAGAAAACGTCCGAGGCATTGCCGGGAGTGGCCGAACGCTGGGAGGTCTCGCCGGACGGCTTGGTTTATACGTTTCATCTGCGCACCACCGCCAAATGGTCGAACGGCGACCCGGTGACGTCGCACGACTTCGCCTATGCTTTCCAACGTCTCCTCACGCCCAAATTTGCGGGTGAATATTCCTATATGCTCTGGCCGATCAAAAACGCCGAAGCTTTCAACGCCGGTAAAATTACTGACTTCTCCGCCGTCGGCATTGCCACCCCGGACGACCTCACTCTCCGCCTCACCTTGGAACGGCCTACGCCTTACCTGCCCGCGCTCGCCGCGCATCCAACCTGGTCTCCCCTGCATCGCGCCACGATCGAGAAGTTTGGCCGGATGGACGAACGCAGCACCAAATGGACGCGCCCCGGCAACCTCGTCGGCAATGGCCCGTTTGTCCTTACCGAATGGACTCCGAACTCGCGCATCGTCGTCACCAAAAATCCATTCTACTGGGACGCCGCGACGACGCGGCTCAATCGCATCATTTTCTTCCCGATCGAAAGCGCCGATGTCGAGGAACGCAATTTCCGCTCGGGTCAGTTGGACGTCACGTACGACCTGCCACCTTCCAAGATTCCCACTTACCGCGACCAGACCCCGGGCGTTTATCGCAACGATCCACTGCTCGATATTCTCTATCTCAACTTCAACGTCACAAAACCGCCTTTCAACAACCCGCTCGTCCGTCAGGCGCTGGCCTCCGCCATCGATCGCGAGGCCATTTCCCGCACGGTTTTTGAGGGCGCGTGGCCTGCGGCGTATTCCATCACGCCGCCGAATTGCGCCGGCTACGTCGCCCCGAAACGCTCGCGCGACAGTTTCGACGAAGCGCGACGCCTGCTCGCAGCAGCCGGTTATCCCGGTGGGAAAGGACTCCCGACACTTCCGCTGCAAGTTCTCAACGACGTCCGCCAACCCAAACTCGCCGAGGCCCTGCAGGCGATGTGGCGGCGCGAACTCGGAGTGCAAATCAGCATCGAGCCATACGAACAGAAAACATTTTTTCAAAATCAGCAGACCATGACGCATACCTTTGCGTTTTGCGGCTGGGTCGCCGATTTCGCCGACCCCGTGACTTTCCTGAACATTTTCACGACCGGAAATGGCAACAACTGGACCGGGTGGTCTAACCCGACATACGACCACTTGCTCGACGAAGCGGCGCGCACTGCCGACGTACAGGCTCGGTTTAAAATTTTCCAACAAGCCGAGGCCCTTCTCCTCAAAGAAGCACCGATCGCCCCGATCGTTTTTCGCACCAAGACCTACTTGATCAATCCCGCGGTAAAAAACTGGGATCCTGCGCCCGTCGGCGTCCATCTGTACAAAAAGGTTTACCTCCAAAGCCCGTGATTGCAGCGTCTGTTTCACTCATGCGCCACCCTTCAAGCTTTCACGGTCTCGTCGCAGCGATTGTCATCTTTACCTCGCTTGCGTCGTCCAGCGTGCTCGCGGCAGCGGACAAAGCCAGCGATGGCAAAATCGCGATCACCCGCGTGTTCCTCGGCTGGAAGGAGGGCGAGTCCTTCAAACGCATTTCGGAGTATTTTACCGGCAAGGAAAATACCGATGGAATGGTCGTTCTTCGCACCCATCTCGAACAACGTTCCGGATTCTATTTCTTCGTTCGTCTCGCCAATCCCGGCGCGACCGTGCCGGTTAAAATTAATCTCGAGGTCATTACGCCGACCGATACGAAACCGAAGAACTACATCTTTTCTACCGAGCTGAAAAACGGACAAAATGTCTTCAACCTGGGCCTCACTGCGGACGATTGGCCGGACCAGAAAGCCCACCCCGTCGCCTGGAAAATGGATTTTATCGGCACCGACAATCAAGTTCTCGCCAGCAAAGGCAGCTACCTCTGGGAACAACCCGCGTCGCCCTAACAGGTACGGAGGGTTATCCCTAACCCGCCGAGATCGTGCTATCGCACTCGTTCCGCCCCGGATTTTCCGCGAAAAAAAACGCGCCATGTCCGCCAAAACTTGGAAACAATTCTCGGGCTGGATGCCCTCGCCCTTTGTCCTCGGCGAAACCCTCGATGGCGGCCAAGCCTTCCGCTGGCATTGCGCCGACGGAATTTGGTCGGGTCTTTGGGGTGACTCGATCGCGCAACTGCGCCTGAACAACAGTTCACTCGAATGGCAGAGCCCGGGCCGATCAGATGAACAGACGGCGACGGCATTATCCCGCTACCTCGGGGTCGATCTCGACTGGGCCGCTCTCACCGACGCGCTCCCGTGGCGCAGCGATCCGCATCTTGCCCAATGCATCGCCGTCTATCCCGGCCTGCGCATTCTCCGCCAACCCTTCGGCGAAACCCTCCTCGGTTTTTTGTGCAGCGCCACCAAGCAGATTGTGCAGATCAAACAAATGATCGCGCTCCTCGCCGAGCGCCACGGTTTGCCGGGCGACTGGCCCGGACAAATACCGGCCGGCCAGCAGGAGGGAACGCTACATCGACTGCCAACGTGGGCGGAGCTCGCCGCCACTTCCGAAAAAGACCTCCGCGCCTGCCTGCTCGGATTTCGCGCGCGCTATATCGCAGAGACCGCGAAGTTCATCGCCGCGCGACCGGGCTGGCTCGAAGAAACCGAATACCTTCCTTATCCACTGGCCAAGGCGCGCCTGCTGGAATTGCCCGGAGTCGGAGAAAAAGTCGCCGACTGCGTGTTGCTCTTTGGTGCCGGTAAACTCGAGGCCTTTCCCGTCGACACCTGGGTTTTAAAATCGCTCGCGCGTCGGTACGGTCTCGATGATTGGAAACCCGCGCAGGTGGCTCATTTCGGCCGCACCCATTTCGGCCCCCTTGCAGGCCTTGCCCAGCAATATCTTTTCTCCTGGGAAAGAAAGTTCGGCGGACGGTAGGCTGTCTCTGCAAAATAGATGGTGCCGCTTACTGTAGGGCCGATGCTTGCGCCGGCCGCGCGTCACTTTCGTTCACGCCGCCTTAACCCGCCGCACCAGCCGCCACGGGAAGAAATACACCGCATAAACCACGGCGTAGACCCAAAAACTTTCCAGTTTGGCGAAGCTCGCGAATGCGAAAAAGAAAATCAAGAGATGCAGCCGGATCACATTTTTATAGGGAGCCATCATGTTAGTCGCCGCATTGAAGGAACTCTTCCGATCGGCAATTGCTCCGGCGGTCACCGCCCGATCCTCCGTGCGTGGATTCAACATAGGCACCTTGAACGCCTGACGCTCCGCGACCGCCGCCACCAACACGAATGGCCAATAGGCTTTCGCCACCTGCCAATACAAATGCGGTCCGGGAAATCCGTGTAAACGGCCTGCATCAATCGGAAAAAACGATTCGAGAAAAACCGAATGGACAAAATGAAACATGCCGAAATGAAACGTGAAAAAGGCCAGCAGAAACAGACCTCCCGCCACGGCAATTCCACCCGTGACCGACTGTGCGAACAGCGGAGGCTCTGTCGCTCCGCCGGTCCCGCGGAACAGTTGCGCCATCGGTCCGAAAATCGTCCAGACGATCATCGCATAACCGACCAGAAGACTCGAAAGCCACAAACTCCACACCAGATCCTTCGTATTCCAGCCACCGAACCATGCGAGCGCCAGCCCGGAAATAAAAGCCAGCGCATCCGGCCACGCGTCGGCCCAGCCGTCGTTATTAGCTGCGAAATCGCCGGTCATTTTAAAATTAGGCCATACTCCCGACTAAACCACGCGTCGCGTTATTTTGCCTTCTCGATCAGCTCCACCTCGTAACCTTCGGGCGCATCGATGAAAGCGATCATCCCGCTGCCGGACTTGGTCGGACCGTCGCTCAACTTGAAACCTTTCTTCTCCAAATCGGCGGCAAACGCGGTAAGATCGTCCACTTCAAACGCCAGATGCATCAAGTCCGGCTGCACCTCGACCGACGGCGAATTGGCCAATTGGCAGAGTTCGATCTCCTCCTCGCTGTTGGGTGTCGCGAGAAAAACCAACTGCGCCCCGCGCGGCGAGGTATGCCGCCGCGCAATTTTCAGCCCCAGCGCCTCCTCATAAAATTTCGCGGTACGCTCAATATCGTTAACCCGCATCCGAGTGTGAAGAAGTTTTTTGACCGTCATGGCCGCACCCTAGATTTGCTTCACTCAAAATCAAACTCCATCCCGCTTTTCGTTATTCCGCCGGAAGATTTATTTCGTGTTTTTAGTGTATTTCGCCGGCCATTCCTCTTCCATGGGTTTGGTCAACCAGCCCCGGCACACTCAATGTCCTTCGACCTCGACCTCATCCGCTCCGCCCACGAACGCATTCGGCCGTTCATCAAGCGCACTCCAGTCCTCACCAGCGAAGCGCTCGATCGGGAATGTGGCACCCGACTTTTCTTCAAGTGCGAGAATCTCCAAGCCGCCGGTGCCTTCAAATCGCGCGGCGCCTGCAACGCCGTCTTCTCGCTGACCGACGCCGAGGCCGCGAACGGCGTTGTCACTCACTCCTCAGGCAATCACGCCGCCGCCCTCGCACGCGCCGCGCAACTTCGCGGCATCACGGCCC
>JBEPTW010000086.1:0-15657 GCA_041691855.1 Verrucomicrobiota bacterium | reverse complement strand
TTCAAGACGATCCCGGCGGCGTGGGATTGGTCGATCCATTCGTGGGGCAACTGGTTGGCGAGAGCGCGGAGCACCGGCTCGTGATGCAGACAGAGGAAAAGTAAATGAGCTTCGGTGGCGGAATGAAAAAGCTCGGCGGATGGTTTTGTTTCGGCGGGCGGAAGGGCATTCGGGTTGGCAAACCGTCCGTTGTTGCCGCGCCGCGCCTGTTGAGCGCGCCAATCCTTTTCCAATGCATTCAGTGGGACCCGGATGAATTGCGCGATTTCGCCGAGAAAGGACATGCGCGCGACGTCGGAGTCGGTTTGGGCGATAATCTCGAACAGCGCGGTCGCGACGCGGGATTTTTGCTCGGCGGACGCAGTCAGCGGAGTAGGAAGCAGGGAGCGGCAGGCGAATTCCATCGCCGAAAGGGAGCTCTTCCGGACTTCTTCGTACGCCGAGAGCCCGCGTTCAAGAAAGAGCAAATCGGGGTCCATTTTCTCAACTCCGGCCAACATCAGGAAACGCACTTCCAGGCCGGCTTTCAGGGCCATGGGCAGGAAACGCAGAGAAGCTTTTTGGCCGGCGTTGTCGCTGTCGAAAAAACATTCCACTTGCGGATGATGGCGTCGCAACAACGCGAGCTGGCCTTCGGTGATCGACGTTCCCTGTGGCGCAACGGCCGTTTTTAAACCCACGCTCCAGCAGCGGAGGGCGTCGAGCTGTCCTTCGACGAGGACAAATGGATGGCCGTCGCCGGCATTGCTGCGCGCACGGTCAAGATTGAAAAGCAGGTTGCTTTTGGTGAAGACCGGCGTCTCGGGCGAGTTGACGTATTTGGCCTCACGCGCCGGATCGTCCTGCGGGGTGAGTTCGAGTTGACGCGCCGTGAATGCCACCACGCGTCCTTGGTGATCGCGGATTGGAATCATCAGTCGTCCTCGAAATCGTGGTCGCATGGCCCCGATCGTCAGCACCGCGCCATCGCGGGTAAAAAAAAGTCCGCACTGGCGCAGCGCGTCCTCGGTAAACCCCTTTTTGATCAACACGGCGGCGAGTCCCGAGTCCTCCGGCGGCGCAAAGCCGATCTTGAAATCCTCCCCGAGTTCAGGCGTAAAACGGCGCTTTTCGACCCAATAGTTGCGGATAAATTCCCCATGCGGGTTTTTGGCGAGAAACGCCTGCCGGTAGTAGTCCGCCGCCAGGTCGTGGATATCGAAAATCTCCTGGCGCAGCGAACGGCTTTCGCGAGTCGGGCCGCCGGTGCCTTCCTCATATTCGAGGGTAAAGGCGAACCGTTGGGCGATGGCTTCCACTGATTCGGTGAATTGCAGTCCCTCGGTTTCCATCACGAAGTTGATGATGTCGCCGGCTTTCCCGCAGCCGAAACACTTGTAGTAACCCTTGTCCGCCGAAACGTTAAACGAGGGCGTCTTTTCCGAATGAAAAGGGCAGAGGCCCTTGAAGCGCGCGCCGCCGGCTTTCCGCAGGGTTACGACACGACCGACCACGTCGTGGATGTTGATGCGATTCTTGAGATCGCGCAGGCTGCTGGCTTTTATGACAGACACGTAAACGAATCCGCGGGTAACTGGACGGAGCTGGCCTTGGCACCAATGAAAACCAGTGCCTCGGGCGGAAACGGAAGGGGAAGCAATCAGCTCAATTTGTCCAGTATTTGCGGGACGATTAAACTTTTAACGGACCTCGGTGTCTGTCAAGTTGCGCGGCCCCTTTTTTCCGACGATCCGCGCGACATTTCCCATGCCTTCATTTCTGCAGAATACACTCGTTGCCCTGGCTTTTGCCACGGGCCTTTCGGCCTTCGCGGCTGACAAAGCGCCTCTGGTTGCTCCCATTATGGAGCACAAACTGGTCGACTTCAGCGACGCCGACTACCGCTATGCGGTCGAGCAACTTTTTCAGAATTATGAAAAAACCACCGGCCATAAGCTAGTGCCGGGACCAAAGAAAAAAGTGGGTTTGAAAATTTATGCCGATTCCGGCCCGGGTCTCGCCACTCCCTTTGGCTTGGTTCGGGGTGTGATTGCGGCCCTCGAAAAACGCGGCTTTGCGAATGAAAACATATTTCTGGTCGGATTAAATCCGCTGCGTCTGCGCCTCACTGGGTTTCTGCCGTCGCTTGCAACCGGCCAAGTGCCTTTCCCCGGACACCCGGTGTACGTGTTGGAGTCGGGTAAATTTTACGACCCGGTTTGGTTTTACGACAGTCCGTTGCCCTCACGGTTTGATCCGATCACGAATGATCGGGCCGTTGAAGCCGCAGCGGGCGGGAAGGCGACGACCACGACGGAAGAAGACCGCAAGAGCTTTCTTGCGACTCCATTATTTTTGGACGCCGATTTCTGGATCAATCTGCCAGTTTATACCGATCACCCGGTTCTGGGGATAAATGGCGCCTTGGTTAACGCCACGCTTTGGAATGCGAGTAACACCTTCCGTTTCTTCAAGAGCCCGGCAACGGCTCCGGCAGCGGTGGCGGAGATGGCAGCTATCCCCGAACTGCGCGAAGGGTGGGTGCTCAACATCGCCAGTCTGCAGCTTTATCAATTTATCGGCGGACCCTACTTCAATTCCCTTTATACCGTATCGGAACCGTCGCTGTTGATGAGCTCCGACCCGGTTATTCTCGATACCTACATGTTCGAGAAGCTGAATGCCGCGCGAAAGAAAAACGGATTTGCGCCGATTTCAGACGACGATGCCCGGATGCTCGATTTCGCTCAGCAATTGGGGGTCGGCTCAACGGATATCAAACACGTGCAGGTGGAAAAAGTGGGCAATACACCTTGAAAATTCTTGATGCGCGGGCGTATCTGCGCGCATCTTCCACTCGATGAGTTACGCCGCCTATTTGCCTATCCTGATCCAGGTCGTTCTCGCTGCTGCGATTACGATTGGAATTATTACGGCCAGTCAACTTTTGGGCCAGCGATTCCGCCGCAACGCGATCAAGGATACGGCGTATGAGTGCGGCGTTCCATCGGACGGCAGCACACACACGCGGTTTTCGGTCAAATTCTACGTCACGGCGATGTTGTTTATCCTGTTCGATATCGAAGTGGTTTTTCTGATTCCTTGGACGTTTGTTTATCGCGATTTCCTGGCTAACCATATCGCAATTCTTTGCCCGATGTTTTTCTTTCTCGGGGTGCTGGTGTTGGGACTTTTCTACGAAGTTAAGAAGGGTGCGTTGGAGTGGGAAAAGTGACGGCGGCCACGCTGAGGCGGTCGCAACATCCGGCGGGTTTTTCCTTGGTTGGGTTATTCTTTGCGGTACCGATTAATTTAATCAATCGAGCGGTCTGATTTTATGCGCCTCGACAAATACATCTCGCGCAGCCGGGTGGTGGACTTGGGCAGCGCGGACATCGAAGGAGCCCTTTCCGAGCTGCTCAACTTGACCGTTGATCGGTTTCCCGACCTGAATCGCGACACTCTTTTGAAAGGGTTGCTCCGTCGGGAAAATACGATGACCACGTATCTCGGTCTCGGAGTGGCGATGCCCCACGTGCGCGTAAAGATGGGACGGCGCTATGTGCTGGCCATCGGCCGGAGCCATTACGGTATTCGCTATGACGGGGCGCTCGAAAATGAGCCGGTTCATCTGTTGATCATGCTCATCGCGGACGAGAAGGCTCGCGATTATCTTCAGGTGCTCGCTGCGCTGGCGCGATTGTTGAAAGAGCACGATTTCGTTAACAGCCTCCTGCAAGCGGCCGATCTCGATAATTTTCATGAACGGTTGGTTGCGGGCTTTGGTGGTCTCACGCCCAAGCCGGTTCCGGCGACGCAGAGCCGGGTCAATCGCGTCGTGCTGCGCGAAGCGGAAAAAATCGCGAGCGGCAGCGGTTGCACCGGATTGATGATTTTCGGCGATACGTTCTCCGGTGGTTTTGAGTCTCCCCAATGGAAAACCAGGTTGAAAACTATTTTGGTGACGCGGAGCTTGACTGATGCCGAGGATCATCCCGCGCATTTTGATGAAACCATTCAGGTTCGTTCATTTTCCAGTCAACGCATGGCGCAGCTCCGGAGTGCGGTGCTGGTGGGACTGACCCGCGGCTTGTTGGTTTTCAACGACCGGCTTTGCTGTGTGGGCGGCATGACGGGAAGTAATCAATTCGATACAATCGTCGTCGTGGACGTGGAAAAAGAATTTCAAACCCTCCTGACGGGGCATGCTGATCTTTTGCCGCAGGACGTAAAACCGGAGGTGCTGGAACGGTTGGTCGCGGTCGCCACGGAGCTTGCGGTTGAGGGTCGCGAAGGACGGCCGGTGGGCTGCCTGTTTGTCGTGGGCGATAGCGACAAAGTTGGAAAACTGACCAAGCCGCTCGTCCTTAATCCATTTTATGGGTACAAGGAGGAGGATCGGAATATCTTGAATCCATTCATGGACGAAACGATCAAGGAATTTTCATCCATCGACGGTGCGTTTGTGATCCGCGGCGACGGAGTGGTTGAGTCCGCCGGGTCGCTCATTCAAGCGTCCGACTATACTCACACTCTTCCCAGCGGGTTAGGCACGCGCCACGCGGCTGCTTCCGCGATCTCCGTCGCGGCTGATTGTATTGCGCTCGTCGTGTCCTCCAGTTCCGGCCAAGTGACTCTCTTTCGACGAGGCGTAATGATTTCGCTGACGGAAAAGAAGGTAAGCGCTTGATTAATATCTTAATGAAAGGCGGCGATGGCGATTTACGCGCAGTCGTTTAGAGGCTTTTTTCACGGAAACGATTCCGGACAACTTTGATGTTGCACACGGTGGGCGTGCGGCTTTGCTGTCGACCTTTACAACCCATTTAAGCCATGCAAGAAACTGTCACACTGGAATGCACCGAAGCCCGCAAAGAGGGGAAGCCACCCTCCCGCTATCTCACCAAGCGTAATAAGAAGACGGTGACCGAGCGCATCGAGAAGAAGAAGTACAATCCCTTCCTCAAGCGCCACACGCTGCACAAAGAGATCAAGTAATCTCGTTTGGGCTCAGCTCAAATTTTCAAGGCCGGTTCCTCGTGGACCGGCCTTTTTATTTGGTCAGTTCGAAAACGATCCCGCGGTCGGTCGGATTTCGCTGTTTGGCACTGAACCGGACTCCATCTGAAGCAACCGCGACACTGGGCGCTAAGCTTTCCCTATACTTTTCGTTTCGTCGCCGAGCGGCGGTACGGTCCCACCTGCTGCGGCCAGTTGCGCGCGGCGGGCTGCCCGCCAGCTGTCGCGATGTTTGCGAATCCAGTCGAGCAACGCGCGCTCGAATCCGATATCGTAGCCGAGCCGTTCCGACTCGATCCACTTGTGCTTCAGGATTTCTTCCCGCTCGGCCAGAAACTCCTGATACAAGCTGGACTGTTTTACGAATTCCCGGCTGCCGTTGCTTTCTGAAGTGGTGGTCGTCATGGCAGGCGTTAATTCTTTAACGGCAGATAAAAAGGCTTCCGAAATTTAAAGTCGGCGGTTGGTGGCCCTGCAGTTGTGTCATGCGGGATTCACCCTAGATAGTTCGTTGTGTCCGTGTCAATCAGTGTACTCACACCTTCAATTTTTTCATCAACGTTCGCGCAATATCCCGAAATACCACCGCAGGCTTGCTTTCCGGTGAATTAACCACCACCGGCATCCCACAATCGCCACCAGCGCGAATCTCGGGATACAGCGGCACCTGCCCAAGCAAATTTGTATTGAGCGATTCCGCAATGATCGCGCCACCGCCTTCACCGAAAAGGGTCTGTTTATTGCCCGCCGAGTCCTCGAACCAGCTCATGTTTTCCGCCACGCCGAGCAACGGCACGTTTACTTTTTGAAACATCAGTCCGCCTTTGCGGGCGACGTTCGTCGCTGCGGCCTGCGGCGTGGTGACGAGAATCGCGCCGTCGAGCGGCAGTGTTTGCACGAGGGAGAGTTGAGCATCTCCGGTGCCGGGCGGAAGATCCACCAACAAGATATCAAGCTCCCCCCATTTCACGTTTTGAACAAATTGCTGGATGGTCTTCATGATCATCGGACCGCGCCAGACGACCGGCGTATTGTCATCCACGAGAAAACCCATCGACATCACCTTCACGCCATGTCGCTCAAGCGGCACCAAGGAGTCACCGTCAATTGCCGGACGGCCAAGGAGGCCCATCATCAATGGTACGGAAGGACCATAGATATCACAGTCCATCAGCCCGACCCTTCCGGGCCGGCCTTCTTTTTCCAACAGTTGGGCGAGGGCGCACGCGAGATTGACGGCAAAAGTCGATTTGCCCACGCCGCCTTTGCCGGAAGCGATGGCGACCGAATGCTTCAAACCGGCGGGCGTTTTTCCTCCGCCCACAGTGCCCTGGCCGGCCGCCGGCGGAGCTTTGGCGGCGGAAACGGCAATCTCAATGATCACGTCCGTGACCTCGGGCAATGCGCGCAGACATTTTTCCACGTCGGCCTTCAGGATCGTCGGAACCTTTGCGTCCGAGGTGGCGATCGCGATTGAAACTTTGGCGGTTCCGTCGACGAAAGCGGTCGAGCGGACCAACCCGAATGAGACGATATCGCGGCTGAATCCCGGATACTTTACCTGCTTGAGTGCTTCTTTGATGGAGTCGTTGGTCACGATGCGGTGAGAAAATTGCTTGGAAAAACGGTACGGTTTGACCTTGTGAGTACGTTGCCGGGAGTAAAACAAAAACCGGCCCAGAACTTTCTTCATTAATTCGCGTCACATCCTCATGCAGAATGCATTTCGTTTCCTCGTCGGGCTGGCTTTGGCCGCGCCCCTTTTCACCCAGACAGTTTCCGCTCGCGACATCGGCACCGTCGACGTTCAAGGCGACAACAACACGATCGCGATCACGATTAACTCGGGTTCACCGGAGTTGGAGAATCTCGCCCTCACCGCGTTCAAAGCGCACGGCCGTTATAGTATTGTAGCGAGCCGTTCTGCGATTGCGCTTAATTTTGCCGCCGCCGGTCCCAAGCAGGTCACGGTGACGATTTCCAAAAATGGAGCCACGCTGGCCACCGAAACCGCGACCGGCACCGATCTGCGCAATGCACTGCTGCGCGCCGCAGACTTTGCCGTCACGAAGACCAGCGGCCTTCGCGGATTTTTCGCGGGCAAACTCGCCTTCGTGGCCGAGAAGACCGGGAAAACGGAAATTTATACGTCGGATTTGTTTTTTGGCGACGTGCTGCGTTGGACGGCGGAAAACAAACAGATCATTGCGCCGCGCTGGTCGCCGGATGGCTCGCGGATTATTTTCACCAGTTACCGCACCAGCTTCCCGGATATTTATGTGCTCGAAATGGCGAACCGCCGGATTTCGCTGCTGGCGAGTTTCAAGGGGACCAACAGCGGCGGTCGTTACAGTCCCAACGGTGCCCAAATCGCGATGGTTCTTTCCGGTGAAGGTAATCCCGAGGTTTACGTCGCAAATTCTCAAGGACGCCAAATTAAGCGCCTCACCAACACTCCCTCGGTTGAAGCGTCCCCCGTGTGGTCGCCAGACGGCTCGCGTCTACTGTTCGTTTCCGATGCCGCGGGCGGCCCGCAACTTTATATGATGCCCGCCACCGGTGGCAGTATGACGCGCCTCAGTACGAATATTTCCAAGTATTGCGCCGAACCGGATTGGTCTGCGGCTGACCCCAAGAAGATCGTTTTCACCGCCGGCGTGGGCAAGGGCTACCAAATCGCAGTCTTCGACATGTCCACGAACACGAGCAAAATTGTGACCCATGCTCCGACGGACGCGATTGAACCCGTCTGGATGGCCGACGGGCGTCACATTGTGTGCACCTTCCGTGGACCCAACACGCGTAGTCTCTACTTGGTTGATACCGAATCCGGCAAGGCGACGCGCCTGAGCCCGACTTCCCTCGGCAACGCTTCCAACGCGAGCTATCTCCCACGGTAAACTGGCAATTTTCGGAGTTGGTTTGCGGTCGGGCACTTGCTCTCAAGCGCCCTTTCCACCCAAACGATTCCTCTCCGCCACGAAACGCCACCACCGCCTGTCATGAAATTTCTTTTCATCGGCGACATCGTGGGCAAACCCGGCCGCGAAATTGTTTCCGCTGTGGTGCCAAAGTTACGCGAATCGCGCAGTTTGGATTTCGTGATCGCCAATGGTGAGAATTCCGCCGCTGGCGCTGGTATTACCGGCTCGCTTTGCAAGGTGCTGCTCGACTCGGGCGTGGACGTGATCACGTTGGGCGATCATGTCTGGGACCAGAAGGGATTTGAGAACGAGATTGGCGGCCTCGACTGCGTTTGCCGTCCGGCGAATCTTCCCGCTGCCTGCCCCGGACGCGATCACGTGATCGTGAAAAAAAATGGGTTTCGACTGCTGGTGTTCACCGTGCTCGGCCGCAGTTTTATCGGTATGAAGGCCGAGTGTCCGTTTCTCTGCGCGGATGCGATGTTGCAAAAACTCACCGGCACATACGACGGCGCGCTCGTCGAAATTCACGCCGAGGCCACCTCTGAAAAGCAGGCGTTGGGCTGGCATCTCGACGGACGCGTGACGGCTGTGCTCGGCACGCACACGCACGTCGCCACGGCGGATGCATCGCTGTTGCGCAAACAAACCGCGTTTATGTGCGACGTCGGCATGACTGGCCCGCACGAATCCGTGCTTGGCCGCGAAATCGCCCCGGTCGTCGGCCGATTCCTGGACGGATTGCCCCGGCGATTTGAGGTGGCGACGGGCGATGTCCGACTCTCGGCCACGCAAGTTGAATTCAGTGCGGATGGCCGGGCTGTAGGGATCGAGTGGTTGAGTGCAAAAAATTGATCGAGCGCGGATGGGGGCTCGACCGCCGCGTTTTGAAGCTTCCCCTTGTTGCCCCGTTTTGCGAATTTCCGTGAAGCAAATCTGGCTATGAAATTATCCCAATCAGCTGCTGATTTATACGTGCCTGAGGGCATTCCGCTCGGCTCTGCGCTCTCGCGGACGACCCACCTGTGCATTGCCGCGCATCAGGACGACATCGAGATCATGGCCTATCACGGCATTGCGGAATGCCACGGTTCGCCGGAGCGTCGGTTTTCCGGCGTGGTCGTGACCGATGGCTCAGGCAGTCCGCGGGCGGGAAAGTTCGTCAATTTCACCGACGAAGAAATGAAAACGGTCCGACGACAGGAACAGCGGACCGCCGCGCGGATCGGAGGCTATTCGGCGATGGTACAACTGGCGCACCCGAGCACAGTGGTGAAGAGCGCAAAATCGAACGACGTTCGCAACGATCTCACGGCGATCCTCACGACGACTCCGGCCCACACGATTTATCTGCACAATCCCGCTGACAAGCACGACACGCATATCGCGGTCTTGCTGCGTTCGCTGGAGGCTTTGCGGGCGTTACCCGTCGCGCAGCGACCCAAGCAGGTTTACGGCTGCGAAGTGTGGCGTGATCTCGATTGGCTGGTGGATATCGACAAGCACGAGCTCGATGTATCGGCGAATCCAAACCTGTCGGCGGAATTGGTGTCCGTCTTTGAATCACAGATTGCCGGCGGCAAGCGCTACGATCTCGCCACCGCCGGTCGGCGACTCGCCAACGCGACGTTCCACACATCGCACGCGACCGATCGCGCCGCCGCGCTCACGTGGGCCGTGAACCTGACTCCGTTGGTGCATGATGATACACTATCGATCGAAGGTTTTATCGCCGCCCACATCGACCGCCTCCGCGCCGACGTCACCGCACGAATCAGAAAATTTAGCTGATTGGAATGACCACAAGAAGTCGCGAAAAATTGTCCGTAGATAATGACCTCACCGCGGCTTAGCCGTAGGTGGCCTCGATGAGGCCAGTCCGTGCTTTGCTCATGACCTTGGAGTCGCAGCGACCCCGCTGCGATGGACCAACGAACTACGGCGAGGTCGCCGTATCTCCACGACTTTTGGTAGGCGACGCGACTTTTTGTGGCCAAGGTCTTACTCAGTGAGTCGATACGTGCCGTTGAAGATTAATTCGATGCCATCGGCCATGACGCGGACTTTGATTTTTCCTGACGTGCGGTCAGCGGGTTGCGCCCAGCCAGTAACGTGACGGGTTTTGTTTTTCACATTCATCGCCTCGCCATTGAAATCAGTTCGCTCGCCCCGGGCAATTTTCGCCCATTCAGCCTCGTTGAGAAAGAGCGTGATATTTCCACTTTCACTCCAAAAAAACCACGGCACGACCTTTGCCTCGTAAGTTGTGCTGAACTTTGCGCCATTCCGCTCAAAAACGCCGGTGTTAAGCCTTACGCTGCCGACGTAGATGGACGTCTTCATCGGCTCGACCGTGATATGGTTCCACTGAGTTTGAATCGGCGCGGCGTTGGTTTCGGCTCGCAGCACGGAGGCCGTCCACGCGAGAAAGCACAGGAATAACGCAGCAAAACGCATGCTGGCACGATGGTAAGCTCGCGCATGTCGGCAAACCGTAAGTTCGCGAACGCACCGGCACCGCTTGATTTCCTCGTTGCCAAGACCGGCGGCGAACCGTTGCTTGGCCGCTATGGCAAAAAAGGCACAGGCGACTTGGGGTGGACGTTTCTCGGTGGGCACCGCTGAACTCATGCTGCGTTTCAGCGAATCGGTTTCATTCGACCGCCGTCTCGCGCAATTCGACATTCAAGGCAGCAAAGCCCAGTCCGCCATGCTTGCGCACGTCGGCCTCATCAGCGGCGCTGAACGCGATGCGATTCACGCCGGCCTTGACGCCATTTGGGCCGAAATTAGCGCGGGCAAATTCAAGTGGGAGACGTCGCTGGAAGACGTTCACATGAACATCGAGCAAGCGCTTACGAAACGCGTCCCCGCAGCCGCGAAGTTGCACACGGCGCGGAGCCGAAACGATCAGGTCGCGACGGATATGCGCCTGTACTTCAAGGCGGCTTGCACTGATCTCATTCAGAAAATCGACGGCGCGCAGCGGGCGATTCTTTCGATCGCGGAAAAAAACCGTGACGTTTTGATTCCCGGCTACACCCATCTGCAACGCGCGCAACCAGTGTTTCTCGCGCATCATTTTTTCGCTTATCTCGAAATGCTTCAGCGCGACGCCGAACGGTTTTCCGTGGTGGCGGATCACGCGAATTGGTGCCCGCTCGGCTCCGGCGCCATCGCTGGAACGACGCTCCCGATTGATCGCGAATTCAGCGCGAAGGCGCTCGGCTTCGTAGACGCGAAGGGGCGCCCCCAAGTCACTCAAAACAGCATGGACGCGGTGAGTGATCGCGATCTCTTCATCGAGTTCGCGTCGGCCTGCGCGCTGGCGGGAGTGCATTTTTCCCGGATCGCGGAAGACTTGATTCTGTGGGCGAGTCAGGAATTTAAATTCGTCGAATTGCCGGATGCGTTTTGCACCGGTTCGAGCCTGATGCCGCAGAAAAAAAATCCGGACTCGATGGAATTGTTGCGCGGCAAATCCGCGCGCCTTCAGGGTAATTTGCACACGTTGCTGGTGCTCACAAAGGGATTGCCGCTGACCTACAATCGCGATCTGCAAGAAGACAAACCGCCGGTGTTCGACAGCCACGACCAGACCGCGCTTTCACTCGACGTGCTGGCCGGGACGATTGCAGGCATCGAGATTCATCGCGAGAAATGCGCCGCAGCGGTCGCCGATCCGGCGCTGCTCGCGACCGACCTCGCTGATTATCTCGTGCGAAACGGCGTGGCTTTCCGCGATGCGCACCACGCGGTTGGCGCGGTCGTCAAACTCGCCGAACAAAAATCCCTCCCACTCGACCGCCTGGACTACGCCGATGTGCAACTGATCAATCCCGCCTTCAAACCTGATTGGGTCGACACCTTCGATTTGCGCAAGGCGATGACGCTGCGCAAGGGGACCGGCATGCCCGGCCCCGCGCAGGTGGAAAAACAGTTTAAGCGTTGGCAGAAAATCCTCGGCTGAGTGACGGGAACGCCGTCATGTCTGCCATCCGCATTCTTTCCGACCGAGTCGCCAATCAAATCGCCGCGGGCGAGGTGATTGAACGACCGGCGGCGGTAGTGAAGGAATTGGTCGAAAACAGTCTCGATGCCGGCGCGACCCGCATCGAGGTGGAGTTTCGCCACGGCGGACGTTCGTTGATCCGCGTCGAGGACAATGGCAGTGGCATGTCGAAGGACGATGCACTGCTCTCGCTGGAACGGCACGCCACCAGCAAGCTGGTTGAAACGGTCGATCTCGATCAGTTGCACACGTTCGGTTTTCGCGGCGAAGCAGTGCCGTCGATCGCGAGCGTTTCGCATTTTGAAATGCAAACCCGTCCGGCTGCGTCGGCGACCGGGACGGAAATTGTCATCAACGGCGGAAAACTCATCCACGTGCGCGAGTGCGGCATCGCGCCGGGGACGCGGATTACTGTTTCCCATCTTTTCAATTCGGTGCCGGCCCGGCGAAAATTTCTCAAGACCGACGCCACCGAGTCGGCGCACATTATCCAGACCGTGCGACTCTACGCCTTGGCGTGTCCACAGACGGCGTTTACTTTGGTCGAGGACGGGCGCGTTTTGTTTCAGTCGCCCGTGTGCCCGACGTTGCTGGAAAGAGTGGGGGAGATTTTTGGCCGGCAAATGACCACTGATTTGCTGGCGGTGGATATGCGGGACAACGGGCTGGCGCTGACCGGAATGATCGGGAAGCCTGCGGTCAATCGATCGACCCGTCACGAACTGTTGATGTTTGTAAACCGGCGGCCGGTGGACAGCCGCACGCTCAATTACGCGTTGATTGAATCGTACGCGACCTCGCTCGCGAAAGGCCGGTATCCAGTCGCGGTGCTGTTTCTCGAACTCGATCCTGCGCAGGTCGACGTCAACGTACATCCGGCAAAACGCGAAGTACGTTTCCGCAGCGAGGGCGCGGTGCGGGGATTTGTGATTCGCGCGGTGCTGCAGCGGTTGCGCGAGTTTGGGGCGCCTTCGCCGATTACGGGCGGCGCCATGGTCGCGGCGGCTGCGAGCGTCGATGGGAATAGAACCGTGAATCCGCCTGCGCCGACGATACCCGCCACCGCCGTTGCCCCCGTCCATTCGTCACCGAGTGTGATGTCACAACCATTTCGTTCATTCGCGACGATCCCATCGCGATCCGCTGGCTTTGCGACGGGGTCAGTCGTTGGCGCGACCGCACCCCTTCCACCCGTTTCGACCCCGCCCGCACCGTCGTCGATTTCACCCGTTCGGACGACGGCGGCATCCTTGTCAGGCTGGCGTTTTCTGGCCACGGCGCACGGTGATTACGCGCTTTTTCAGACGCCGGCTGGGATTGTGGTGCTCGATCGGCGCAGCGCGCATGAACGAATTTGGTTTGAGCGGTTGCAGGCGCAATTCGCCCGCGGCGAAATCGCCAGCCAGCGTTTGTTGTTCGCCGTGCCCGTGGAGTTGGATGCAATTGGGAGCGCGCTGCTCCTCGACCACTTGAAATTTCTCGGACAACACGGGATGGAGGTCGGCGAGTTTGGCCGGAATTTCTTTCGAATCGAAGCGGTGCCGGTGTGGCTGGAACCAGCAGATGCGGAGATTTTCCTCCGTGACATGATTGGTTTGATGAGGGAAGGGCGGCTCGATCCGAAAAAAGCGGACCTCGCCGGCGAAGAACTCGCCCGTTTGGCCGCGCAGAAAGCGATTCGGCTTCCGACCACGATGACCGAGACCGAAGCCCACGCGCTTCTCAGCGAATTGTTTGCCTGCTCACAACCCCATGCGAGTCCGGCGGGCCGACCGACGCATTTCGAGTTGAGCCGAGGGGAGCTAAGCCGACGTTTTCAGCGTTGAATACCCTGAACTGCTGAGGCTATTGGTTCAATGGTCCGGGCCGGTTTGCGGCGGAGGCCAACGTTGCGGTCGATGGAGAACGCCGGGATAACCCCGCGGAGAAAAGAGCACACCCGACGGGGCAGACCGAGTCAATCGAAGGCTGGCGCTACTATTGCGCGCGGCTAAATCAAAAGCGGATGAACTCCCACCGCAGATATAAATTTCTTACTGGCTCTCACGCTCTCTTCAGCCGAGTGCAGCTTGGTCTACTGCGCGGCGACGACCGGTCGCCCCGATTTGAGATATTTGTCGAGAAAGACGATGATTCGATCATAGAGCTCCGCTTGTTCTTTCAAATGGTGCATGCCATGACCTTCCGCACCTGCGAAAAATTTTTCGTATGGCACCTTGTTCGTTTCGAGAGCTGAAATGAGATGTTTCGACTGCTCGATTTCAACCGTGTGGTCGTCCTTGCCGCCGGCGACAAAAACCGGAACCCGGATTTGACTCACAAAATTGATGGGCGACATGGCGGCAAACTTGGCCTGCTCCTTCTTCGGATCACCCAGTTTTTCAATCAATCGTCCGTAAGTCGGGCTATCGTATTGATCGAACTTTTTGCTTTGTACCTGCAGTGTCCAGTCGAACACGCCGGCGTTAGTGACTGCGCAACGGTAGAGCGCTGGTTCGTGGGTGACCCCGGATACCGCCAGGTAACCGCCAAACGAGCCACCCATGATGGCCACTCGATCTTTGTCGATCAGGCCCGATGCCATGATCACCTTGGTCGCATCGGTGACATCATCATGCATCTTGAGGAAATTCCATTCATCCTCCTCGGGAAACATCCAATCATAGCCGGTGGAACCACGATAATTCGGCTGCAAGACGGCGTAGCCGTGATAGGCGAGAAACTGTACTTCGCCGTCAAAGCCCCACTCGTCGCGCACCCACGGTCCGCCGTGGGAAAGGACCACCAGCGGCGGCGGATTGGCCTTGGACGCACCGGCGGGCAAAGTGAGATAGGCGTCCAAGCGCCGGCCATCTCGCGTCTTGAATTTGATGATGTTCATCGGCTGCATGCGTTGCGGATCGATCCACGGCGCGGAGTTTTTGATCATGCCCACTGCGTGCGTTTCAAGGTTTACCCAACTGTAGGTAATGGGTTGTTTGTCGGAGTACGTACCGACCAAAAATAATTTTTGCGCCGTATCGCTCCCGTAGACCTGCACCACGAGGCCCGGGAAAAATCCGTCCAATATCTTTTGCAAGCGGCTGTAATCCTCATTGAACCAAACCATTCGTGGCCCATCACGCTCGAACTCCGCCCCGAGCACGTCGCCCGTGGTGGGATTACGATAAAGCCAGCCGTTAAAATCATAGTGCGGGTCTTGCAATAGCACATCGCGAAGTTGCCCCGTGGCCGAATCCATCAACTGTAACGCTCGCGGCTTACCCTCCTGACGCGGCCCCAGAACGATGATCTGGCCCGGCTCATTCCCTGCACCCAAGAAGTCGACGCGCTCGAGATCGATCGGACACTTCATCCATTTATTCCCGCCTAGGCGATACATAGTGAGCTGGCCATGTTGGGCAATGAAACTATAGGCAAGCTCACCGGCTTTGTCTGGTTCGTAGTCGTACGTGAGCCCTGACCCCATCGGAGGTTGAACGAAATGACTGACGATATGTTTACCGTTGTTCTCTCTTACCTCCTCACGTCGATCACCGAAATCGGTTTCGGCGCTGGAGAAGTCCACGAACTTGCCCGTTTGAACGTCCGTGGTGAACTTGGCGACCCCTTCATCGTGGTTGGAATCCATTCGTTTCGATTCCACACGAGAGGATGGAGCCGATCTTTCAACGGAATAGAAATCACCCGCGAGTCGTTATATTGTTGAACCGGATAGGCCGT